>DATAXV010000112.1:0-118823 GCA_036272915.1 Candidatus Dormiibacterota bacterium
GACGATTCGTCAGGTCCGCCCGCAAGTTAGCGGGCGGCTATTCGGCGGCGGGACCCTCGCCCGCATCGGCGCGGGGGTCCCGCGGGCCAACATCCTCGACAGCGGACCGGGGATCCGGAGCCGTCAGGCACCCATCTCGCCGGATGGCGGCGAGACGCCCAGTCGCTCGCCGGCGAGGATCAGGTCCCGCCAAGTGGCGTCGGGCAGCTCGATGCCGGCGACGCCACGCGCGATCCGGTTGCGAAGCTCGAATTCGCCCGGGAGCTGGACGTCGTGGCCCTCCGCCGACGGAACCTCCAGTGCCGCCGTCAGGTTCTCCTCGACCAGATCCCGGTAGGCGGCCGCGTCGCCGAAGGCGGCGGGATCCAGGACCAGCAACCAGACGCCGGCGACCCTACCGCGAGGCTGGTCGGCGAACTCCTCGACGGTCGACGCGCCGATCAGGGTCGGGTCGTGGTCGTCGATCACCGCCAGGGCGCTGAACAGCGCCGAGCCCATCGCCAGCCCGTAGCCCTTGTGGCCGGCGACGGCGCCGCCCAGCGGCATCAGCGCCCCGCCCCCGTAGAAGGCCTCGGGGTCGCGGCTGGGCCGGCCCTCGCTGTCCTGGATGCAGTCCGGCGGCAGCTCGGCGCCCTTCGCCCGCGCCACCCTGACCTTGCCCTCGGCGATGGTCGAGGTGGAGCCGTCGAACATGTACCGGTGGTCGGTGCCGGGCACGCCCAGCGACCAGGGGTTGGCCCCGAAGTAGCGCCGGGTGCCGCCGAACAACACCATCCCGCCCACGCCAGGGCCGGAGGCGCCGACCGTGGCCATCGCCAGCAGACCTTGCTCCAGCGCGCGCTCCGTGTACTCACCGACGCGGCCGATGTGGCCGGACTGACGGATCGCGACGGAGGCCAGCCCGTGGCGGGGCGCACGCTCCATCGCCCAGTCCATCGCGAACGCGGTCGAGAAGTGGCCGAAGCCGCGGTGGGCGTCGACCAGGGCGCAGACCTCGGTCTCCCGGACCAGCTCCGGGCGACCGGCCGCGTCCAGCTCCCCCCGCTCCGCCTGCTGCAGGTACTGGGGGATGCGGATCACGCCGTGGGAGTCGTGTCCGGAGAGGTTGGACCTGACCAGGTGGCGGGCGACCTCGTCGGCGATATTCTCCGGCGTTCCGATCTTCCGGAGGATGCGGAAGCCGTAGTCCTGCAGCGGCCCAGGGGCGATGGTCACGCTCATCCCACCATCTCCACGCCCTTGGATCGGAGCCAGCCCTCGAGTTCGTCGGGAACGGTGCGGCCGGCCTCGATCCTGGCCATCTTGCCCGGCTCCGCGTCGACCAGCGCCCGAGCCCGGGTCAGGATCGCCGCGGCGTCGTCGCGGGGCACGACGGCGACGCCGCTCGAGGTCGCCACCACGATGTCGCCGGGGAGGACCGGCACCCCACCCACCGCCACCGGGACATTGACCTCGCCCGGCCCGTCCTTCAGGGCGCCGTTGGGGACGACGACGGGCTGGGAGAAGACGGGGAAGCCGACCTCGACGATCCCGTCCAGGTCGCGGATCGAGCCGTCCATGACGACGCCGGCCAGGCCCAGCTTGCGCGCGGCGAGAGACGTCTGGTCGCCCCACTGGGCGACCGAGGTGAAGCCGCGCGACTCGATGACCAGGACGTCGCCCGGCTGCGCCACCTCGAAGGCCGCGTAGACCATGAGGTTGTCGCCGGGCGCGACGCGGACGGTGACCGCCGGCCCGCAGCAGGACATCCCCGGCGCCGCCGGCCGGATGTTGCCGTGCATCCCGTAGAAGCGGTGCATGGCGTCGGTGACGAAGGTGCTGTCGACATCCTGGAATCCGGCCACGACCTCGGCCGGTGGACGCTCGATGCGACGGATGACCCGCATGCCCACGTTCTGGCGCTCGTTCTCCACCTGAACCTCCTTGCTCACGGTTCCGAGGCCGCCGGCGCGCCAGCACGGCCTCGGCGGCGGGCCACACACCTGACCATTGAGAGTAGGCCGTCGCCAGATCTTCCCCCTGTGCCCGGCCACGGCCTCCGGCGAGGTTGTCCGATCTCGCGAATCGAAGCGCGGGGACGTAGGCTGTGCGGCGTGAGCGAGAACTGCCCACACCCGGAGGACGCGCTCCTCGTGGAGTGGGTGCAGCCCGGGCCTGGGACGGGCCTGGCCTGGCTGGGCCTCCGCTGTGAGCGGTGCGAGGAGCATCTTCGTTGGCTTCGAACGCAGGCGCCGCCGATCGGGTCGCGGATGTCGGAGGTGGACTGGGCGCAGCTTCACCGCGAGGACTCCGTCGGGCCCCATCCCAGCCGGCTGGTGGTGGCGGGCGTGATCGCCGCCCAGCTGATGGTCCTGGCGTTGATGCTGGCTCTGGCGCTGCCCCACCTGCCGCACTGACAGGCGGGCGCGCCGTTAGAGCCGCTCGGGTCCGGGTTAGAGGTCGTGCTCGACGACGGTGCGCGAGCCGGCGGCGTAGCGCCGGCGGGAGAAGATCCGGAACAGCGTGACCAGGCCCCACGCGACCAGCAGGTACACGACGATCGCGACCAGCGAGGCCGGCTCCAGGATCGAACCGCGGGCTGCGGGCTGGCCGAAGATGCCCTGGAAGGGTGCGACCAGCGGATTCGTGATCGCGTACAGGAGCGCGACGAAGCTGGACAGCTCGGAGGCGCCCAGCAACTTGCAGACGAACCGCAGCGTGATCAGGATGTCGACCACGCCGGCGATGAACCAGATGAGCGAGATCGCGCGGTGGTTGTAGGTGACTCCGCTTCGGACCGGCGGCGTCACCGGATCGACGTCCTCGGGCCGGTAGTCCATCTGCCTTCCTCCTTCAGTACGGCGGCGGCGCTCCCCTCCACGCGGGGGTTCCGGCGGATCCTCCGAACCACCGTCACGCATCCGACGCAACCATAAGATATGTCCTTAATGATATAACGTATCGGACCATCATCAAGTTACTGAATCGATCGCCGACGGACCGGAGGCGCGAGCTGCACTCCGCAAGGGACCCTCGCCGGCGCGGTTCTCGTGCCCGCCGAGTGAGGAGAATGACGTGTGCGAGATCGCCAGCCTCGAGCGCCGGCCCGGATGTCAACCGGTCGACCGGGAGGATCCCTGCCCCCGGGTACGCGCCGGTGCTCACTCGGAGTGCAGGGGATGGAGCGGACCTACGTGCTGGCGGCGCGTCCGGCCCGCGAGCCAGCGCCCCTGTTCGTGGTCCTGCACGGCTCGGGCATCAACGGCGGGATCATGGCCAGCTGGACGGGCCTGGCCACCCGGGGGCCCGAGGCCGGGTTCGCGACCGTCTTCCCCGAGGGCCGGGAGGAGATGTGGGACGACATCGGCCTCGGCCGCCGGGACGGCGCCGACGACGCGGCCTTCATCTCCGCCCTCATCGATCAGCTCGTCTCGGAAGGGAGGGCTCTGCCGGGCGCGACGGTTCTGGTCGGACTCTCCAACGGAGCCTTCTTCGCCGAGCGCCTGGCCCGTCACGGGCTGGCCGGGACCACGGCCGTCGTTCTCGTCGCCGGAACCGCTCGAGAGGAGAGCCGGCGGGCCTCGCCACGGCCCGTCCGCCCGACCGCCGTGCTCTGCATCGAGGGCTCCGCCGACCGACTCGTCCCCTACACCGGCGGAACCGCCACCGGGGGTATGGCCTGGATGGCGCGGAGGCGGGCGACGAGGATCCTTCGCCAACCAGCCGACCGCGCGGTGGTGGCGGCCGAGACGCTCGCATCGGACTGGGCCGCCACCAATGGCTGCACGCCGGCGCCGTCCATCGAGACGGTGACGGAGGCGGGAGAAGGTGCTATCCGGCGGCTGAGCTGGACGGCGCCCGGCAGGCCTCCCGTGGTCCTCTACCGGATCGAGGGCGGTAGGCACACCTGGCCGGGCGGTCCCGAGTTCATGCCGGGTCGGCTGGCCGGCCGGGCCGCCCGGCATGTGGACGCGACCGGACTCCTGCTCGACTTCGCCCGAGACCAGGCCGTCCGCTGAGCACCGTCCCAGGTCCTGTGCTCAGCGCCTCTGTACCTCGCCCACCATGCGTCGCTGAGCGAAATGCGGTGAACGGGAAGCCTCTCGCCTCCATGGAGGAGGCCCTGCGGGCCGAATACCCCCTTCTCGCCCTTCGGGAGATCGTTCGCGGACAACTCGATCGGGATGGAATTGGCCACGACCTCGTCCTGGAAGAGCTCCACGCGTTCGTGTCCCGGCTACGAGCCGCCAAGCGTCCGGAGGACGAGGATGTGGTCCTTGACGTGATCGACTTCGTCACGGGTTTCTGCTCGCCCCACATGAGCCTGGCGCCTGGTGATGATCACCTACCGTCCCCGGATTCGGGCGGGCCGGGCCGATCCTGATCCCGATGGCCCCGGTCCGCTGGCGTGTCGCATCGGGCCGCTCACGTGGTTGAGCGCCCGGCCCTGGAGCGTCTGCGGGCGGTCTTGGCTGAAGCTGCGCACGCCGGCTCCCGAGGATGCCGCGGCGCTGACGGACCTGTGGACCCGCTGCGGGCTGCACGGTCTCGAGGACGTGCGCGCCGACCTGGAGGGGATGCTGCGCGAGCACCCCGACCTGCTGCTCGTGGTGGAGGCGGAAGGACCCCGCCTGGTGGCCTCCTTGATGGGCACCGACGACGGTTGGATCAACCGCCCCGCCACCGAACCCGACTGGCGTGGTCATGGGCTGGCGAAGGGACTGATGGCCGAGCTGGAGCGGCGATTCCTGAGCAGGGGCCGTCAAGTTCGCGTACCTCATGGTCGATCGCGACCAGGTCGAGGTGGGCTCCTTCTACGGCAGCCTCGGGTATGAGGTCCGGGATCTGCTGGTCGCGTCGCGGGATCTTGGGCCGCCGGCCGAGCCGGCCGGTGGCAGGGCGGAGGGCGTGAAAGTCCGTCAGGCGGTTCGAGAGGACGCCAACGACATCCAGGAGCTGCTGAGCATGCGCGGCTCGCGGATCGAGCTTGGCGGACGTGCTCGCCCGCCTCGGCGCAGGGGGCATGCCGCACCCTGACCTCCTGCTGGTCGCGGAGAGGGAGATGTCGCAGGGGGGACGGTCAGAGAGGTCGGCGGCGGAGATGCCGATGGGAGCGTTCGATGGCCGCCGGTGCTGGGTCGATCGTGCCGCCAGACATCCTCTCGAGGACGAGAGCGGGCTGACTCAGGCGCTCCTGGTGGAGCTCGAGCGGGCGCTCTGGAAGAAGGGCTGCAGGTACGCGACGTTTCTGATCGACGACGCCGACGCCGTGCGAGAGTTCAGCGAAGCGGGCGATTACGAGCGCGAGGACCTGACCACCATGGTCAAGTCGCTCCAGCGCGACTGACCGGCCGCCGGTGACGCCTCCGCCAGCCGCCACAAAAGAAAAGGCCCCTCCGGAGAGGGGGCCTCTGGCTGGTTTCTACTCGTCCTCGATCTGGTTGAACATCAGCGAGTCTTGGATCTCGAACAGCACATCCATGGTCTCGATGATGGTGCTCCGCGACTGCCCGACCAGAGCAACCACCTCGCACTCCTGGATCAGGCGGTCCACGGCCGACGCGATCGGCTCCGGTACCCCGACCTGGTCGCCCAGGTTCAGCAGCTCAAGCTCATTGAGCAGCTTATCGATGTACCGCATCGTGTTCCGACGCCAATACTTGGCCTCGGTGACCCTACGGTCGCGTTCACGGATTTCATCGATTGCCTCGCAGGCCTCTTCGATCATGTGACTACCCCCCGGTGAATACCAAGCGCTCCCATCGGACGGGGGCGCACAACCTCAGTCTAGCCATCCCCCAGCTTTTGTCAACGGGGTTCTTGAAAAATTAAGATTTGGCTGTGCTAGGCTCGGTTGCACCCGCCGGTCATGCAAGAACCGCAACCCGGCCGACCGACCCGGATGGAGGTGCTTCAGCTCCTCCGCAGAAAGCAGGCCGCGAGCGCTGAGACGATCGCGGCCGAACTCAACATCACGCCGAACGCCGTGCGCCAGCATCTGGCCAACCTCGAACGGGAGGGCCTGGTCAAGCGGGAGTCTCTCCGCCACAAGCGTGGAAGGCCGTCCCTGCTCTTCTCGCTAACCGACCGGGCCGACGCCTTCTTCCCCAAGCGATACGGACAGCTCGCGACCATGGTCCTGACCGAGTTGCAGGAGATGGCCGGGCCTGAGGCCCTCGACGAGGTCTTCAGGCGGATCGCGCTGCGCCACGCCGGCCCGGCCGCGGCGGAGCTTCGGACCCAGGACATGCCCAGCCGCATCAGGTGGCTTCTGAACTGGATCAACCGGGCAGGGACCCTGGCCGAGGCGGAGGATTGCGAGGAGGGGGTCCGGATCACCATCCACAACTGCCCCTTCCGGAACACCGCCCTCAAGTTTCCGCAGGTCTGCACGATCACGCCCCAGCTCATCGTCGAGGTGCTCGGGGCGCAGGTCAGCCAGTCCTCGTCGATCCATCGCAAGGATCCCCACTGCTCCTTCGTCATCGTCCGCGACCAGCCCGCCGACACGGGCAGGAGCGCGGCCGAACCGGCCTGACCGGCCCGATGTCCACCCGCGGGTGGAGCGAAAGTCCACCGGCGCTCCGATGCGCCTGGGGAAGGGCGCGCTTAGCGTGAGAGGCGTCTCCCGCGCAGGACCTGGTCGCGGGGAGGGAGGTCTTTCGGATGGTGTGGCGCCTGGTTCTGCTGCTCGTGATCGTCGGAGCCGCGGTTCTGCTGTGGCGGAATCCACACGTCGTGGCGGCGGGGCTCGTCCTCCTCTACCGGATGGCGGGAGGATCGACCAGCCCGACTCCGTGAGGCCCGGCGCGCGACCGCCGATTCCCGGGCAACGGAGTCGCGGGGGACGCGCGTGACGTCGGCTGGGCACTCGCTGGATGCCGTCACCGGCCCTCGCGAGCTGAGTGGATCGAGTTCAGAATGAGAGCAGCCGGCGAGGAGCTCAAGCCCACCTTTGTCATCCATTGATATCCCGTCCCTGACCGCCGCCCAGGCCCGTGAGGCCGACCGCCTCACCTGGGAACGCTTCCGCGTCCCCGTGTCCTGGCTGATGGAGGCGGCCGGATGGCAGGTGGCCCGCCACTGCCGGAGGCCGAGCTACGTGCTCTGCGGCAAGGGCAACAACGGCGGCGACGGATTGGCGGCCGCACGCCATCTGCACCGCTGGGGCCTGCTGCGCGGGGTCGCCTGCACGGATCGGGAGGGCCTCCGCGGGCCGGCCGCCGAGCAGGCGGAGGCGCTGGAGGCGGTTGGGGTCACGATCGCCACCGAACCCGACCCGACCGGCGCGTCGCTGGTCGTCGACGCGCTGCTCGGGACGGGCCTCTCGCGACCGCCGGAGGGCCGCGTCAGAGAGTGGATCGAGGCCGCCGCCCGCTGGGACCTGCCTGTGGTCGCCGTCGACCTCCCCTCCGGCCTCGATGGCGACGCCGGCCATGCGCCGGGCGCCTGCGTGGGCGCGTCGCTCACGGTCACGCTCGGCCTGCCCAAGCCGGGCCTCCGGACTCAACGCGGGAGGGAGCTCGCCGGCGAGGTCTGGGTGGCCGACATCGGGATCCCGTCGGAGGCCTACCGCGAGGTCGGCATCAGCGTGCCGGCCGGGCTCTTCGCCGAGCGCGACCTCGTGCTCCTGCCCGGGCCGGCGGCCTGAGCGCGCGATGACCCGCAACGTCACCTGGGACCGCGGCATCTGCCTCTTCGAGCACAACCTGTGGCTCGACCCCGGGGTGGTCAAGGAGCGGGCCTTCGTCTCCCACGCCCACACCGACCATGCCCGCCGCCACCAGACGGCGCTCCTGACCGAGGCGACGCTCGGCCTCCTCCCGGAGGCGCGCCGGCCGCGCAGTTCCAGGGTCCTGGCGGTCGGGGTGCCGGTCACGCTCGGGGAGGCGACCGTCACCCTGCACGACGCCGGCCACATGCTCGGCGCCGCCCAGATCCTGTTCGAGCATGCCGGCGAGCGGCTGCTCTACACGGGCGATCTCAAGCTCCGCCACGAGGACGCGGCAGCGCGAACCGCGATCCCCGCCGCCGAGGTGCTCGTCGTGGAGAGCACCTACGGGCGCCCCCAGTTCCGCTTCCCCGAGCCGGGCGCGGTGGTCGAGGCGATCGCCGCCTGGTGCCGGCGGGCTCTGGCCGACGGGGTCGTCCCCGTGCTCCTCGCCCACGCCGTGGGCAAGACCCAGGAGCTGATGCTGGCCCTGGCCCCCTACGGCTTCCACTTCGCGCTCGAGGAGCGGTGCGTGCCCCACGCGACCGCCTACGAGCGCCTCGGCGTGACGCTGCCGGAGTGGATCCCGCTGGACGACGCCGTCGGCGACCGGGTGGTGGTCGCGCCGCCCGCCGGCAAGGACGCGATCCGCCGCATCTACCGCTACCGCACCGCGCTCGTCTCGGGATGGGCCGAGGACCCCGGCTTCCGCCGCGTCTTCGGCGCCGACCACGCCTTCCCCTACTCCGACCACTGCGACTTCCAGGACCTGCTCGAGGTGGTCGAGCTCACCGGCGCCGACCAGGTCTACACCGTCCACGGGTTCACCACCGACCTCGCCGCCCAGCTGCGCCGGCGCGGCGTCCGCGCCTACGCCCTGGAGCAGACCGAACAGCTCACGCTGGCGCTGTAGGCCAGCGCGCCTCCGCGATGGCGGCCCGGGCTCCGTTGATGTCCAGCCACCAGCGCTCCAGCCAGTCGCCCTCGATCCGCTCCTCCCGCGCGCGCTCGATCAGGATCCGCCGGATCTCGAGCAGGGCGGCGGCCATGGCCTCGCCCGCCTCGCCGCCGCGCAGACCGCCGGCCCCGAGCGCGTCGAGGAACCGCTCCCGGGCAGGCACCAGCAGGGACCCGGTGGGCACCGCCGCCGACCACGCCGGCAGCCACTTCTGATACGGGTAGGGCTCGCCATCCAGGATCATCGCCGCCCGCATCGCCTCCTCCAGCACCCTGGGGGCGGTCAGCAGCAGGGCGGTGGCGTCGGCGCGGCCGGCGGCGTTCTCCGCCGTGCGCCACCAGCCCCGCATCTCCCCGTAGTGGAAGCGGAACCAGGCGTGCCGGACGGCCTGGGGCATGGGCCGCCTGGCCGCCGCCACCAGCCCCCGGCCGGCGCCGAGGCCGTCCTCGAGCACCTGGGCGCGCCGCAGCTCGGCGAGCAGGGGCATGTCGCACCGTGCGAGGCGGTCCTGGAAGTCCGACCCGGACTCGACGTTCAGGTGGCCCTTCTTGCCATCCAGCGAGAAGGCGTGGAACCGGCTGGCGCTCCGGCGATCGTGCTCGGCCAGCGCCGCGACCGGAACCAGGGCCCACAGGTCGAGGTCGGAGACGGCGTCGTCGACCCCGGCCGCGGTGGAGCCGTGAAGCAGAACCGACCACCGGCCTCGGAGCGACGACAGCGCGTCGTCGCCGGCGGCGAGGTCGGGCAGGAACTCAATGAGCCGCTGCGCCCAGGCGGACGCGGACGCCATACCTCCCTCCTCGCCGAACTGACGCCGGGGCTACCGCCAGGCCCAGCCGCTGCGGGCGAACCTGGTCCTCGTCGCGACGTCGGTCCGGGAGGCCTCGGTCAGGCTCCGAACCAGCTCGTCGACCCAGGCCTGCGGCTGCAGCTGCGGCCGGAGCTCGAGCACGTCCCGGTGGGCCTGCGCGCTGAACTCCTGCCCACCGATGGCGACCCGCAGCTGGCGGATCCGCCCCCGTCCGAAGACACCCCTACCCACCTCGACGCCGGGCAGATGCTGGGCGAGATAGTCGAGGAGGGGCCCCGGCTCGCCGCCCGCCTCCAGGGGCGAGCGACAGAAGACGCAGACACCGGCCTCGACCAGCTTGGGCGCGCCACAGACGCCGCACACGGCCGCCTCCTGCGGGCTACGCATCGTCGACTCCACCTGTCTGCTCTCCATGCCGGGGTCACCGACCGCCGCCGGTTTGCGCCCAGCATAGGCGCTCACGACCACCGCTGCCGGGCGGTCTCCGCCCGCCTCAGGTGTCGAGTGTGATCAGCGCCAGCGAATAGGGCGCGACCCGCACCGTCGGCCCCCTGACCCGGTCGACGCCGATCCCCCCGCCGCCCTGGCCGTAGGTGTCCATGCGCAGAGCCATGCCGTCCAGGCCCGAGGGAAGGGACACGCGGAGTGCCTCCGACGCGTTCTCGTTGATAAGGAGCAGCGAGATCGCTCCCGACTCGCTCATCGCGGCGTGGACGACGAGGTCGGCCCGGTCCGACCCCGCCGCGACCAGGTAGTCGCCGGGCGCGATCCAGCGAGCGACCATGAGCAGGCCGCGATAGGCGGGGAGCGGCGTCTCCGCGCGGGGCTCACAGGTGGACCGCACGCACGAGCCGTCGGCCAGGAAGCCATAGCTCCCGTAGCCGGGCCCGCCGCCGTCGTCGGCGTCCTGGCGGGCGTCGGGGGTGACCCCGTTGTGGACATCCCACCAGTCGACGCTCAGCGCCCCGACCGAGAGCCAGCTGGCGTAGTCGTCGGCCAGGAAGAGCGGGCTGACCGGCGAGACGGTCTGGCTCCCGGGGCTGGTCGGCACCGAGTCGGTCTCCGAGACCACGACCTGGACCGCGCGATCCCCGCAGTACTGAGCGATCTCCCAGCGCAGCGTCGCCATCGCCGCCGGTATGGTCCGCGGCGCGCCGAGCAGCGCCGCGTCGGAGGGCTGCTTCGGATCCTCCGGGTACCAGTGGATGGTGACGAAGTCGATGGCGCCCCCGGCGATCGAGAGGACGGTCCGGTTCCAGTCCAGGGTCTGCCCGGGCAGGACGATGCCGTCGGGCCAGGCTCCGGGCGCGATCAGGTCGGCTCCGATCTCGATGTCGGGATCCACCGCCTTCATCGCCCGCGCGTATGCGAGCAGGTTCTCGGCGTAGGCGACCGGCCCCTTGGCGACGTGGTCGTCGTACTCCCAGGCGGAGCCGTAGGCGCCGTCCCCGTAGACCTCGTTGCCCACCTCCCAGTAGCGGACGCCGGACGGATCGATACGGTCCGCCTGCCGGACCCAGGCGGCCGCCTCCTCGGGGCTGCCGGACCCGTAGTTGACCGTGATCAGGGCTTGGGCCCCGGTCCGGCGGGCCATCCCGAGGAAGGCCGGAAAGGTGTCGCGCGGATCGGTCCGGCCGTGGCCGGCGATCAGGGAGTTGGTCCGCCAGTGGTAGAGGTCGGCCGTCGATCCGCCCGGGAAGCGCAGCATCCTGACCCCGGCCTTCCGGAGCAGGCCGGGCAGCGAGGGATCGAGCATGTGACCGTCCCAGGCGGCGGTGTTGGCGCCG
The DNA here is from genome assembly GCA_036272915.1 of Candidatus Dormiibacterota bacterium. Lineage (GTDB taxonomy): Bacteria > Chloroflexota > Dormibacteria > Dormibacterales > Dormibacteraceae > DATAXV01. The sequence goes on from DATAXV010000112.1 coordinate 11,247, forward strand.
ATCCCGGTCTCGGGCATCCGCGCCAGGACGCGCTGCGGCTGGACCGACACCTGGGCCGTGCCCAGCTGTGGCCCCGCCGCCGCACGTGCCGGCATCGCCGTCAGCGCCAGCATCGCCAGCGCCGCGGCCAGTGTCTCCCTCACTCCCTACAAATCTGATCTCTGCGCCGCCGCAGGTGGGGCTCAGAGCCCGATCGAGTGCAGGTACTCCCGGCTCACCCTGGCGCTCTCGGCGGCGGTGGGGAGCTGGGTGACGTCGGTCTCGACGATGACCCAGCCGTCGAACCCGGCGCCGCGGAGCTGGTCGACGGCGTCGGCGATGTCGACGAAGCCCCGGCCCAGCTCGGTGAAGATGCCGCGGTCGGAGAAGGTCGGGTAGTCCCACTCCTCCTTCCGGCCACGGGCGAGGACCTCCCCGTCGATGTCCTTGAGATGGGTGGTGAGGATGCGGTCGATGTGCCGGCGGAAGAATCCGGGGACGTCTCCTCCGGCCCAGGCCAGATGGCCGGTGTCGGGGCCGAGGAAGACCTCCGGGCCGGAGAGCTCGATCAGGCGCTCGTATTCGGCCTCGGTCTCGACGACGCTGCCGACATGGTTGTGGAAGCAGCTGCGCACGCCCTCGGCGAGCGTGATCGCGGCGACCTCGGTCAGGACCTCGGCGAGGCGGCGGAAGTCGGCGTCGGGAAGGCCGTCGCCCTCGCCCACGTGGCCGGCCAGCTGGCGCCGGGTGCGGCCCGAGGCGGCGACGACGTTGCCGCCCCCGGTGGCGACGTAGAGCTCGGTACAGCCGATACCGCGGGTGAAGCGCGCCGCCTCCCGGGCCGAGCCGAGGATCCCCTCCCGCAGCTCCGGCTTCCAGAACTCGGCGCTGAAGTAGGGGGGCGCCGGCTTCAGGCCCCAGCCGGACAGCGTCTGGATCGTCGCCTCCGGCGGCTGGTCGACCCGGAGCTTGGGGGCGGCGCCCTCGTAGCCCGCCTGGCTGATGTCGCGGAGCGCCTCCTCCTCGGAGGCGCGGGACCAGGTGATCTGACCGCATCCGACCCGCATGCTCACTGCGCTTTCACCCATTCGACGCTCTCCTTCAGCTGCTCGACCGAGAAGGGTCCGTTGCATTCGTAGCCGCCGTAGCCGTCGTAGCCCAGGCCTTCCAGGCGGTGTAGGAAGGGGGCGAAGTCGATACCGCCCTTGCCGGGCAGGGTGCGGTTCCGGTCGGACAGATGGACCAGGTGGAGCTGGTCGTAGGCGCCCTCGACCTCGGCCTCCGCGTCCTCCAGCTCCAGGTCCATGTGATAGGTGTCGGCCATCGTGCCCACCCACTCGCTGCCCAGGCGCCGGGTCAGGTCCGCCGTCCGCGCCGGGCTGCGCAGGAGATGGGTCTCCTTGCGGTTGAGCGGCTCGAGCACGATCCGGACCCGGTTCTCAGCGGCGACGGGCGCCAGCTCCTCGAGCAGCACCGACAGCACCGACAGCTCGACGTCCTCGACGCCCCTGCCGAGGTCGGAGTGGATCCGCGCCTCGCCGAAGACGGGGACGACGATCAGGTTGGGGGCGCCGACGGCGGCGGCATCTCCGAGGCGCTCCCGGATCAGGGCCACCGAACGGGCCCGATCCTCGACCGCGGCCGACAGCATGGGGATCGTGACCCTGCCGTAGACCGTGGCCACGGGCAGGGCGGTCGAGCCGATCAGGCGGCTCACCTCGGCACGGTGCTGGTGGAGGAGATCACCGCGGATGTCGACGGCGTCGAAGCCGGCGTCGCCGATCTGGGCGAAGGCGGTGTCCAGCGGGACCTCGCCGAGCAGGGCGGTGAGACAGCTGAGCCTCATCCCGCTCACCACTCGTAGGAGACCGGCTCGGGCCGGCCGCTGTCGATCGAGCGATGGATGGCGAGCGTCACCGACATGATCTGCTTCGCCTCCCGCATCCCGTTGGGGAAGGGCCGGCCGCCGCGCAGCGCCTCGGCGAAGCGCTCGGCCTGCACCTTGTGAAGATTGCGGCCCTCGATCTCGACCGTCTCCTCACCGTCACCACGGTAGAGCGTGAGCTCGTTGTTGACCTCACCCTGGGCGCCGCCGTCGGGGCCGATCACCCGGTCCGGCCGGCCCCGGAGCTGGAACCCGCCAGCCAGGCCCCAGGAGGCGGTGAAGACGCCGATGTCCCCGGAGGCGAACTCGACGGTGACCACGCCCGAGTCAATGGCGAGCATGTCGATGTGGAACTTCTCGGCGCGCCCGCCGCCCAGGATCCGGCCCTGGGCGTAGACCGTCTTCGGCTTGGAGCGAAAGACGGTCTGCCAGAGCAGGTAGTAGTGGCATCCGGCGTCGGTGAAGGGACCCTGGTTGCCATTGCGGTCGTGCATCGCGTGCTTCGGCCGCAGCTCCTGGAGCAGGTCCGAGCTGAAGATCATGGGCCGTCCGAAGACGCCCTCCTGAGCCCACTGGCGGAGCAGCCCGACGCCCTCGGCCATGTTCCGCTGGAAGCCGATGCCGAACTGGACGCCGGCCCTCGTCACCGCCTTCTCCATGGCCCTGGCCTCGAGCGGACCCGGAGCCAGCGGCTTCTCGCAGAGGATGTGCTTGCCGGCCTCGGCGGCGGCGACGGTGACCGGCGCGTGGAGGGCGAGGGGGAGGCAGATGGAGACGATCTCGACCTCCGGGTCGGCGAGGGTCGCCCGGTAGTCGGAGCAGACCCGGTCGACCTCGAACCGCTCGCTCAGCCGCCTCGCCCTGTCCTCGTCGACGTCGGTGATGGAGACCACCTCGTGGCCGGCCTGCTGCCAGCCGTTGACGTGGCTGGCGCCCATGTCGCCGGCCCCGATCACCGCCACCTTGCACGTGTCCGTCATCGCTGTCCCCCTTGATCGTCGATCTCGATCAGTTCCAGACCCAGGACCGCGGCCAGCGTCCGCACCTCCGGCGCGACGTCGGCCCAGGCCAGCACCGTGTGGTGCTCGAAACCCTCCTCGATCAATGTCCTCACCGTGGCCTCGGCGTCGCCGCACAGGCGCACGTCGACGCTGTTCCCCTTGAAGCGGTTCGGGCCGGGCAGGGCCTCGCCCCGGGTCAGGAAGAGCCGGTGCCTTCCCGCCGAGAGGCCGAGCCGGAGGATCGTGACCGGGCCCGGCCGCAGCGGGAAGTTGCCGGCCACGCCGATGCCCCGGTTGCAGTGCAGGTCCTGCGTCGCCTCCTGGCCCTCGGGGGCCAGCGTCCTCGGCGCCAGACCACAGTGCCAGAAGGTGGCGGCGTTGGCCTCCCTATCGATCCGGACCACGTCGGCCAGGTAGTTGTGCCGCGCCCCCAGGTAGCCGGCGAGCAGCATCGTCACCGCGCCCAGGACGTCGCCCTCGCAGGCGGTGGCGGTGCCCCGCTCGGCCAGCCTTCCCAGCGCCGAGCAGGGGCAGACGCCGAGCTCGAGGGGGAACTCCGGCCAGCATCGGAGGGCGACCGCCTCTGCCGCCTCCTCCCTCACCCAGGCGCCCAGAGCGCGCTCGGTGGCGGCGCACAGCTCGACCTGCTCGACGGGCAGATCGGCGGTGGAGGGCATGACCGAGACCATGGCCGCGACCGCTCCCTCGCGCTCCGCCACCGGGACCCGCCGGATGCGGTCGAAGACATCCTCCAGGGACAGGCGGTGCACCTCGACGCCGAGCTCGCTGTCGAGCCAGTCGCCGTCGAACTCGCAGGTGGTGAAGCCGAGCGGAGTCTCGCCGACCAGCCCGACGACGCTGCCCCGGAGGCCGTCCAGGGCCCGGACCACGCGGGCCCTGCCCGCCATCGGTCCGCGCGGGCCGCGAGGGGCAGGCGGCGCGGGATCGAGGCCGTCGCGGAGGAGGCCGGCCAGCGCCTCACGCACGCCCGGCTCGCCGGGGTCGCCGTGCAGGAGGCGGACCCCCACCCCGCGCCTGACCAGTGCGTGAGCGGCCAGGTTGGCCCCGCAGAGCGAGTTCTGATAGAGGCGCTCGCCGGTCGGCGCCGGGTCGCGGACCGACCAGAGCAGCACCGGCCCCGGAGCGCGGCCGAAGGCGGCCTCGGCGACCGAGGCGTCGGCGAAGGTCGCGCAGAGCAGGATCGAGATCCCGTCCGCGGCCGGCGCGAAGTCCTCCGGCACCTCGCCGGCGAACTCGACCAGGCGATCCGGGCCGTGGATGGTGGCGCCCAGCCCCGAGAGCTCGTCGAGGGCGCCGCGGAGGGTGGCGTTGCCCGCCTCCTGGACGAAGGTCGAGCGGCCGGTCGGCAGCAGCCAGACGGGCCTCACCGGACGAGGCCCGCGGACGGCTCGGCGAGGACCTCGGCGCCGGGGTGGTAGACGAACCGCTCCAGGGCCACGGCGGCGGCGCCGATCAGGCCGGCGTCGCGGCCGAAGCTGGCCTGGCGGACCGGCACCCGCCTTCCGCGGACGGCGAACGCGTTGGCATGCATGGCCTGCCCGAGCGGCTCCAGGAAGAGCTCCCCGGCCTGGGCGACGGCCCCTCCGATGATCACCGCCCCGGGGTCGACGATCTCGACCACCTGGGCGAGCGCGTGACCGATGTCGTCCCCGACCCGGGCCAGCACCGCGCGCGCCTCGGCACCCCCCCGCTTTGCCTCCTCGACCAACCGCTGAACCTCCCTCTTGTAATCGCCCTGGCCGGGCGGAGCCATGCCCGCGCTGCGGGCGACGGCCGGCTCGGCGGCGACGGTCTCCAGACAGCCGACCTTGCCACAGGTGCATGCCGTGCCCCCGGGAACGATCAGGTGTCCGATCTCACCGGCGGCGCCGTGGGAGCCCTCGCGAACCCCCTCGGGACCGATCAGCGCGGCGCCGATACCGGTGCCGATGTAGACGTAGACCGCGTCCTGGTCGGGGACGCTCCCGAAGCGCAGCTCCCCCGCCGCCATCGCCTGCGTGTTGTTGCGGACGACCAGCGGCAGTTGGATCTCCTCCTCGAGGAGCGTCCGGAGCGGCACCTCGTCCCAACCCAGGTTGGGCGCCGCCCTGACCACGCCGTCGGGATCGATCAGGCCGACCGCGCCCATGCCCACGCCGCGGATCCGTTCGCCGTCGACCCCCTCCTCCTGGCAGAGCCGGCGTAGCCCGCGGGCGATGCGGGTGACGGCGGCCTCGGGCCGCTCGCCGTGCCGTGCCCCCAGGTCGCGCCTGGCGAGCAGACGGCCGGCCAGGTCGTGGAGGCCGACGCGGAGCTGGCTCACTCCCTGGTGGATGGTCAGGACCCGGTGCCAGGTGCCGTCGAGCGCGAGCAGGGGCGACGGTGCCCCGGCGCCGCCCGCGGCGCGCGGTGCGCGCTCGCCGGTCGGCACCAGCAGCCGCCGCTCGATCAGCTCGCGCACGGCGTTGGTGATGGTCGGCGGCGTGAGCCCGGTCGCGGCCACCAGCCCCGTGCGTGAAATGGCACCGGCGTGCTGTACGGTTTCGAGGACCACGACCCGATTCTGTCGTCCGGCGCGCATGGCGTTGACCGAGGGCCTCATTTCTTCTATAAATTAAACAATTCGGCAGAGGGAAGCAGAGGAGGCCTTCGGGTGCCCATGAAAATGGAGTCTTTCGTACGATGAACGATCGCATATCCCGTCGCCGGCTTCTACAGGCACTCGGTGTTGGTGGGGCCGGGATCGGACTCTCGGCCTGCGGTGTCTACACGCCGCCCAAGACCGGCGGCAACGCCAACAACGCGAGGCTGAACAGCACGGCGTTCGACATCCCGACCTCCGGGGTGAACTTCCCGAAGGGCTTCCCGAGCGGGCCGACCCAGCTCCGGGTGGTCGACAGCGGGGATCAGAAGGCGATCTTCTGGAACGCCTTCTTCCCCGAGCTACAGAAGAAGTTCCCCAACGTCAAGGTCAGCTACGACGGCACCGACTGGACGACCATTCAGCAGGAGATCACGCTCGGTCTGCACAACGGCACCGCGCCCGACTTCTTCCAGCTTCCCCCGACGATCACCATCGGCGAGGCCGTCAACAGCGGCTGGCTGGCCGCCCTCGACGACTTCGTCCCCAACTGGTCGACGATCAAGGCCGGCTTCCCCACCGGCACCTTCGGTGAGGGCGTCACCGACTTCAACGGCAAGACCTACGCCTACCCCTGGACCACCAACCAGCGCATCTCCTGGGGCCTTCTCTATAACGATCAGTACCTGAAGCAGGCGGGCTTCGACGGCACCAAGATCATGAGCTGGGACCAGTTCACCGAGGCCGCCAAGAAGACCACCAAGCAGGGCGCGGGCAAATACTTCGGCCTGATCATGGGCATCGGCCAGACCGGCCAGATCAGCGGCACCATCGACGCCCTGGCCGAGAGCGCCGGCGCTCATGGCGGTGAGTTCAACTGGCAGACCGGTCAGTACAACTTCACCTCCGACATCTACCGGGAGGCGACCGAGCTCATCCTCGGCATGTTCGCCAACAAGTACATGTTCCCCGACTCGGTCTCGATCGGCGCGCCGCAGGCCAGGGGCGAGTTCCCCCAGGGCGTGGCGGCGATGATCGTGCAGGGCCCCTGGAACATCCCCGAGTATGAGCAGACCAACCCCGGCCTCAAGTTCGGCTTCAACCTGGCGCCGCAGAAGAATCCGAGCAGCATCTGGCCCTTCAGCTACGCGCCGGGAGGCTCCAACACCTGGGTGGTCAGCAACGCCAGCAAGGCCAAGGCCGTGATCGGGCTGATCTTCAACTACGTGGGCACGCTCAAGGGACAGACCGAGTGGGCCGACTACGACGGCGCCGGCGACCCGCCACAGTACCCGCAGGCGATGCAGCACGCGAAGATGGACACCATCTCCCGAGGCGCGCTCGAACTCGGCTACAAGCACACCGTGCTGGCGCCCAACCCCGAGCTCAAGACCCCCTCCTACGCCAACTACCAGGAGCTCTACGTGCCGCCCCAGCCGACCTGGGATCAGACCCTGGTCGGGATGGTCACCGGTCAGGTGAAGACGAACGTCAAGGACACCCTGAAGAAGGTCCAGGACAGCTACGAGGCGGCGATGGAAAAGGCGTTCAGCGCCTGCAAGGCGCAGGGCGTGAACATCTCCAGGGACGACTTCACCTTCAGCAGTTGGAACCCGCGCGAGGCCTACAAGTACCCGACCAAGTCATGACCGCCAGCAGCGGGATGGTGAGGGCACGCCCGGTCAAGCCGCTGGGGCGGCGGATCTGGGAGGCGCGGTGGTGCTACCTGTTCATGCTGCCCGGGATCGTGCTCTCGGTGCTCTTCTCGCTCTGGCCCGTCGTCGCCAGCTGGTACTACTCCCTGTTCAACTGGGACGGGATCAACAAGGTCATGTACTGGGCCGGCCTGAACAACTACCGGGAGCTGGTCCACGACCCCACCTTCTGGGCGGACTTCGGCCGCTCGTTCCTGTTCATGGTCGTGACCGTTCCCCTCGAGGTCGGGCTGGCCCTCCTCGTCGCCGTGGTCCTCAACGACCGGTCGCTGCGGCTGGCCCCGCTCTACCGCACGCTGTTCTTCCTGCCCGTGGTCATGACCACCGCGATCATGGGCATCGCCATGCAATTCGTGTTCGCCGCCTACCAGGGCCCGGTGAACGAGGCGCTGCAGGCGCTGCACCTGATCAAGGCCCCCGTCTCCTGGCTCGGACAGCCGAGCACGGTGATGGCGACCGCCATCATCATCTTCGTCTGGAAGTGGATGGGCCAGCCCATGATCTACTGGCTGGCCGCTCTGCAGACGGTGCCCTCAGACCTCTACGAGGCGGCGCGGGTGGACGGGGCCAGGGGCTGGGAGCGGCTTCGCTCGATCACGGTGCCGCTGGTCGCCCCCTTCGGGGCGATCATCGTCTTCATCATCGCCGTCGGCAACCTCAACGTCTTCGCCTTCCTGCAAGCGCTGACCGGGGGCGGTCCCGACTACGCGTCGGAGACGATGGAGCTCTTCATCTACCGCTGGGCCTTCGGCGCCGCCACCGGCGGCGCCAGCGGCACCAGCCTCCGCCTCGGCTACGCGTCCGCCGCCGCCATCTTCTTCGGCCTGGCGGTGATGCTCATCGCCCTCCCCCAGATCGGTCTGGTGGCGCGGCTGCGGCAGCGGGGCTTCAGTCTGGGGAGGTCGATCTCATGAGCGAGGCGGTCGTGCGCGAGGGGCCTCGCCGGCGATCGATGCTCAGTCCCGGGCAGATGCGCCGGTACCTGACCTACCTGATCCTGACCGCGGTCTGCTTCATCTGGATCTACCCGCTGCTCTGGATGCTGTCCTCGTCCTTCAAGGTGCCCGGGCAGTTCTTCACCGGTCTCGGCCTCTTCCCGCAGGAGATCGACTTCTTCAACTACCCGGACGCCTGGACCCAGGCCAACATCGGCGCCGACTTCATCAACACGGCGATCATCACCGTCTCCGGCGTCCTCATCGTGCTCTTCGTCTCCTCGACCATGGGCTACGCTCTGGGCCGGTACAGCTTCCCCGGCAAGCGCATCGTGATCGCGTTCCTGGGGATCCTGGTCCTGATCCCCCAGGGCTACACGATCATCCCCATCTTCGACCTGATCACGGCCATGCACCTGGACGGCAACCTCTTCGGCATCATCCTCGCCGAGAGCGGGTCCGCCCACATCATCATCATCCTGCTCTTCGCCGGCTACTTCGCCCAGATCCCGAGGGACCTGGAGGAGGCGGCGACGGTCGACGGCGCGGGCTTCCTGCGCACCTTCTGGCAGGTGATGCTGCCGCTCGCCGGCCCGGTCATCGCGACCGGCATCATCCTCCAGTTCATCGCCAGCTGGAACGACTTCCTGATCCCCCTGGTGCTGACCCTGGCCCAGCCGGCGCTGCGAACCGTCGCCGTCGGCGTCTACTTCCTGCAGGGCGTCAACCAGACCAACTGGTCGGAGCTCTCCGCTGCGTCCACCATCTCCCTGCTCCCGGTGGTCGTCGTCTTCCTGCTCTTCCAGCGCTACTTCATCGACGGCATGGCGGCCGCGGTCAAGCAGTGACGGCGGGCCCCGCCGTCGTACGCTCGGCTTGCCATGCCCGATGATGCCGAACCCGTCGCCGACGCCCAGTCGATCCGGCTCACCTTCATGGGTGTGGCCGGCGCCCGTTTCATGGTCGCCAAGCAGATCGCGGCGTCGGGCGGCATCTACCTGGAGAAGGGGAAGACGCGGCTGGCCATGGACCCGGGCCCTGGCGCCGTCGTCCAGTACGCCAAGCGAAAGGTCGACCTGACCCGGCTCGACGGCATCCTCCTCAGCCACCGGCACCTCGACCACTCAGGCGACGTCAACGTCATGGTCGAGGGCATGACCGACGGCGGCTTCAAGCCCAGGGGAACGCTGTTCGGGCCTCCCGACATCTTCGACGACGACCCCGTCGTCCTGCAGTACCTCCGCCGCTTCCCCAAGGAGCTGATCCGGCTCGAGGCCTGCCACGAGTACCGGCTCGGCGACCTGACCTTCCGGACCAGCCCGCCCCACATCCACGGCGCCCAGACCTTCGGCTTCCTCTTCGAGAACCGCAAGCTGGGATGGGTCACCGACTCCAAGTACTACGAGGGCATCGCCGAGGACCACAGGGCTGAGGTGATGATCATCCACGCCGTCCTCGACCACAGCCGGGACAACCTCCCCCACCTCGGGCTCGACGACGCCGAGCGGATCATCGAGCAGGCCCGACCGCGCCTCGCCCTCATCACCCACTTCGGGATGACCGTCTGGCGGGCGCGGCCCTGGGAGGTGGCCGAGGGCATGAGCCAGCGCCTGGGGGTCGAGGTCAAGGCGGCGCGCGACGGCATGCGCCTGGTGGTGTGAGTGGTGCGGGTAGACTTCGTCCATGGATGACGACGAAACGCCGGAGCGAATCGGTCGCCTCCTCGGCCGCCTGGTGGTCAGGGGCCGCACCGCCGCCCGCCAGGCCATAGAGCCGGAGACCCAGGAACGGATGCGGGACGCCTACCGGACGCTCTCCGAGCGAGCGCAGCCCACCGTCGACGCGGCCCGTCGCACCTGGGATGAGCGGGGACCGGACATCGCCGAGGCCGCCGCGCACCGGGCTGTCGACGGCGCCCTCGGCGCGATCGGGCTTCGTTTCCCCTTCCTGAGAGGGCCCCTCGGGCCGCTGGCCGACCGGGTGCGCCAGGGCGCGGGCAGCCGGGCCCGAGAGCTGGCGGGGCCGCGAGAGACGCCGTCGGAGCAGGCGGAGCCGGCCGTGCCGGAGGTCACCGAGGAGCCCGAACAGCCGGCCTCCTGACCGGAGACACCGGGCCCTGCGACCACCGCGCGGTGTCCTCGAGCCGCCGTCAGACCAGTGGAGACGCTGGCCCGACGGCTATCACGACATCCGGCGCGGACGCTGCCCTTGTCCGGACACGATGGCCCACCGACGAGGTGGGGTCTTCTGCCTACTTGGCGCCGTCGGCCGGCGCCGGCGGGATCTCGGCGGTGCTGCCGATGACTCCGTCGATCAGCCCGTAGTCGATCGCCTCCTGGGCTGAAAGGAAGAAGTCCCGGTCGGTGTCGCGCTCGATCCGCTCCAGCGGCTGGCCGGTGTGGGAGACGATGAGCCGGTTCAGCTCCGCCTTCACCCGCTCGATCTCGCGGGCGTGGATGGCCAGGTCGGAGGCCTGCCCGCTGATGCCCTCGCCGGCGATCAGGGGCTGGTGCAGATGGATCGTGGAGTTGGGCAGCGCGAAGCGCCGGCCCTTGCTCCCGGCCATGAGGATGATCGTGCCGAAGCTCGCCGCCCGGCCCAGCGCCACCGTCGAGATGGGCGGCGTGACGAACTGCATCGTGTCGTAGATGGCGAAACCGGGGGCGATGGCGCCGCCCGGGGAGTTGACGTAGATCTGGATCTCCTTCTCCGGGTCCTCAGCGGCGAGGAAGATCAGCTGAGCCACGACCAGGTTGGCGACGACGTCGTCGATGGGCCGGCCGATCAGGATGATCCGGTCTCGCAGGAGCCGGGAGAAGATGTCGAACGAGCGCTCGCGATTGCCGCCCTCGTTCTCGATAACGGTCGGAATCACCATGGGGGATCAAGCGTACCAGGCTGGTGGTGGCCTCCATGAGGCCCGATCGTGACCCGGAAAGCGCCGGCTTTTCCGGCCGGCTCGTATGGTATGGGCCGAAATGAGCGGGATCGGTCAGGAGTCCGGCGGCGAGGGGTTTCCCCGCGGCCCTCGCGGAGGATAGGCTTCGCGGCGATGATGGCGATGCAACCCACGGAGGCGAGGAATCTCTTCCCCCTCACGCGCGACTACATCTTCTTCAACCACGCCGGGATCTCCCCCATGTCGGACCGGACCCGGGCCGCCCTGCACAGCCTGATCGAGGACATGACGCTGCGGCCGACGCCGATCGACCTGGTCGAGGAGCCCGCCGACCGGCTGCGACGCTCCCTCGCCCGGCTCCTCCACGTCCCCGCCGAGACGGTGGCGATCACCCGCAACACCGCGCACGGGCTCTCCCTCCTCGCCCAGGGCCTGGACTGGCAGCAGGGCGACAACCTGATCATCGGCAAGGGCGACTACCGGGAGAACGTGCATCCCTGGCGGGCCCTCGCCGAGCGCGGGGTGGAGCTGCGCGAGGCGCCCGCGGTCGACGGCCGGATCACGCCCGAGGCGGTCTTCGACCTGGTCGACGAGCGGACCCGCCTGATCTCCCTCAGCCACGTCCAGCATGCCAACGGGTTCCGGGTCGACCTGACCGCGATCGGCCGCGAGTGCGACCGCCGCGGCATCGTCTTCGCCGTCGACGCCGTCCAGAGCGTTGGCGCACTCCAGCTCGACCTCTCCCAGCTGCCCGTCGACTTCCTCGCCGCGGGCGCCTGCAAGTGGCTGATGGGTCCGATCGGGGCCGGCTTCTGCTACTGCCGCCCGGAGCTGCTCAAGCGCCTGGGGACGCCCCTCGCCGGGGTCCGATCGACCACCCATCCCAAGGACTTCTTCTCCGCTCTCTTCGACGTCTCCGACGAGGCCAGGAGGATCGAGGAGTCGAGCGTCTCGCCGCTGGACATCGTCGCCTTCGGCGTCGCCATTGACCTGCTCCTGGAGGTCGGCCCGGCCGTGGTCGAGAAGTGTGTGCTGGGACTGTCCCGACGCCTCGCCGAGGGCCTCGACCGGGAGGGCCTGGAGGTGGTCGGTCCCTGGCCGCGCGAGGACCGGGAGTCGAGCGGGATCGTCTCCTTCCGGCGGCCCGGCTCGACCCCAACCGAGATCGTGCGCGAGCTCCGGTGCGCCGGTGTCGTCGGCCGCATCTACCCCGACTCGGTCCGGCTCTCGCCCCACTTCTACAACACCCAGGCCGAGATCGATCGGGTGGTGCAGATCCTGACTCCGGTCCGGATCTCGGCTCCCTGAGCGGGCTCCGCCGGAGCATATGCCCGAAGCGGCGGAACCGGAGGCCGACCGGCCCCGGCTGGCGCGTCTGCCCTGGCGCCGGCCGCCGCGGATGCGGGCCGACGACGGAGACGGGGAGGAGCGCCGGGTCAGCTGGTTCGAGCTCTTCTGCGACCTCTTCTTCGTCGCCTCCATAGCCGAGCTCGGCTTCACCCTCCGCTCCGACTTCACCCCTGAGCGGCTGGTCGTCTACGCCGCCTTCTTCGTTCCCCTGTGGTGGCTGTGGGTCGTCTACACCTTCTACTTCGACCGCTTCGACACCGACGACCTCCCCCACCGGGCGATCGTGCTGGTGGGCATGTTCGGCGTCGCCCTGGTGGCGATGAGCCTGCCCCGCGCCCTGACCTCGGGAGGGCCGGCGTTCGTCGCCGGCTACCTGCTCGCGCGGGCCATGGTCGTCGCCCTCTACATCAGGGCCGCCCGGCACGTCCCGGCGGCCGGGCGGCTGGGCCGGAACTTCGGTGCCGGGTCGGCCGTCGCCGCGTGCGCCTGGATCGCCGGCCTGCTCCTGCCGGGACCGGGCCGCGAGGTGGCCTGGGCGGTGGCCGTGACCATCGAGCTATCGATACCGTTCGTGGCCAGGGTCGTGGTCGGCGGCACCCCCCGCCACGTATCGCACCTGACCGAGCGGTACGGGCTGTTCACGATCATCGTCCTCGGCGAGAGCGTCTACGGTGTCGTCGTCGGGCTGTCCGACGCCCGCCTCGACCTTGCCGCCGGCGCCGACGCGGCCGCCTGCTTCGTCATCGCCGCCGGCTTCTGGTGGATCTACTTCAACCTGGCCAGGGCCTTCGCCGTCCCCCGCTCCGGCTTCGCCACTCTGCAGGTCTTCGCCTTCGGGCACCTCGCCATCGCCATCGCGATCGCCGCCGCGGGTGCATCCGCGGCCGAGACCATCCAGGGGAGGCACCCGCTTTCGCAGGCGGCGCTCAGCGCCGGCGTCGCCCTCTTCCTCCTCGCCTGCTGGACGGTGCGCGTCTCCCTCGACCGCCGGACCGACCGGGTCGCCGTGGCCAGGGCGGCGGCCGGCGTCCTCGCCGCTCTGCTCGTCCCCGTCGGCCTGCTCCTGCCGCAGGTGCCCACCGTTTTCGCGACGGCGCTGCTGCTGGCCGGCGCCGCCCTCTTCGAGGTGTGGGAGGCGGCGCGACCAGAGCCCGCCTGATCCGGGACCTACTCGCGCACGGCGCTGATGTTCAGCCGGACGTAGTCGACGACGCACTCGCCCTGTCCACCACGCTCCCGGTCCCCGGCCACCATCTGAGCATGGACGGCGTCGACGAAGGCGGCGTGATCGCCGGCCGGGATGCGCTGCAGGTGGCTGCCCAGAACCACGCTGCGGAGGAAGGCGACGGGGTCGTCGGGGCGGACTTCGCGGGGCACCAGCCAGCAGCGGACCTCGGTGAAGCCGCTGTTCCGCAGGCGCTCCTCGGTCTCCTCGGCTCCGGCGAAATTCCAGGGCCCAGGCCAGCCGCCGAGGTACTCCCGCCACGGGCTCACCTGGCTCACCCTTCCGATCGCGGCCGTCATCAGGGCGGTGTTGCCGGCGCCTCCGCACTGCGCCTCGAGCCGGCCGCCCGACCGGAGCGCGGCGGCGAGGCGGGCGAACAGCCGGTCGTGGTCGGCGATCCAGTGGAAGACGGCCGAGGAGACGACGGCGTCGACCGGCCCGGAGAGCTCGAGGCGGGTCAGGTCCTGGACCCGGAGCTCAACCGAGGGCGGCAGCAGCCGGCGGGCCTCCTCGATCATCGACGGCGCGGCGTCGACACCGATGACGCGTCCTCGGGGCAGGCGCTCGAGCAGCTGGGCGGTCACCTTGCCGCTGCCACAGCCCGCATCGAGGACGGTCTCGTCACCCGCCAGCGACAGCCGGGAGATGACGTCCGCGCCCCAGCCGGCATGGGGCAGGGAGACCCGGTGGTAGGTCCCGGCCTCCCAATCCCGCGGCCGCCCTCCGTCGACCAGCTGGATCGTGCTGGGCCCCGGCCAGGGCAGTGTCTCCCGCTCCGTCTCGAACCGGTCGATGCGGTCGGTCTGCTGCAGGGTCAGAGCGATGTCGTCGAGACCCTCGAGGAGGCGGCGCCGGGTCTCGGGATCGATCTCGAAGGGGAAGGTCCGGCCTCCGGAGGCGACCGTGCCGGCGGCCAGGTCGACGCGAGCCTCCCCGGCGCCGGCGACGGCGCGGCACTGCTCGTCGGGCAGGCGGATCGGAAGCAGCCCGACCTTCGTCGCGTTGGAGAAGAAGATGTCGCCGAAGCTGGGCGCGATCACGGCTCGGAAGCCGTAGTCCTGGATCGCCCACGCGGCGTGCTCGCGGGACGAGCCGCAGCCGAAGTTGCGGCCGGCGACCAGGATCGGGTTGGCGGGCAGATTCCAGCCCGGCGTTCTCGCCCAGTCGTGGAAGAGGAAGCGGCCGAACCCGGTCCTCTCGATCCCCTTCAGGAACTGCTTGGGGATGATCTGGTCGGTGTCGACGTCGCCGCGGGGCAGGTCCGAGACCGGGCCCTCGATCACCTTCACGGGATCCATGTCGCTCCTCCTCTCAGCCTCGCGCCGGAACCGTGGCCGGCCATTCGCGGACGTCGACGAAGCGGCCTGCGATGGCCGCCGCGGCCGCCATCTCGGGGGAGACCAGATGGGTGCGAGCCCCCCTCCCCTGGCGGCCCTCGAAGTTGCGGTTCGAGGTCGAGGCGACCCGCTCGCCAGGCGCGGCGACGTCGGGGTTCATGCCCAGGCACATCGAGCACCCGGCGGCGCGCCAGTCGAAGCCGGCGTCGATGAAGATGCGGTCGAGGCCCTCGGCCTCGGCCGCCCGCTTGACCCCGGCCGAACCGGGCACGACCATGGCCTCCACGGAGCCGGCCACCCGGTGCCCCCTGACCACCTCGGCGGCCGCTCGAAGATCGCCCAGGCGGCCGTTGGTGCAGGAGCCGATGAAGACCCGGTCCAGCGAGAGATCCTCGATCCGCTCCCCACCGCGGAGGCCCATGTACTCCAAGGCCCGTGCCGCGGCGGCGCGATCGTCGGCCTCCTCGAACTCGTCGGCGCGAGGCACGGCCCCGTCGACCCCGACCACCATCCCCGGTGTCGTGCCCCACGTCACCCGCGGTGAGAGATTCGCCAGGTCCACCGTCTCCTCCCGGTCGAAGCTCACGTCGGGATCGGATCGGAGCTCCCGCCAGTCCGCCACCGCCGCCTCCCAGGCGGCGCCGCGGGGAGCGCCTGGCCGGCCGTCGAGGTAGGCGAAGGTGGTGTCGTCCGGCGCGATCATCCCCGCCCGGCTGCCCGCCTCCTCGGTCATGTTGCAGATCGTCATCCGGCCCTCCATGGCGAGCTCGGTGACGGCTTCGCCGGCGTACTCGACTGGCTGGCGAGCACGTGCTCGACCTCGCTGGTTCCTATGCCGAAGGCGAGCGCGCCGAAGGCGCCGTGGGTGCTGGTGTGGGAGTCGCCGCAGACGATGGTCATGCCCGGCTGGGTCAGGCCGAGCTCGGGGCCGATCACGTGGACGATGCCCTGGTGCTCGGATCCAAGTGAGAAGACCGGCACCCCGAACTCGGCGCAGTTGCGCTCCAGCGCCTCGACCTGGAGACGGGAGAGGGCGTCCTTGATCGCCGCCGCCGACCGCGTGCCGTCGGTCGGCACGTTGTGGTCGGCGGTGGCCACGGTCCGGTCCGGACGGCGGACGCGGCGTCCCGCCTGGCGGAGGCCGTCGAAGGCCTGCGGACTGGTCACCTCGTGGATGAGGTGGAGGTCGATGTAGATCAGCCCGTCGGCGCCCTCGTGGGACTCCCACACCTTGTCGAAGAGAGATCGGGGCATGACTGTCTCCTGCTACCTGATCGCGTCCGGTGACCGGCGAGCCGGGGCCGGCCCGGTCTCGGGAAGCGGCGTGACGGGGACGGCGGCGACCGCCACCAGCGCCGCCAGGAGGAAGGCCGAGGCGTAGCCGGCGACGCCGATCAGGGCGCCGACGGCGGGGGGCGCGATCGAGGCGACCAGGTTCTGGCCGGTGTTCTGGGCCCCGAGCGCCCGGCCCGACCAGCGGACGCCGGCCAGCTCGGCGACCGAGGTGAAGGCGAGGCCGTTGTCGCTCGAGGTGAGGCCGCAGGCGAGGATCAGCAGCGGGTCGGCGACCCAGGCCGTGATCGACCAGACCGCGCAGCCGGCCAGGGCCGCCATCACCACCGCCGTCGCCGCCGCCAGCTGGCGCACCGGGCGGAGGCGGCTGCCGACGTGATCGGACCACCGGCCGACTCCGATCCGCATCAGGACGGCGACGATCTGGCCAAGGGCCATCACCCGTCCCGCCGCGGTCGGCGTCAGGTGCTGCGTGGAGACCAGGAAGACCAGCCCGAAGGCACCGACGGTGAACTGCGGCCAGACCAGCAGCGCGCTGGCCGCATGCACGCGCCAGAGCGTCGGCGTGCGGTAGGGCGAGCCGGAGGGCGGCGCCTCCCGGGCCGCCGCGGCCGCCGGCCGGGGCGGATCCACCACGAGCAGAACGATGAGCAGGGCGACCACGCCGGTCAGGGCGGCGGTGAAGATCAGCGGGCCGCGGATCCCGGCGGCGTGAGCCAGCGGCGGGACCGCGAGCGCCGCGATCGCCATGCCCAGCGGGGTCGACGTCTGGCGGACGCCCATGGCCAGCCCACGCCCCTGCGCGCTGAACCAGCCCATGACCAGCCGGCCGCTGGAGGCGAAGGCGGACGCGCCGGCGAGACCGGCCAGGACGAAGGCGGCGCCCAGCTCCATCGTGCCCCTGGCCGCCAGCGCCAGCAGCAGCGCCGCCATGGCCGCGAAGAGGCCGGCGGCCAGGACCCGGCGCTCGCCGTGGCGATCGGCGGCGGCGCCCCAGGCGTAAAGGGCGGCGACCAGTCCGGCGGTGGGACAGGCGACGACCAGGCCGGCCTGGGCCAGCGACAGGTGGTCGGACGACCTGAGCTCGGGGATGAGGTAGGGCACGCCGTAGACGAAGACGCAGGCCGCCGCCTGCCCTCCGGTGCCCAGCGCCAGCATCAGCCAGCGCCGGCCGCTCGGGCCAGCTGCCATCCGGTCAGCTGCGCCGCAGCCCGGCGCTGACGACGGCCAGCAGGACGGCGCCGTCAGGCCCGGGGTTGATGAAGTGATGCGCGAGGTCGGCGTCGAAGGTCACGCAGTCACCCTCGGCCAGGTGGTGGTCGACGCCGTCGCAGTGCAGGATCACCGAGCCCCGCTCGACCAGTGCGATCTCGCGGCTGCCCGGCTCGTGCATGGGAGGGTCGCCGGCACGCCCGGTCCGAGCCCCGGGGCGCAGCTCGTGGCGGGTCAGCTCGCAGCGCTGGCCGGGGAGCGGCGGCGAGAGGATCTCGACCGCGTGCCCGGAGCCCTGGGTGCCGCCCCGCCTGCGCTCACCGCGTCGAACGATGGTGACCGTTCCGCCCTCGTCCAGGCGGAGAAGCTGGCTCAGCCGCAGGTCGAGGCCGCTGGCGATGCGGGCGGCGACCTGCAGCGTGGGCGAGGTCTCCCCCCGCTCGACCTGACTGAGGGTCGTCGCCGAGACGCCGCAGCGCTCGGCCAGGTCGCGCAGCGAGAGACCCATGTTCTCGCGGAGGGCCCTCACCCGGGAACCGATCTCGATCCGCTCGGTCTCGGTCGCGGGTGGCACTGCCAGGTCGAGGTGCGTGGTCACGAACGTACGGTATCACGTTCATCCGTACAGAATCACGTTCAGCGGTGGGCTACCAGTCGCCGGGGGGCGGGGGGAGTTCGGGACCGGGTTTCCGGTGGCTCGGCGGGACGGGCGGAGCCGGCCGTCCGCCCTCTCGGGCGAGCCCGCCGAGGATCGCCCGGGTCAGGGCGGCGCGGTCGTCCAGCAGCTCGGTCGCGGCCCGGGCGAGGGCGGGACCGTCGACGCGCAGCGGCCCTGTCGGCTGCCCCTCGGCGGCGATCAGCGCGGCGCGTCTGACCACCTCACGAAGGTAGGTGGCGGTGCAGCCCTCGGTCGCCGCCACCGCCGGCTCCAGGTCGGCCTCACCGAGCTGGCCGAGCCCGACGGCACCTCCATACAGCCGGAAGAGCCGCACCCTGCCCTCCGGATCGGGAGCCTCGATCGGCACCGCCGCGTCCACCCGTCCCGGTCGCTCGGCCAGCGCCCGCTCCAGGATGTCGACACGGTTCGTGGTGAGAAGGAAGGTCACGTCGACGTCGTCGCCGAGCCCATCGATGTGATTGAGGACCTCGAAGAGCAGGGGATTGCCGCCGGGAGGCCCGAAGGAGCGGTCGGCGGCGACCAGGTCCACGTCCTCGAGGATCACGACCGCGGGCTGCAGCGACCGCGCCAGGCCGCAGACGTAGCTGATGTTGCGGTAGGCCTCGCCGGAGAGGATGAAGGTGGTGACGCCCGGCATCTGAGCGAGGAGGTAGCGGACGGTGTGGGTCTTGCCGGTGCCGGGCGGGCCGTAGAGCAGCACACCGCGCTTCAGGTGCTGGCCGGCCTCCCGAAGCCGGGACCGGAGCTCGGCGATGCCGAGGACGTGCCGCTCGATCTGGTCGAGCGTCGCCTCCGGCAGCACCAGCTCCGAGCGGGCCATGACCGGACGCCTGATGAACCGGAGCCCGCCATAGCCGTTCCTGGAGCCTCCGAAGGCGAGAACCTGGCCGCGCAGGACGCTGCGCTCCACGCTGATCCGGATGACCTCGCTCAGGAACGCTCGCCCGTGATCGGGATCGGCCGCGATCAGCTCCAGCTGCCCGCTCGGGCTCGGGTTCTGCCGGTCCGAGCCGCGGAGCAGAAGCGCCAGCGGCCGGCCCCGGTCGCTCAGCAGGAAGAGGCCGATGCGGACGCAGCTGCGTGTGGTGTCCGGCGAGTCGGCGCAATCGACGTAGTCGACCGGACCCACGCCGACGCCGAGGTCACCGGTCAGCAGCTCGCTCAGCGGGGTGCCGCGGCGGTGGGGCCCGGTGATGCCGAGCAGCTCCTTGCGGCGATCGTCCGCCTCCTCGGTCCAGGCGGCGAGGGCGGCGTCGATGTCGACCAGCTGGGCCATCGGGAATTCGTGGGTGACCACCGGCAGCTGTCGCGGATCGCTCCCGAGGTGCTGCCCCAGCCGGCGGACGAGCTCACCACCGGTCGGGTCGTGGACCAGGAGGTGGAGATCTCGCACGATCTGCTGCATGCCCGCGGCGAGCCGCCGCAGCTCCTCCTCGGGCAGGGGCCGGAGGCCGGAACCGTCCTCCATGGCCCCGAGCATAGACCGATACAGCCGGATTGCCTCCTCAGATCCGGATCAGCCGGAGGTCGCGACGAGCGCCTCCCCGTCCACGGTCAGCGTGACCTCGACGTTGCCCCTGACGGCGTTGGAGTACGGGCAGAGCTGGTGAGCACGCTCCATCAGCGACGAGGCGTCCTCTCGGGACTGCCCGTGGGCGCTGAGATCGAGGGCGACCTCGAGCCCGAAGCCGCCGTGGCCGGTGGGACCGATGCCGACCCGGGCGGTCACCCGGGAACCGGAGAGGTCGAGATGCCGGCCGGTCGCGGAGGCGAGAAGCGCGGACTGGAAACAGGCCGCGTAGCCCGCCGCGAAGAGCTCCTCGGGGTTGGTGCCCTCGCCGCCCTTGCCACCCATCGAGTCGGGCACGGCGAGGTCGAGGTCGAGCCTTCCGTCGCTGCTCCGGACGTGCCCGCTCCGCCCTCCCTCGGCGACCGCCTCAGCGCGGTACAGGACTCTCAAATCGGACATGCCGACCTCCTCTTCGCGGCCCCTCGAGGACGGACCACAGCCGCGATCGCTGAACGGGGACGGAGTCCGCGCCGTCCTTGATGACCATTGGTCGATAGGAACTCGATTGGGTGCCGAAGATTCCCCGCTTCTCTGCTACAATCGCGCCAGCCTCTGGACGGAGGCAGGGGATCGAGGCCGGTCATCCAGGGGTGCATTCCCGGGATTCGAAGCCTCGAATTATGTTCGCTTCTCAAGGGAGCCGCCCGGGAGGATGCTGCGTCAGCAACATCCCCCGGGTTTCTCTTTTCCCGGGCTTGCTCAGTCGTCCAGGCGGGCGAGGGCCTTGTCGAAGCGCTCCTTGAGGTCCGCCGCCTGCCGGTCGTAGCCCTCGGGGTCGTCCCACGACTCGCGGATTCGGAGCAGCTCCGCCGGCACGCCCGGCACCTCGACCGGCACCGCCAGCCCGAACGGTCCCTGGCGCCGGGTCTCGACCCGGTCCAGCCGGCCCTCGACCACGGCGCTGACGATGGCCCGCGTCGGCTCCAGGGCGATGCGCTCCCCCTTCCCGGCGCCGCCTCCGACCAGACCCGTGTTGAGCATCCAGACTCCCGAGCCGTGCTCGCGGACCCGGTCCACCAGCAGGTCGGCGTAGACGCTGGGCGCGAGGGGAAGGAAGGGGGCCGCGAAGCAGGTGCTGAAGGTGGGTTCGACCCCACCCAGCCCGCGCTCGGTCCCGGCCACCTTGGAGGTGTAGCCGGCGAGGAAGAAGAACCGCACCTGCTCGGGGTCGAGTCTCGCCACCGGAGGCAGCACGCCAAAGCTGTCGTAGGAGAGAAACAGGACCTGCGAGGGGTGCGGGCCGCAGCCGGACGGCTCCACCCCGGGGATCGCCTCCAGCGGGTAGGCGGCCCTGGTGTTCTCGGTGAGCCGGCCGTCGTCGTAGTCGGGCACTCGGGTCACGGGGTCGAAGACGACGTTCTCGAGGACGCTGCCGAACCGGTTGGCGGCGGCCCAGATCTGCGGCTCACCGGCCTCCGACAGCCGGATCGTCTTGGCGTAGCAGCCACCCTCGAAGTTGAACACGCCGGTATCGCTCCAGCCGTGCTCATCATCGCCGATCAGGCGGCGCGACGGATCCGAGGCGAGCGTGGTCTTGCCGGTGCCGGAGAGGCCGAAGAAGAGCGCGCTGTCACCGTCGCGGCCGAGGTTGGCCGAGCAGTGCATGGGCAGCACGCCGCGCTGTGGCAGCAGGTAGTTGAGCACGCTGAACACGGCCTTCTTGATCTCGCCCGCGTACCGGGTGCCGCCGATCAGGACCATCGGCCCGCTCATGTCCATGCAGATGAAGGTCGACGTGCGGGTCTGGTCCCGTCCCGGGTCGGCGCGCAGCGAGGGCAGGCAGACCACGGTCAGGTCGGGCTCGAAGGAGGCCAGGTCCTCGGCCGGCGGGCAGCGCAGGAGGTGGCGGATGAAGAGCGCGTGCCAGGCGAGCTCGGTGATCACCCGGACCCGCAGCCGGTGCCGCTCGTCGGCGCAGGTGTACAGGTCCTGGACGCACAGCTCGTGCTGGGCCACGAACACGCGGGACCGGTCGTAGAGGCGCCGGAAGCCGGCCTCGCTGATCGACTGGTTGCCGCCGTGCCACCAGATCCGGTCGCGGGACGAGTCCTCGAGGACGAAGAACTTGTCCTTGGGAGCGCGGCCGGTGTGCTCACCGGTCTCCGCCGAGAGGGCGCCGCTCGAGACGACGCTCGCCTCCTGCCGGCGGAGGGCCAGCTCGTAGAGCTGGGGGTCACTGAGGTTGTGCCAGACCCGGACCGGTGAGGTCACGCCGACGCCGGCCAGGGGAGACCGTTCCCGCAGTTTCATCTCGCCATGATAGGGGCGGTCGGGCGCCGGCTCATCCGGCGGCTCGATACACCTTCCGCTTCTGGCGGTGGGCGACGTAGTCGACCAGCACGTACTCGCCCAGCCGTTCCGGCGACACGAAGAACGCCCGTCCCCGGTTGATCCTGGTCATCTGCGTGACGAACTCGGCGAGATAGGGGCCGCGCTCGAGCATGAAGGTGTTGATCACGATGCGGTCTCGCGTACACCGCTGCACCTCCTTCAGCGTCTCCTGGATCGTGCGGAAGGTCGGCGGGTAGGCGAAGCAGACCCGCCCGTTCTCCAGGTGCGCGGTGGGCTCGCCGTCGGTGACCATGATGATCTGGCGGTTGCCCCGGTGCCGGCCCAGGAGCGAGCGGGCCAGCTGAAAGCCGTGCTGCATGTTGGTCCCGTAGACGTAGTCGTTCAGGGATATCCCGGGAAGGCTGTTGGGCTCGAGCAGCACCGCCTGGTTGGAGAAGCCGACCACATACAGATGGTCGCGTGGGAAGCGGCTGCGGATCAGTGCGTCCAATGCCATCGCGACCTTCTTGGCCGCCAGGAAGCATCCGCGCAGGAACATCGACCGGCTCATGTCGATCATCAGCACGGTCGACGCCTGGGTGCTGTGGTCGGTCCGGTGGACGATGAAGTCGGTCGGCGCGAGCTTGACCGGGACGCCCGGACCCTCGCGGACCATGGCGTCGAACAGGGACTCCTTGAGGTCGGGATCGAACGGGTCCCCGAACTCGTAGGGCTTGAGCTCGTCGGCGCGATCGACGCCGAGGCCGGCGCCGCGCATCTGGTGCTGTCCGAAGCGGCTCTTCTCGAGCTGGGCAAAGATGTCGCGCAGCGCCGCCTGACCGATCCGTCGCATTCCCCGCGGGGTCAGCTCCAGCCGGCGGCCCCGCCGCTCCAGGTAGCCGGCGCGCTCCAGCACCTCGGTCACCTGGCCCAGCCGGTCCATCTGGCGGGCCGCGTCGGGCCCCAGCATCTGCTCGAGCAGGCCGCGCTCGATGTCGTCGAGCCGGAAGCTCCCTCGCTCCAGCTGCGACTCCAGGCGGTCCATCTGCTGCAGCTGGTCCATCAGGCCCATCGCCTGCTGCAGGTCGAGCGGCTCGTCGCCGAAGAACGGGTAGCGCTCGGCCAGCTCCGAGGGCGGCATCATCCGCTGCATCAGAGCCGCCAGCCGGGCCAGCTCGAGGCGAAGCGAGTCGTCCTGGAGGAGCTGGTCCATCATGTCCTGCAGCTCGGCCCGCGCCTCCGGCGAGAGCGAGCGGAGCAGCGACTCCATCTGCGCCATCTGACGCTGCAGGTGCTCGAGCAGCTGGTCGAGGTTCTCGATCCCGGGCGGGAAGAACTTGCCGAAGCGGTCCATGAACTCGGAGAAGTTGGGCTGCTCCCCGCGCTGGCGCTGCTGGATCATCTTGTTCAGCTCGCTGACCATCTCCCGGATCTCGGAGACGTCCTGCTGAGTCATGTTGCCGATCGACTGCTTCATGCCCTGGAACATCTGCTGCTGCATCTGCTGACGCAGCTGCTCCATGAGCTGGTCGAACTTCTCCCGCGCCTGCTCGTCCATGAACTCGTAGTCGCGGAGCTGCTTCATGCGGCCGCCGACATCGTCGGGCAGCCGGTCCAGCTGCTCGCGGCGCTGGTGGGCCATCCGCCGCATCAGGCGCTTAGCGTCCTCGGCCGCCTCCCGCTCCTTGCGGTCGATGCCTGAGCGCTCGGTGTCGACCACGTCCTGCAGCTGCTCCCGGATCTTCTCCAGGGTGCTGTCCAGGTTGTAGCGCGAGAGCTCCTCCTCGCGGCGCTCGCGCAGCTGCTTGAGCAGCTCGTCGAGGCCGGAGAGGTCCTGGTCGCCCCAGCGGTAGAGACGCTGGAGCGCGGCGCGCAGGTCGCCGTAGCTCATGTAGTCATCGGACAGCGACTGCAGCAGCTGGTCGGGATCGAGATCGTCCAGGTGCTGGGTGCCGTCCCACCGGGAGTAGCGGAAGGAGCCTCCCATACCCGGAGCATACGACGCGGATTCCGGACCCACCTTGGCGAGTCCGGCCAAGGCCGTGGCCTCCCGTCCAGTGTGGATGCGCGCCTCCGATGACGGCGGAAGGTCAAGATTAGGGGCGTGTCCGAGCAGAAACCACGGGGCCTGAGCCCCATCCGGCGGACGCCGCCGGAGCTCAACCCCGTCCCCGAGACCGACGGCGCCGAGACCCCCCGCTCCGCCTCCGAGCAGAAGCTCAACCTCTACCGGAAGCGCCGCTACGACGTCCTCCACCGGGAGACCGAGGCTGGCGCCAGGCGCAGGGCCCAGGGCAAGCCGCAGGCGCGGGAGCGGATCGCCGCGCTGCTCGATAAGGGCAGCTTCGTCGAGCTCGACCTCTTCGCCACCAGCCGGGCGACCGCGTTCGGGATGGATCGCAAGCGGGTGCCCGGCGACGGCGTGGTCGCCGGCTTCGGGACCGTGGACGGGCGGCAGCTGGCCGTGTACGCCTACGACCCGGCCGTGCTCGGCGGCTCGCTCGGCGAGGTCACGGCGGAGAAGATCGTCAAGGTCCAGGAGATGGCCCTCCGCAACCGCATCCCGATCCTCGGCATCAACGACTCCGGCGGCGCCCGGATTCAGGAGGGGGTGGTCGCGCTCGCCGGCTACTCCGACATCTTCCTGCGCAACGTCCGCTCCTCCGGCGTCGTCCCCCAGCTGAGCGTGATCGCCGGGCCCTGCACCGGGGGCGCCGTCTACTCGCCGGCCATCACCGATTTCATCTTCATCGTCAACCAGTCCGGCTACATGTTCATCACCGGCCCCGAGGTCATCAAGGTCACCACCGGCGAGGACGTGACCTTCGACCAGCTCGGCGGCGGCGAGGTCCACAACTCGCGGTCCGGCGTCGCCCACTTCCTGGCCGAGTCGGAGCAGGAGTGCTGGGACTCGGTCCGCGAGCTGCTCTCCTATCTCCCTCTGAACAACCAGGAGCGCCCGCCCTTCCGGGCCACCGACGACGATCCCGAGCGGGCCGACCCCGAGCTGCAGACGCTGGTTCCGGACAGCCCCAACCTCCCCTACGACATGCGCGAGGTGATCACGCGGCTGCTCGACGACCGCCGCTTCCTCGAGGTCCAGCCCTTCTTCGCGCCCAACATCGTGGTCGGCCTGGGACGGCTCGGCGGCAACGTGATCGGCGTCGTCGGCAATCAGCCCAAGGTGCTGGCCGGAGCCATCGACATCCAGGCCTCGGTCAAGGCGGCCCGCTTCATCCGCTTCTGCGACGCCTTCGGCATCCCCATCCTCTCCCTGGTCGACGTGCCCGGCTACCTGCCCGGCACCGTCCAGGAGCATGAGGGGATCATCCGCCACGGCGCCAAACTGCTCTACGCCTACGCCGA
Source organism: Candidatus Dormiibacterota bacterium (assembly GCA_036272915.1). GTDB lineage: Bacteria > Chloroflexota > Dormibacteria > Dormibacterales > Dormibacteraceae > DATAXV01. Next base: position 36,545 of record DATAXV010000112.1, read on the forward strand.
GGCGACGGTGCCCAAGCTGACCGTCATCACCCGGAAGGACTACGGCGGCGCCTACTGCGTCATGTCGCCCAAGCAGATGGGCGCCGACTTCAACTTCGCCTGGCCGACGGCGGAGATCGCGGTCATGGGCCCGGAGGCGGCGGTGAACGTCGTCTACCGGCGCGAGCTCGCCGCCGCCCCCGATCCCGCCGCCCGGCGCAAGGAGCTGGTCGAGCGCTACATCGCCGAGTTCGCCAACCCCTGGATCGCCGCGGAGCGCGGGTACATCGACGACGTGATCGAGCCCAAGGAGACCCGGCGGGAGCTGGTCCGGGCCCTCGAGCTCTGCCAGCGAAAGGTGGTCGAGCGCCCGCCGCGCAAGCACGGCAACATGCCCCTCTGACGAGGTGACCCCGTCCCGCCGGTGGATGACGCTGGTCATCTGCTGCTCGGCCCTGTTCATGGTCACCCTGGACAACACGGTGGTCAACGTGGCCCTGCCCTCGCTGCAGCGGGAGCTCCACCCGGGTGAGGCCGGGCTGCAGTGGGTCGTCGACGCTTACATCCTCTCTCGCGGCGTCTTCCTCTTCGCCGGCGGGGCGTACGGCGACCGCTTCGGCCGGCGCACCTTCTTCCGCCTCGGCCTCTGCGTTTTCACCGTCGCCTCCCTGGCCTGCAGCGTCGCCCCCACCACGCTGCTGCTGATCGTCTTCCGCTGCGTCCAGGGCGCCGGCGGGGCGATGATGACCCCCTCCTCGCTGGCCATCGTCAGCAACGTCTTCACTAGCTCCCGGGAGCGCGCCCAGGCGCTTGGCATCTGGAGCGCGTCGACCGGGCTCTCCACCGCCGCAGGCCCGGTCGTCGGCGGCCTCCTGGTCGAGGCGGTGGGCTGGCGGGGCGTGTTCTGGATCAACATCCCGATCGGGGTCGTCGTCCTCATCGCCACGCGGTTCATCCCGGACTCGCGCGCCGAGCAGTCGCGGCCGCTGGACGTCGCCGGGCAGCTGGCCATGATCGTCTGCCTGGGCTCTCTGATCTACGCCCTGATCGACGCCCCCAGCGCCGGCTGGGGGTCGCCGACGGTGGTCGGGCTGCTCGTCCTCTTCGCCGCGGCGACGGTCTTCTTCATCGCCGTCGAGCGCCGCAACCCGCAGCCCATGCTGCCGCTTCACATCTTCCGCAACCCCTCCCTGGTCGGGGCCGTGTGCATCGCCATCAACGCCTTCCTGTGCCTGGGTGCCTTCGTCTTCTTCAACTCGCTCTACCTGCAGGACGTGCGAGGTCTCTCGCCGCTGCAGGCGGGCCTGCTGACCGTGCCCACGACCGTCGCCACGCTGGTCCTCTCCCCCATCTCCGGACGGCTCACCGGGACCAGGGGGACACGGCTGCCGGCCACCCTGGCCTGTGCCCTGATCTCCCTTGGCATGGCCATACAGGCCGCCGTCATCTCGCCCACCACCAACCTGGGACTGCTGTTACTCGGCTACATGGTCCTCGGCTGCGGCACCGGGCTGGTCAACGCCCCCGCCACCAACGCCGCCGTCTCCAGCCTGCCGCGCAGCCAGTCGGGCGTGGCCGGAGCGACCACCAGCACCGCTCGCCAGATCGGCACCAGCCTGGGCGTGGCCCTGATCGGGTCGATCATCTTCAGCATCTCCCGCACGCCGCTGGAGGGGGCCGGAGAGCGGGTGTCGGCGGCGGTCGCCACCGGCTACACCGACGGCCTCCGCGCCGGCTATGCCCTCGCCGCCGTCATCGCCCTGGGCTGCACCGTGCTCTCGCTGCTCATCTTCCGAAATGAGCGGAGGGACGACTCACCCACGGCCTGACCGGCGGCCCGTGGATCCCCCCAGGACGGCGGGGCGATCAGGGCCGGGGACGCAGACCGTCGAGGAGGACGGTGACGTAGGCGTCGGCGAGGTCTCCCGACGGCGGCCGGGTGCGCGCGACGGCCAGGGCGGTCTGGCTGATCAGGATCCCGACGACGGCCGGATCGAGGTCGGCACGGATGGCGCCGTCGTGCCGCGCCCCGTCGCTCATCTCCTCCACGGCTGCGACCAGACCCGCGCGCAGGACGGTGGTGGCGGGCAGGTCGAGTACGTCCAGCTGGTCACTGAGGCCGTGGTAGGAGGTCTGGAAGGCGATCAGCTCGCGGAGGAACGTGCGCAGGGCCTGGTAGGGCGTGGTCTCGGTGAGGAGGACGCGCGCGCGTTGGACGACCGGCTCGAGCAGGCGTGAGATGGCGGCGTCGACCAGGGCGTCCTTGCCGCCGTAGGCGCGGACGACGGTCGCCGCTCCGAGGCCCGCCCTGCTGGCGATGGCCTCGACGGTGAGGGTCGTGTCCGATCCGGCCAGAAGCGCCATCGCGGCGTCCAGGGCGAGCTGACGATTGCGCACGGCGTCGGCGCGCCTTCCGGCCTGGGCTGGCATTGACAAATGGAATGCTCCTTCCATATACTCAAATGGAATCTACGTTTCAGTTAAGTGTAGCGTGAGGAGCCTCTGATGAACGAGCGGATCCTGATCTCTGGCGCGAGCATCGCCGGGCTGACCCTGGCCCACTGGCTGAACCGGCTCGGGTTCCAGCCCACCGTCGTCGAGCGGGCCCCGGCGCTGCGCGCCGGCGGCAACGGGGTGGACGTGCGCGGCCATGCCGCCGCGGTCGCGGAGCGGATGGGGATCATGCCCCAGGTCCGCGAGCTGGCCGCGGACGTGCTCGGCATCAAGTTCGTCGACGCGGGCGACCGGTCGGTCGCCCGCGTCGACACCCGGGACCCCGGCTCGGTGGAGATCATGCGGGGTGACCTGGTGGCACTCCTCCGCACGGTGACCGACGTGGAGATCCTGTTCGGAGACTCCATCCAGGCCCTGGAGCAGGACGACGAAGGGGTGACCGTCACCTTCGAGAAGGCACCAGAGCGCCGGTTTGCCCTGGTCGCCGGCGCCGACGGCCTGCACTCCCAGGTGCGGCGCCTGGCGTTCGGGCCGGATGAGGAGTTCATTCAGCACCGGGGCCACTACTTCGCGTTCGCCAACGCCGATGCGGCGCTCGGCGAGGACCGCTGGATGACGATGTTCAACACGCCTGGCCGCATGGCCGGGATCTACCGATCGGGGAACCATGCGCAGGCCAAGGCGTACTTCACCTTCCGCTCTGCGCCGCGGGACGTCGACCACCGGGACCTGTCCGCGCAGAAGCAGATCGTCAGTGAAGCGTTCGGGGACGACACGTCCTGGCGGACCGGGGAACTGCTCGATTCAGCCCTGGCCGATCCCGACTTCTACTTCGACGCCCTCGCGCAGGTGCACATGGGGTCGTGGTCCGCCGGCCGCGTTGTGCTCGTCGGCGACGCTGCCTGGTGCGCCTCCCCGGTCTCGGGCGCCGGCGCTGAGCTGGCCCTGGTAGGCGCCTACAGGCTGGCCGGGGAGCTCGCCGCCGCCGGAGGCCAGCACCGTCTCGCCTTCGGCCGCTACGATGCGGCACTCCGCCCGCTGGTCACGGCCAGGCAGAGGATCGGGCCCAATATCCGCCTCATGGTGCCCGGCTCAGACGGCGCCCGGTGCGTGCGCGACGCCCTGGCCCGTCTGCCACTGCTGAAGGGCATGGGTGTGGTGGAACGCTACGCGCAGGCCAGGAATGCCCGTCCCCTGCCTGAGTACGCCAGGGTCCGGTAACGCGGCAGCTGTGGAGTCCCCCGACGGCTGCCTCCTGGCGACTGGGGGATGCTTGCCGTCGGCAAGGCGCACCGGGATCGGTGGATGACCCGCTCGACGCTGATCCTCCAGGTCCGGTTCGACGGCGAGCCGGCCTTCGTCGAGACCCGGTGATGACCTTCACCACCGCCGACAAGCGGGCGGCCATACAGGGGTCGTCCTCGACGCGCCGGCGATGGGCTTCTCAGGGTGGTCGCCCGGCCTCAGCCGTTCTCGTCGATGTAGCTCTGGTAGTCCTGGCTGGTCCGCAGGTAGGCCGGTGGCCTGCCGCCCCGCTGGTCCTCGCGCGCGATCAACTGCGCCTGGACCTCCTGGAGGTGGGAGGGCTGGGCCGCCTGCTCGCTCGGCGTCGGAGGTGGCGTCGGCGCGGTGACGCCCGACATCGGGTCGTCGGTGCGGGCCGTGCCCAGGGAGAGAGCGGCGGCGACCGTCGGGGCGGCGGCATCGCGCTTGGTCAACGGGGGCAGCGACCAGCGCTGCTCGACCGTGGCCAGAATGCTGGTGTGGTCGAGCGGCGTCCCCGAGGCGGGGACCCGAAAGACGCTGCCGGCGGGGATCAGCGGGCTGACCAGGATCGTCGGCACCCGGGGCCCGAAGCGCGTGAAGTCGAAGCCGAACTCGCCGACCGTGCTGTCCGGCGGGGCCGCGCCCCAGGGCGGGGCGACGTGGTCGTAGCAGCCGCCGTGCTCGTCGTAGGTGAGGATGAAGAGCGTCGAGTCCCAGTCCGGCCCGTCGCGGAGCGCCCGGTAGGTGTCCAGGATCATCTGCTCGCCGAGGGCGACGTCGTAGTTGGGGTGCTGGCTGTTGCCGGTCGAGCTCCAGCTCGGCTCGAGGAACGCGTAGGCGGGAAGGGTGCCGCCGGCGGCGTCGGACTGGAAGTCGGCGAAGAGCCCGTAGTCGGAGGCCGGCGCCGAGGAGGTGTCGGGGAAGTCGAGCTTGGTCAGGGGCGAGCTGGTGTACCCGTAGATCTTCCAGGAGACCTGGTGCTGAGTCATCAGGCCGAAGATCGAGGGGCAGGTGTAGGTCTTGGTGGCGTCGTCCATGTGCCCCTGGCTGGTGCCGGCGCAGAGGAAGGCGCGGTTGGGCAGGGTCATGGTCGGCGCCGATCCGAACCAGTGGTCGCAGACGGCGAAGCCCCGGCCCAGCGCCGACAGCACCGGCAGCGTGGTCGGGTCGTAGCAGCCCATGATCATGTCCGGCGTGGTGCCGGGCACCACGTACCAGCCGTCGGACTTGTTCTGGGCGATGGCCTGGACGTAGTCGGTGACCCAGCCGGTCATCGCCGGCACCGCGCCGTCGGCCGGCGCCGATGACGATCCATAGAGCTGTGCGTTGGTGGCCGCGTACCCCTCGCCGGGATCGGCGCCGGGCATGAAGTAGGCGTTCTCGGTGCTGGGCAGGATCCGGTAGACGCCCACCTGGTTGCCGCTGCCGTCGGGACAGCTCTCGTTGCCGGTCAGGCCCTCGAAGGCGTCGCCCGACGGCGAGACGTTGCCGCCGTCGGTGTAGAGGAAGCCGAGCATGTGGTCGAGCGACCGGTTCTCCAGCATGAGAACGACGAAGTGGTCGATCGATGACAGCCCGTCAGCCATGCACTTCACCCCCTCCCGGCGCCGGTCCTGGGCGGCGGCGGGACAATCCGCTGGACGTCACGCAGGGAGTCTGACACGGCGCCCCTCCGGGTTTGGTAAAGGGAGGGCCAAGGCGGGCCTGGCCTCACTGACCGGCGAACCAGCCGGGCACGTCGACCCGAAACGCGTCCACCGGCGTGACCCGCCGGAGATCCTCCTCAAGAGCGCGGAGCCGGTCCCTCCCAAGACGCTCGGCCCAGCCGGCGTGGAGGCGCTCGAGGATGCGCGCCGACCGGACCAGGCTGTCGACGCCCCGGTCGGTGAGCCGGACCACGCGGCGCCGGGCGTCGCCCGAGTCGAGGAAGCGTTCGACGTAGCCCAGCCGCTGGAGCCCGTCGATCGCCTTCCCCGCCGCCTGCTTGGAGATCCCGAGACGGCGTCCCAGCTCAACCGCCGTGGTGCCGTCGTCGCCGATCGCCTGGAGGACGAAGCCGTGCATGGGCCGGAGGCCGGGATGGCCCTGGCGCGCCAGCTCGGCGTTCAGATCGTCGATCAGGACGCGGAAGCCGAGGAGCAGGCGCAGCGGGAGCTCGAACGGAGGAGGATCGCTTGACATAGATCGACAACCTCATTTACCGTCTAGACAACCACATTGCCCATTCTAGGAGGTACCACCCGATGCCCGTGATCAGGAGCGCCGACCGCCGTCTCACCGAGACGCCCAACGCGGTGATGACCACCTTCGCCTCGCCCACGCTGGGAGGCGCCGAGCGCCCGGTGTGGCGTGTCGACATGCGCGCCGGTGCCGAGGGGCCCCTGCACGTGTTCGACGTCGAGCAGGTCTGGATCGTGATCGATGGAGCCGCCCGCGTCGAGATCGGCGACGAGATCCACACCCTCGCCGCTGGCGACACGGTGGTGATCCCCTCCGGGCGGCTCCGCCGCATCCTCGCCGATCCCAACCACGGCCTTGCCGCCATCGTCACCGCCGCCCCCGGCGCCCGCGCCTCGCTGCCGGACGGGACCGACCGCGGCGTGCCCGGCTGGATCGCCTGACCCCTGAGACCTAACGGGGAGGAACGGATCAACCAGAAACATCCGCTCCTCCCTCGGCTTGGTCCAGACGCAGGACGGAGGTGGTCTGACCGCTGCTCCTTGGCAAATCGTGCGCGCTTTCTTGGTCGGCTATTGCCATGTGACGTCCACGATTGAGGCATGATGTCGTGTTCCCGTGAGCGATCCGTCCCTGTCCAGGCGCTCACTTGATCGGCGGACCAAGCCGCCCCAGATCGGGGTGGAGCAGACGAGATGTGTTGAAGAGCGCCGCGGTGATCGGCGCCGCCTCGCTCACGACCGCCGCCTGCAATCCGTTCGCCACCGAGAAGGCGGCCACCGGTCCGGCCAGCGTGCGCAGGTTTCATTCCCGCCCCGACCTGGTGGTGCCGACCATCAAAGTGCTGCAGGGCACCGAGGAGACCCCCACCGGCTACATCTTCGGCAACGTGCACGCCCCGAAGCTGACCAGCGGCCCGCTTATCGTCGACGGTCGAGGTGAGCTGGTCTGGTTCCAGCCCGTACCCGGGAAGTACGTGGCCGACCTCAACGTCCAGACCTATGAGGGCCGGCCCGTCCTGACCTGGTGGCAGGGGGACATCATCTCGGGTCATGGCCAGGGGACCTGCGTGATCGCCGACTTCTCCTACCGCCAGCTGGCCGCCGTCCAGGCTCACAACGGCCTCATGGCGGACCTTCACGATTTCCAACTCACCGCCGGAGGGACCGCTCTGATCACCGCCTATGCCACCGCCGACGCGGATCTTTCCGGCATCGGCGGGCCCAGAAAGGGCCGGGTCCTGAACGGGGTGATACAGGAGATCGATCTGGCCAGCGGCGAGCTCGTCTTCGAGTGGCGCAGCCTCGACCACGTCGCCATCACAGAGACCCACTCAAAGTGGACCAAGTCTTCGACAGCTCAGGGGCCGTTCGATTACTTCCACATCAATTCGATCGATGTCGATGCGGACGGCAACCTGCTGATCAGCGCCAGAAATACCTGGGCCCTCTACAAGATCGATCGACAGAGCGGTGCCGTGATCTGGCGGCTGGGGGGCAGGAAGAGCGATTTCGCCATGGGGAAGGGCACCAACTTCGAGTGGCAGCACGATGCCCGCCACCATCCCGACGGGGTCATCACTGTTTTCGACGACGCCGCCGCTCCCCAGGAGGAGCCCCGATCGCGAGGGCTCAAGCTGACCGTCGACGAGCAGTCGATGGTCGTATCCCTGGCCGACCAGTACACCAATGGAAGCGTCCTCACCAGCAGTCAGGGCAACGTGCAGGTACTGCCCGACTCGAACGTCTTCGTGGGCTGGGGGGCGGAGCCCAGGTACACCGGCTTCACCTCAGCCGGCAGGATCATCTACGACGCTCGGTTTCTCATCGCCAACCAGTCCTACCGCACCTTCAACCTACCCTGGACCGGTCTACCCTCCGAGGCGCCGACCGCGGTTGTCGAGCAGGGCTCGCACTCCGGCGTCATCGTCTATGCAAGCTGGAATGGAGCCACCGAGGTCGCCAGCTGGCAGGTCCTGGGTGGTTCCGACGCTCAGCACCTCGCCCTGCTTGGCGCGGCCGCCCGGAGCGGCTTCGAGACCGCGATCGGGATCGCCGACGTCAAGCCTTACATCGTGGCGCGCGCATTCGACTCGGCCGGCGCCATCCTCGGTAGTTCGGGACCTGCGCCGACCACGACCTGATGAAGAGGGAGCCGGTCCTGATGACGCCTGCGGGGGTGATGGTTCTCGAGGGTGAGCTCTGGGATCTGCGGTACCGCCTCATCCCCGAGATAGCCGACCAGCTGCGCGATATGCGCGGTGTCGGCGAGGGCGGCGAGTACCGGGGCCTCTTGGACGAGCAGCTCCGACTCCGTGAACGCCTGGCCGAGCTGCAGTTGCTCCTGGGCAATGTGATGGTGCTGGAGCCACGGCCGAACGGGCGCGCCCAACCTGGGTCGTGGGTCGTGCTCCGCCACGACGATAGCGGCGAAGAGCATTACCGCCTGGTGGGCACCGCCGAGGCGGACCCGGCCCGGGGATATCTATCGATCAGCTCCCCCCTCGGCAGGGCAGCAATCGGCCATCGCTCAGGCGATGAAGTGAGGTGGCGCTCACCCGATGGCGCGGTTCACTCGGCCGTGGTGGTGGAGGTCGGTTAGGAGGGGGAATCCACCGTCGCGGAGGCCGATCGGCGTCGTGACAGGCCCATATACGACCGGAGACGCCAGTCGCCGCCACGGCGCGACTCGATCCGTAAGCCGCGATGAGAATGGCCGCGGCGGTCGTGTGTCGATGGGGCTGCCCGTGGCGCCGGCCACCGGAGAGGAAGCGCCGCGGTGGCCTGCCCGCTTCCTCGCCGGTCGCCGCCCCAACACCAGGGCCGCCTATGCGGCCGACCTCCGCGGCTTCGGCGCCTGGGCCCTCCAACACCACTGCCCAGCCCGCGAGGTGACGGACACGCAGACGGGCGAGGCCCGGAGAGGGCCTCCAAGCGCCGGAACCGGTGCCGCCAGCGGCCTCGCCCTCGACTTCCTCAACCAGCTGCGCCAAGCGGGCCGCTCCGCGGCCACCATCAACCGCCGCCTGGCCGCCCTCCGCGCCCTCATCAAGCTCGCCCGACTGTTCGGCGCCGTCTCCTGGACGCTGGAGGTATCGCGATCAGGCGATGATCTTGTCCCGAGTACGCCTCACTGGCAGATCCGGCGTGGGCGGCTCATGTCCACCAGCTCGCGCACGCGGGCCGGCTATGCGCCGCGTCGTGGAGAGCGGCGCATCACCGCGTGGGCGCCGCGGCGAAGGCCTTCCCCACGGACCAGAACCTCGGCCCCGGCCCTCCGGCGTGCCTCAGGCAGCGTTCTCAGCGCCTGTGCGATGCTGAATTGAAGAAGCACGTGCAGCCTGAGGACAAGCCGGGTTCAACAAGGGCCGCTCCCGCGGCCGCCTCCGCCGGACCCGCTCCGGCGAGCCTCGCACCTCCTCCCCGCCGACGGGGACGGCCGGCGATTCGCCTCCTCCCCGCCCTCACGCGCACCCAGCCGGACCGCCCCTGCGGCGCCCAGCACCCATCCACACGACGAAGGAGAAGGATGTGACGGAAGTGATGCGGGCCGCGACACTGGTCGGCCCTGGACAGGTCGAGGTGGAGAAGGTTCCCGTTCCCGATCTCGGCGAGGCCGAGGTCCTGGTCCGGACCCGTCTGGCCGCCATCTGCGGCAGCGACCTCCACGCCATCTTCGGCAGCAACGGACCCGGCAACTACCCCGGCCCTCCCGGCTATCCCGGCCACGAGGCGCTGGGGCAGGTGATCGAGAGCCGCACGCCCGAGTATCGCGCCGGTCAGTGGGTGCTGACAGTTCCCCAGGGCATCGACGCCCACTGCTGGGCCGATCACCAGGCTCTGGCCGTGGACCATCTGATCCCCCTCCCCGAGGGACAGCCCGAGGAGCTGCTGATGGCGCAGCAGCTGGGCACCGTCATCTACGCCCTGAAGCGATTCTGGCCCGGCCCCGGCGACGGCACCGCGCTCGTGGTCGGGAGCGGCAGCGCCGGTCTCCACTTCATCCAGCTGCTCAAGCAGCGCGGGTTCTCCCGCGTGATCGCCGCCGACCTGACCCCGCACCGCCTCGAGCTCGCCCGCGAGCTGGGCGCCGACGAGACCATCCTCGTCCCCGACCAGAGGATCGTCGACTCGGTCATGGAGCTGACCGGCGGACGCGGCGTCGAGCTCGCCATCGAGGCCGCCGGACATGACGAGTCCCGGGTCCAGGTCATGCGCTCGATCGCGAAGTACGGGCGGATCGGCTTCTTCGGGCTCCCGGAGAGCCGGGAGGACTCCACCTATCCGTTCCGGCACCTCTTCCGCAAGCTTCCGACGATCGAGTTCTCGGTCGGGACTCAGTACGAGCCGGGGCTGGCCTCGTTCCGGGAGGCCCTGGAGCTGGTCGCGGCCGGAGGAATCGACGTGCGGCGCCACGTGACGCACCGCTTCGCGATCGAGGACGTGGCGCGCGCCCTCGACATCGCGCGCACCCGGGAGGACGGTGCGGTCAAGGTCCTGGTCACGTTCGACGAGGAGTCCGCGCGGCACAGCCAGAACGGCGCCTGAGGGATCAGCCGGGGGCGGTCGTCCGCCTCACCTCGACCTCGTCGAGCGACGGGAATTGGGCACCGTCGCGCTCGCAGGTGATGGCCGAGCAGGTGGCGGCGAACGCCCCCGCCGCTCGCCACCCGGCCGCGTCCACGCGCTCCAGCGAACCCCGGTCGGTGACGCCGCGGGCGAGGAGCGCCGCCAGCAGGCCGGCGGTGTAGGCGTCTCCGGCCCCGATCGTGTCGACGGGCGTGCAGGGCTGGGCCGGGACCGTCTCGGTGCCGCCGGGCAGGTGGATCGTGCTGCCGGCCGCACCTCGGGTGAGCACGATCACGGCCGGCCCGCCACCGCCGAGCAGCGCGGCCGGGTCGGGCGCGCAGACCTCGGCGTCCTCGTTGCTGAGGCGGACGATGTCGGCCAGCTGGAGGCAGTGGCGCAGGAGCGCCCGGTACTCGTCCCAGTCGCGGACGAGGTTGGGCCTGACGTTCGGGTCGAAGGACAGCAGGACCCTCGAGCGCAGCGCCTCGGCGATCCCGAGGACGGTGCTGCGGAACGGCTCGAAGAGCAGCGCCACCGAGCCGAAGTGGAAGACGGTTAGCTCGCCCATCCGCTCCAGCGGGAGGTCCTCCGGCGCCAGCTGCGGGGAGGCGGTGCCGACGAAGTGGAAGGCATAGCGAGCGTCCCGCCCCTGGAAGTCGACGAAGGCGAGCGAGCTCGGCTCCTCGCGGTCGACCGTGAGCTCCGCCGACGCGCCGCACTCGCGGAGGTGATCCCGAAAGCGGCGGCCGAAGGCGTCGGTGGACAGGCAGCTGGCGAATCCGGCTCCGACCCCCAGCCGGGCCAGGGCGACGGCGACGTTGAACGGGGACCCGCCCAGGTGGGCGCGGAAGGCGAGCCCGTCGACCTCATCGCCGAGGGGCGTGAGGTCGACGACCGCCTCGCCGGCGGAGGCGACCCGAAGACCGGGTCCGGCGATCACCGGGCGGTCGCTTCGATGGGATCAGGCATGCGACGAATCTTGCCGCATCGCGTCGCGGCGTCGCCTCCGGTCAGACGCCCGAACCGGGTGTCTCCAGCCTCCGCGCTCGGTCCCGCTCGAGCAGGTGCGGCCCCAGCTCCTCGGATGCCACACTGTCGCCGCAGAAGCGGGCGCCGCGGGCGGGGCTCCTGCCGGCGCCCCGCCCGTGGCTCAGGAAGCGGCCTCGCCCTGGGGCTCGGTGACCTCGGCCCGGGCCAGCGGCAGATCGACCCGCTGGCCGGTCTCGGCCGACCGGTAGATGGCGAGCACGAGCTCCAGCGCGTCGCGCCCGTCGGCTCCCGTGAACTGCAGCGGCGTGCCGTCGAGCACGGAGTCGACGAGGTGGGCGAACTTCCGGTAGTGCCGTTCGGCCAGCGCCGGCTCCGGCCCTCCCAGCTGGCGCCAGCCGCGGAGGACATCCGGCTCCTCGATGTGTTTCGTGTAGAGCTCGACGCCGTCGTTCTCGCGGCGGGTCATGATCGACCCCTCCGAGCCGTCGATCGACATCCCTCCATGGCCGGCGGCGACCGCCCAGCCCGCGTACCAGACACCCATCGCGCCGCTCTCGAACTGGAGTGTGATCGCGGCGGTGTCCTCGACGTCGACATCGGAGACGAGGATGTCCTTACCGGCAAGCTCCGAAACCCGGCCCTTCACCACGACCTCCTTCCGGAAGGTGGCGGTGGCGGCGTAGACGGATTTGACCGGGCCCATGAGCCAGATCAGGTTGTGTGCCGTGTAGATCCCCCAGTCCATGAGGACTCCGCCCCCGGCCTGGGCCTTGTGCATGAACCAGGGGGTGTAGTGGCCGGAGGGGCCGACGCCGATCGTGGAGGTGCCCATGACCCTCCCGACCATCCCGTCGTCGAGCAGTTGCTTGACCAGCGGCAGCTGGTTGCCGAAGCGCTGCTGGTAGCCCATCGTGAACTTGACGCCGGCCTTCTCGCAGGCGGCCACCATCGCGTCCGCCTCCTCGACGGTCAGCGCGATCGGCTTCTCGCAGAGCACGTGCTTGCCCGCCTCGGCGGCGGCGATCACCTGCTCGGCGTGCGCCTGGGGCCAGGTCGCCACGGTGACCATCTCGATGTCGGGTCGCGCGATCAGCTCACGGAAGTCCGTGTATGCGTGCTCGACGCCGAACTCGTCCGCCGCCTCCTTGGCTCGGACCGGGTCGAGGTCGGCCACGGCCACTACCTTCGCTCGCGGGTTCCGCACCAGGTTGGGCAGATGCTGCCGCCGGGCTATGAGCCCACATCCGATGACGCCGACGCCGAGCTGCCGTTCCGTCATGCTGGCTCCTCCGATGGTTGCGGGCCGGTGTTTGTACTAACAATCAAAGGTACCAACGCCGCGAGCGGACCGTCAGAAGGGGCTCAGTCGTCGATCGCGGCGTAGGCACAGGTCCAGAAGTCGCGCATCACCGCGGTCTGGAGCGGCGAGGTCATGCTCCGCTGAGTGAGCAGGATTCCGATCAGTCCCTCGACCGGATCGGTGTGCAAGGAGGCGCCGGTCCCGCCCTCCCAGCCGAAGCGCCCGGGGAGCGAGGAGAGCTCAGTGCGGCGGAGGTCGACCGCGAGCCCCATCCCCCACCCCGACCGGCCGGCGAAGAACATCGGATTGTCCGCCCGCTGCTGATCGGTGAGCTGGTCGGTGGTCATCAGCTCCACCGACGACCGGGAGAGGATGCGCGTCCCCCCGTGCCGGCCGCGGTTGAGCAGCATCGTCGAGAAGGTGAGCAGGTCGTCCGCGGTCGAGACCATCCCGCCGCCTCCCGATGGGAAGGAGGGCGGCCGGGTCAGCTGCGCCTCACCGGCCGCGCCCGTCTCCACCAGGGCCCCGGAGACCGGATCGGGGCGGTAGGCGGCGGGCAGCCGCTCGACCTTGGCCGGAGGGACGTGGAACCCGGTGTCGGCCATGCCCAGCGGGGAGAGGAGGCGCTCCTCCATCAGCTCCGGGAGGGGCCTGCCCGCGGCGCGGGCGAGGAGCACGCCGAGCACGTCGGACGAGACGTGGTACATCCAGCCCTCGCCGGGCTGGTGGACCAGGGGGAGGGTGCCCAGGCGCCGCATGTACTCGTCCGGACCGAACGGTGCCGAATCGGGACCGGGTGACAGCCTCGCCTCCGCGATCGCGCGCTGGATGGGCAGCGAGCCGCGCGGCGCCAGGATCATGCCGAGCCCCATGCGGTTGGTCAGGAGGTCGCGCAGGGTGATCGGCCGACGGGCGGGAACGGTGTCGTCCACCGGCCCGTCCAGCTGTCGCAGGACGCGCCGGCCGGCGAGCTCCGGCAGCAGCGGATCGACGGCGTCGTCCAGCCGGATCCCGCAGTCCTCGACCAGGATCAAGGCCACCGTGGCCAGCATCTGCTTGGTCAGGGAGGCGATGCGGAAGATGGCGTCGCGGCGCATGGCGACGGTCCCGCCCGCCTCCATGGCTCCCAGCACCTCGACCTGGACCTCGCCCCTGCGGGCCACCACCGCGACCAGGCCGGGCACCTCGCCGCGCTGGACGTAACCGGCGAGGACATCGTGAAGCCGCCGGAGCCCTGAGGCCGACAGATTTGATGCGGTCATCCCTTCTCCTTCAAGACCTGGACGGCGAGCCGCCCCGGGACCGGCCGGTCCCGGCTCCGACCAGACCTCATTCTCAGGCGTGAGCGCACGCGGGCAACGCGGAGCCGGCCGGTTCGGGCGCGGCCACAATAGATGAAAGCGCTGCCACTCGCGCGGGAGTGGCGACGCCGCGCACCGTGCCGGGCCCGCCTCCCGATCGCCGACGCCGTGGGCCTGGCGCGCGGACGACGGTGGCCAGGATCGACTCCTCGCGGCCGGGGAGGGGAGGAGGAGACATGCACAGGAGGCGCCGATGCCCAGGGAGCTGATCGCGGTATCGACGGGACGCATCGAGTTCCGCGAGTACGAGGAGCCGTCTCTGGCGGCGACCCAGGTGCGGGTCAGGACCGACTTCGCCGCGGCCAAGCACGGGACCGAGGGGGCCATGGTCCGCGGCTACGCCGCCGCGCGGGGCCCCTGGGATGAGGAGCTGCAGCTCTTCGACACCTCCCGCGCGGCCGCCTCGGCGGCCCCGGTGGCGGTGGGCAACATGTTCGTCGGCACCGCGGTCGAGGTCGGGTCCGAGATCAGCGGCATCAGGACCGGTGACCGCGTCCTCGGTTACGGGCGGTTCAGCGAGAGCCACACGGTCGAGGCGGAGGCCCTGCGAGTGGTGCCCGCCGGTGTCGACTGGAGGTCGGCGGTGTGTCTCGACCCGGCCGACTTCGCTCTCGGGGCGGTGCGTGACGGCGGGGTCCGGGTCGGCGACGCGGTGGCCGTCTTCGGGCTGGGGGCGATCGGGCTGATGGTCGTCCAGATCGCTCGCATGGCCGGCGCCAGCCCGGTCATCGCCGTGGATCCGCTGAGCCGGCGGCGGCAGGTCGCCGCCGGGCTTGGAGCCGACCTCACCCTCGACCCGACCGCCGTCGACGCCGGTCGCGAGATCAAGGCCTCGACCAGCGGCAGGGGCGTCGACGTCGCCATCGAGTACAGCGGCAACGCGGCCGCGCTGCAGGCGGCGCTTCGCGGCATCGGCTTTCGTGGCACCGTCGTCGCGGGCGCCTTCCCGGCGCCCTATCCGGCTGGTCTCGACTTCGGCGCCGAGGCCCACCTCAACATCCCCAGGATCGTCTTCTCCAGGGCCAACAGCGAGCCTGGGAGAGACGATCCGCGATGGACCGAGGCCAGGCTCTACGACACCTGCTGGCGATGGATCTGCGACGGACGGCTGCGGGGCGAGAGCGTGGTCGACCCCGTGGTCCCATTCGACGACCTTCCCGGCGCCTACGAGATGATCCTGAGCGCTCCCGAGGGCGCCATCAAGCTGGGGGCACAGCGATGACCACTCCGATCCGGCAGTCCTTCGCCCTCGATCTCTTCCTTCGCGACGGCCTCACCCTGGACGAGCTGCTGGCCGGCGCCGGCGCCATCGGCTACCAGGCCGTGGACGTCTTCTTCCCGTCTCCCGAGCGCCTGGAGGAGATCCACCGGACGGCGCAGTGCCACGGCATCTCGATCTCCTCGCTGTGCGGTCATCACGACCTCGTCCACGGGCTCAACGACGCCACCCAGCACGAGCGCATCCGCACCGAGCTGCGGGAGACGATCGCCGCCGCCGAGCGCTACGGGATCCCCGGCCTGATCACCTTCTCCGGCTCCGCGGAGGGACGGGGCGACGACGAGGCCATCGAAGCCTGCGCCGAGGGTCTGGCCCCGGTGGTGAGGATGGCCGAGGACGCCGGCGTGAACCTCAACATGGAGCTTCTCAACAGCCGGCGCGACCACCCCGACTACCAGTGCGACCACACCGTCTGGGGGCAGCGGCTCTGCGACGCCGTCGGCTCACCCCGCGTGACCCTCCTCTACGACATCTATCACATGCAGATCATGGAGGGCGACCTGATCGACACCATCCGGTCGCACATCGGCAGCATCACCCACATCCACACCGCCGGGAACCCGGGCCGGGGCATGGTCGACGACGGCCAGGAGATCAACTACCCGGCCGTTTGCCGCGCCATCGCCGAGACCGGCTACACCGGCTTCGTCGCCCACGAGCTGAAGACCGACCTGCCTCCGCTCGAGGCGCTGAGGATCTGCCACCGGATCTGCGACGTGCCCTGAGAGCGGCCGGCGCCGGGGGCGGACGGTGCTCGGGGCTGGCCGCTCACCCTCGCCGCGGCGAGGTCGGAGACTTCCGTGCCGAGCGCTGAAATGACCGTGGTGGTTGCGAGGGGCGGCGGGCCGTAGACTGTCCGCGAACACCACCCACCCTAGCGAGGCTAGCAAATCGTGAAGATCTTCGCCACCTACAACATCAAGGGAGGGGTGGGAAAGACGTCTGCCGCCGTCAACCTCGCCTACCTGGCCGCCAACAGCGGGCGCCGGACGCTGCTCTGGGACCTCGATCCACAGGGTGCCGCCACCTACGTCTACCAGGTCAAGGCGCGCGTCAAGCACGGCGGCAAAGCGCTGATCACCGGCAAGCGCCCTCTCGACGGCGCCATCCGCGAGACCGCCTTCGAGCTTCTCGACCTGCTGCCGGCGGACTTCGACTACCGCAACATGGACCTCGAACTGGACAGCGCGAAGAAGCCGACGAGGCGTCTGGCCCGCGTGCTGTCGTCGCTCGAGGGCACGTACGACGTGGTCTTTCTCGACTGCCCACCGAGCATCTCGCTGGTCTCGGAGAACGTCATGCACGCGGCCGACACCCTACTCGTACCGATCATCCCAACCACACTGTCGGTGCGGACGCTCGAGCAGGTGGAGCGCTTCATCGACAGCTTCGACGGCAGCCGGCCGTCGGTGCTCGCCTTCTTCTCCATGGTCGACGGGCGCAAGCGGCTGCATCGCGAGACGATGGAGCGCCTCTGGCGGGATCGCAGCGACATCGCCAGCACGACCATCCCCGCCCTCTCCGTCGTCGAGCAGATGACCGTCCGGCAGGCACCGGTGCTCGTCTTCGCGCCCAAGAGCCAGCCGTCCCTTGCCTACGCGCAGCTCTGGGAGGAGGTGGTCCAGCGCGACGGGGACCGCTGAGGCGAAGGGGCACCCCGCGCCGGTTGGGTGATCAGGGGATCGCGACCGCGACGCGCCGGACCTCCACCTGGTCGATGACGACGCCGGGCGCTGTCCACGCGCCGGTCGACTCCATCATCGCCCTCGCCTGCCCCTCGGTCTCGAACATGACCACGGCGAAGCCGCGACCGTCGGCCGGCTCCAGCCAGTAGCCGCGGGCGAAGCCCTCCGAGGACCGGATCTCGGGCAGGATCTTGTCGGTCAGCACCGCCGCGGCGGCGGGTGCCAGGGCGGGGTCGACGGTGAGCCAGACGACGGCTGCGTACATGGATGTCCTCCATTCGTCCTGTGTCGCGTGAGCAAGCCCCACGAGCTTTGACGACCGAGGCTGCGGCCCAAACTCATCGCCGAACCGGGAGCGATCGTCGCCGGCCCTCACCCGACCCCCGGCTCACCGGTGCTCCGGCCCGTGAAGCGTGGGGTGCGTCACGGCGATACGCTAACTCGCAATGGAACCCTGGTTCACCTCGGCCAAACTCGGAATCTTCATCCACTGGGGCATCTATGCCGTCAAGGGTGTGCCCGAGTCGTGGTCCTTCTTCAACGGGGAGATCGGCTACGACGACTACATGGACCAGCTCCAGGGATTCACGGCGAGCCACTTCGACCCCGACCAGTGGGCGGAGCTCTTCCTCCGCGCCGGCGCCCGGTATGCCGTCCTGACCTCCAAGCATCACGACGGTGTCGCCCTCTTCGACACCAGGCAGAGCGAACTCTCCACCGTCCGGCGAACGCCGGCCGGCCGCGATCTCGTGCGCGAGTTCGTCGATGCCATGCGCCGCCACGATCTCCGGGTCGGGCTCTACTTCTCACACCTCGACTGGTCCCACCCCGACTACGCCACCGTCCGCAGGCACGAGGCGGGCGACCGTCAGCTCAATCGATTCTCGGCACCCCCGCCCGGAGAGGAGGATCCGGAGCGCTGGGAGCGGTTCCTGCAGTTCCACCGGGCCCAGGTCGAGGAGGTTATCCGCGCCTACCACCCGGACCTGCTCTGGTTCGACGGCGAGTGGGAGCGCGACGAGCCCCAGTGGCGGATGCGCGAGCTGCGCGAGCAGATCCGGCAGTGGGATCCGCACGCCATCGTCAACGGCCGGATGCTGGGCTTCGGCGATTACGCGACGCCCGAGCAGGGCATCCCCATCGAGCCGCCCGAGGGGCCCTGGGAGCTCTGTCTCACCATCAACGACTCCTGGGGCTGGCAGGGCGGGGACCGCAATCACAAGTCGGTCCGCCAGCTGGTCCGCATCCTCGCCGAGACCGTCGGCGCCGGCGGCAACCTGCTGCTCGACGTCGGGCCCCACGAGGACGGCACCATCACCGAGGAGCAGCGGGAGCGCCTCGAGGGTCTCGGCCTGTGGGTCGACCGCCATGCCGAGGCGATCTACGACACGCGACGAGGCCTGCCCTGCGGCCACTTCCACGGCGCCTCCACGCTGACCCCCGACCGCCGGACGCTCTACCTCTTCCTGTTCGACCGCCCCAACGAGCACGTCGTGCTGAGGGGCCTCCAGACCCCGATCCATCACGTGCGCGTCGTCGGCAGCGCCAGCAAGCTGCGCCACCGCCTCTACGGCGGCCTCGGCGAGGTACCCGGCCTGGTCTACATCGACATCGCCGACGGGCACCTCGACCCGCTGACGACCGTCCTCGCCGTCGAGTTCGAGCAACCGCTCGAGCTCTACCGTGGGAAGGGCCGGGACTGACCTCGGCCGGCCTTCACCGGGGCGCTGGGATCGGGCGGTGCGCCTGTGCTATCACTGGGCGCGCGATGACTGAGCCGTGGGAGCCGCCGATCCGAGTGATCCCGTCGGCGCGCCGTACGCGGACGATATCGGCGCGGATGGTCGCGGGCACGCTCGAGCTCCGCGTACCCGCCTCGATGTCGGAGGCGGAGCGGGGCCGGTGGGTCGAGCGGATGCGCGAGCGCCTCCGCCGCCAGGTGCGGAGGACCAGGAACGACGTCGACCTGGAGGACCGCGCGCAGCGTCTCAACCAGCGCCACTTCCACGGCGCGCTGCGCTGGAACGGCGTGGCCTGGGCCGAGCAGGAGAGCCGCTGGGGGTCCTGCTCACCGGCGGCGGGCGGGATCCGCATCTCCTCCCGTGCCGCCGAGCTGCCCCCGTGGGTGCTCGACTACATCCTCGTCCACGAGCTCGCCCACCTCCGCGAGCCGGGGCACGGGCCCGAGTTCTGGGCCCTGTGCAACCGCTACTCGCTGACCGAGCGTGCCCGCGGCTACCTGATGGCCGTCGACCATCTCCGGGGACAGCAGGAGCTCACGGAGTGAGGACGATCTTCACCGCCTGACGGGCGTCGAACAGCCGGTAGGCCTCCTCCGCCTCGGCCAGCTTCATGCGGTGGCTGATGATCCGCGAGGGATCGATCCTCCCCGCCGCCAGCAGGTCGAGCAGCGGCCGCATGCGGGGCTGCACGTTGCACCAGCCCGACCGGAAGGTGAGATCGCGCAGCCAGGCGTGCATGTAGGGGAAGTCGCCGCCCACCTGCGAGGGCACGCCGACGCAGGACACGGTCCCGCCGCCGCGGACGCATTCGATGGCCGTCTCGATCGCCGACGGCACGCCCACGCACTCGATGCTGGCATCGACCCCGAGGTCTCCGGTCTGGGCGCGCAGCGCCTCCACCGGGTGGGTGCGCGAGGCGTCGACCGGGATCGCCCCCAGGCTCCTCGCCACCTCCAGGCGCTCGGCGACCATGTCCACAGCGAAGATGCGGGCCGGCCCGAAGAGCTGGGCGGCCATGATCGCGAGCAGGCCGACCGGCCCGGCGCCGACCACGGCCACGGTGTCGCCCGGATGAATGTCCGCGCGCTCGGCGCCGAACATGGCCGTGGCCAGCCCATCGCCGACGAAGATCGCGTTCTCGTCCGAGACCTCGTCCGGGATCACCTCGAGGGTGTGGTCGGCGAAGGGCACCACGCAGTATTCGGACTGGCCGCCGCCCAGATCGCCGAGGAACTCGCCGTGCCCGAACGTCCCCTTGTGCTCGCACTGCGAGTACCAGCCCCGCCGGCACAGGCGGCAGGCGCCGCAGGCGCTGAAGAAGGAGGCGACCACGCGCTGGCCTGGCTCGAACCGGGTGACGGCGCCTCCCACCTCCTCGACCACGCCCACGAACTCGTGCCCGATCTGCGCGCCCTGCTGCACCGGGGTGGCACCGTGCAGCAGGTGCAGGTCGGAGCCGCAGATGGCGCTGAGCGTGATCCTGACCAGGACCTGGTGGGACTCGTTCAGCGACGGGCGGTCGACCTCCTCGACCGCGAACCGGCCGACATCCTGGAACGTCACTGCCTTCATCGGGACCAGTCTAGAGGCGCCGGGGCGGCTTCTCCTCCGCCTCGCCCGAAGCAAGGAGCCGGACTCCGACCCAGGCCTCGACGGCCTCGATCGATGGCTCGTAGCCGCTGGTGGTGTCGACGCGCAGCACGGGAACGCCGAGGTCGGGCGGCTCGGCCGCGGCGAGGTCGGGAGACGTCCAGTCGCGGTAGTCGTCCGGGCCCAGCTCGGCGTAGCCGGCGTCGAAGTGCACCCAGTGTCGCGAGGGTCCCCGGAGCCGGACGCGGTTGAACAGCGTTCGCCGGTCGGTGTCGCACTGGAGCAGCGCGGCGCGGGCCGAGGCGACCAGAGGGCGGATGCCGTCGACGACGTCGCCGTGGAACGGCGCCTCCAGGATCGCCCCCAGGCCGAGGTCGAGATGGCGGCGGGCGAGCGCGAGGATGACGGCGAAGCTGGCCTCGCCGAGGCGGACCGAGTCCTCCCGCGCCGGGGCGCCGAGGACATCGGCCATCCCCTCCTTGATCGTGTCCTTGTCGAGCACGGGCATGCGCAGTCGCCTGGCGAGCAGCGCCGCCTGCGTCGACTTCCCGGCCCCGGCCGCACCGTTGACGAGGAGCAGGGACGCCGTCATCGGACCCGCTCCCCCCTCGCACCGCGCACCCGACGTCCCCTCACCTGACTCTCTCCGAACATCCGAGGGAGGATAGCCGGAGGGCCGCCGTCGCATCGTACAAACGGTCCACAGATCGAGCAGTTCACCGCATAAGCTGGGGGCGAAGTGTTGAGGCTGAAAGGCGCCGTGGTCCTGGTCACCGGCGCATCCAGCGGGATCGGCGAGGCCACCGCCCTCGCCTTCGCCCGCCGCAAGGCCCGAATCGCCCTCTGCGCCCGCCGCGTCGACCGCCTCAACGCCGTCGCCGAGCGCTGCCGCCAGGCCGGGGCCAGGGAGGTGGTGGTTCGCAAGGCCGACATCAGCCGGCCGGTCGAGGCTCGCTCCTTCGTCTACGCGGCGCTGCAGGCCTACGACCAGATCGACATCGTCGTCAACAACGCCGGCATCGGCTGGCGGGGCCGGCTGGTGGAGATGCCCGAGGAGGACGCGACCTCGCTCATGCACACCAACGTGCTGGGCAGCCTCTGGGTGATCCAGGCCGCCCTCCCCTCGATGATGTCGAGAGGCTCGGGCATCATCATCAACGTCGCCTCGGTGGTCGGCTTCCGCGCCATCCCCTACTCCGCGGCCTACTCGGCCTCCAAGTACGCGCTGGTCGGGATGTCGCACGCGCTGCGCGGCGAGCTCAGCGGCACCGGCGTCAAGGTGTCCGTCGTGTACCCGGGGACCACCGCCACCGAGTTCTTCGGCGAGGAGGGAGCCGAGGGTCCCATCGTCCACTCGGCGCAGCACGTCGCCAACGCGATCATCCGGACCGCGCGATGGCCACGCCGGGACACGATCATCCTTCCCTACCGCCTGGCCAAGCTCGCCGAGCCGATCTTCGGCGGCCTCCTCGACCACGTCCTCGGCGAATTCCGGCGACGCCAGTACCCCGAGCTGCACCAGCCGCCGCTCGACTGAATCCGCACGCCGACCGGCGCTTCCAGGACAACGGGATGTTCCGCTCAGGACCAAGCGGGACTATCATCTCCGCAGGCTCCCGCCGCAGCGTGCTTCCCCTCAGTCACCGGCGTGTACCGGAAGGTGGATGCCGTTCACCAGGCGGTCAAAATCGACCCCTCGATCCGGCGTGGATCGCGGGGCTCAGACGGATCCGGTCGGAGCCGTACGGCCTCCGACGGGGCGGCGTGGGGCGAACCGGTGGCGTGGGGTGTTAACGGCGAAGCGATTCGTGGAGGCGATGCAATGGTCTTTGACAAGCAGTCAGTGATCGATCACATCAGCCAGGTGGCCGGCTCCGATCAGGCCCAACAGGCCCTGCAGTCTCTCCCCGACCAGGTCGATACCGAGCTGCACGGCGACATCCTCCAGAAGCTGGGTGTCGATCCGCAGCAGATGGTGAGCCAGCTCGGCGGTGAGCTCGGCGGCAAGTTTGGCGACTCGCAGCTGGGCTCGCAGCTCGGGAACGACGTCGGCAACATGTTCGGCGGCGGCGGGAACAAGAACCAGCAGAACTGAGGCATCGGGCCCACCGCACCTGCGGTGGTCTGGCGACATCCACCCAGCACCGGCCGGAGGTAAGGAAATGGCAGATCACGTCGAGAACGATCTCGCGAAGCTCAAGGGCATCAAGTCGCACTATGCGGAGATGCTGAAGAGCATCGGCGTCGACTCGATCAGGGAGCTCCGGCATCGCAACCCGGGACACCTGAAGCAGATGATCGAGGAGCGCCATGGCGCGGTCGTCGGTCTCTCCGAGAAGGAATGCGAGACGTGGATCGAGGAGGCCAAGGCCTTCCCCGAATGAAGCGCGGGAAGCTCCGGGCGGAGTGACATGACGCCCGGCACCCGCGCCGCTGGACCATGGGTGAGGGCCGCCCCGCCGGCGGTCCGATCCCGGTTCAGGCGGTTGCCTTCTCCGTCCTGTCGCTGTTCACGTACCGGCAGATGCCGGGCTGGAACTCGCGCAGCCGGAGATCCTCCATCTTGCCGGCGAGGAAGCCGGTCTTGATGGCCAGCCCCCGCGCTCCCCTGGCCTTCTCGTAGGGGAACCGGTAGAGATAGCGGGAATCGACCAGCAGGCAGACCTCCAGCTTCTCACCCTCGGGCTCGAGGACGTACTTGTAGCAGGGGACCGTCCGGCGGGTGATGTCGCGCTTGGAGTACCCGTTGATGCGGCCCAGCAGCAGGTCGATAGGCGATCTCATCTCCATCGCAATCATAGATCCTGGCCCGACCTCAGCCGGGCAGCAGGCTCAGCTGCTGCGGGGCCGGCGCCGGGCGGATGACCGGCCGCGGCGCGGCATCCGGCGCGGTCGCCGCCCACATCGCCGCCACCCGATCCTGCAGCGGCGCCGTCATCGACGAGGGCAGGTAGGCGCGCCCGGCGTAGTCCCGGCGGTACCGGGACACCAGCTCCGGCCAGTAGCGCTCGACGGAGGCCAGGAAATGCTCCCGGGTGCCCTCGCGAAGGTAGAGGAGGTTGCTCCAGACGTACCGGGCGCCGGACTCGCGGGCCGCCCGCACGACCTCCTCGAGCTGCTCGGGGCGGTCGCTCAGCCCGGGCAGGATCGGGGCCATGCTGATGCCGCAGCGGATGCCGGCGGCGGCCAGCCGCTCAAGCGCCCGCAGTCGCTGGCGTGGCGGCGCCGTCCCCGGCTCGCTGCGCCGCCAGACGTCGTGATCGAGGGTGGGGATGCTGAAGGTCACGCTGACCTCCGCCCTCCGGGCCAGGTCGGTGAGGACGTCGATGTCTCGCACCACCATCGGTCCCCGGGTGATCAGGCTGGCCGGCGAGGCGGCGGCGGCGAAGGCGCCGAGGCAGCCGCGGGTCAACCGGAAGCGGCCCTCGGCCGGCTGGTAGGGGTCGGTGGCGGCGCCGACGGCGACCTGCTCGCGGCCCCAGCTCGGGCGGGCCAGCTCGGCGCGGAGCACCTGGGCGATGTTGACCTTGACCCGGATCGAGCGTCCGTAGGCGTCGCCGGAGGGCCGTTGGGCGCGGCGCTCGAAGGCGCGGACGTAGCAGAAGGTGCAGCGATGCTCGCACCCGGTGTACGGGTTCAGCGACCAGCGGAAGGGCATCCCCTTGACCGCGTTCAGCGCCGACTTGCAGGGCTGCTCGTCATACGCGACCGGCGGGCGTCGTGGCTCGGGATCCACCAACACCCATCATAGAACAGACGTTCGGAACCGTCAGCCGGGTTTGACCGAGGAGGAGGGGCAGTAGTCGTTGAGGGCGCAGGCCTCGCAGCGCGGCCGCTTGGCGTCGCAAACCCTCCTGCCGTGAAGGATCAGCCGGAGGGACAGCCCGGTCCACTCGACCGGGGGCACCATCCGGCACACGATCTGCTCGATCTTGACCGGGTCGGGCGTGTTGACCAGGCGAAGGCGGTTGCTGAGCCGGGTCACGTGGGTGTCGACCGCGAAGCCGGGGATGTCGAAGGCGACGCCGAGGATGACGTTGGCGGTCTTCCGGCCGACCCCGGGGAGGGTGACCAGGTCGTCCATGTTGCGCGGCACCTCGCCGCCGAAGCGCTCGACGAGGCCCCGGGCGCAGAGGATGATCGACTCCGTCTTGGCGCGGAAGAAGCCGGTCGGCTTGATCAGAATCTCGACCTCGCCGGGCACGGCGTCCGCCAGGTCGGCCGGCGTCGGGTAGCGCCGGAAGAGCTCGGGCGTGACCAGGTTGACCGACCTGTCGGTGGTCTGGGCGGAGAGGATCGTCGCGATCGCGAGCTCGAACGCGTTGCGATGGATCAGCTCGCAGGCGGCAGGGTACATCTCGGCCAGCCGGCGCACGGTCTCCAGAGCCCGCTCCCGAGCCCCGACCGGCGCGCGCAGCGGCGGCTTCCGGCGCCGCTTGGTGGTGGCGCGGTCAACCGGCAAGGAGACGCCTGGCGATGGCCGCGATCCGCCCCTGCTCGGCCTTGCCGGCGAGTCGCTCGCGCGCCGCCTTCATCACCGAGCCCATGTCGCGCGGCGAGGTGGCGCCGAGCTGGGTGACGACGGCCCGGACCTCGCGCTCCAGCTCGGCCTCGTCCATCTCGGCGGGGAGGTACGCGGAGAGCAGCTCGCCCTCCTTTCTCTCGCTCCGCGCCGACTCCTCCCGCCCGGCGGCGGCGAACGCCTCGGCGGCCTCCTGGCGGCGCTTGAGCTCGCGACGGACGACCCGCATCGCCGCCTCCTCGTCGAGCACGCCGGCGCCGGGCTCCTTGGCGGCGGTGACCAGCTCGCTCTTGAGCAGGCCCAGCGTGCGCACGGCGAGATCGTCGCGGCGCCGCCGGGCGGCGATGAGGTCGGCGTCGATGCGTTCGGTGAAGGCGGACATGGCTGCTATCTCTTCCTCGGTCAGTGTCAGTGGGCCTCGGCGTCCATGATGCCAGCCATGATCCGGCCGGCCAGGGCGCGGGTGGTCTCTCGGTCGCGCATCACGGTGTCGGCGACGAGGACGCGGCAGCCGACCGCCTCGACCTGGGCGCGGCGGTCCTCGTCGACGGCGTCGAGCACGAACCAGCCCGCCTGACCGCGGTACTCGGCGGCGACACGCTCGGGCGTCGCCTCGCCGCGCAGCAGCCGCAGCATCTCCGCGGTCGGGCCCTTCAGGGCGCGCCCGCCGACCAGCGGCGTGACCGCCACCGTCCGCTCCGGGCGGAGGCAGGGGCCGAGCAGGGAGAGGATGGGGCCGATGCTGATCAGCGGGTTGGAGGGCCCGATCACGACCAGGTCCGCCTCCTCCACCGCCGCCCTCGCCTCCGGGGCGGGGCGCGCCTGCTCCAGGCCGTCGAACTCGATGGCTTCGAGCTTCGGATGCAGCCGCTCGCGGACGAAGTACTCCTGGAAGGAGAGGCGACCGCGATCGGTCACGAAGAAGGTGCGGAGGCTGTCGTCGGTCGCCGGCAGCACGTG
The DNA here is from genome assembly GCA_036272915.1 of Candidatus Dormiibacterota bacterium. Taxonomy (GTDB): domain Bacteria; phylum Chloroflexota; class Dormibacteria; order Dormibacterales; family Dormibacteraceae; genus DATAXV01. The sequence continues at coordinate 62,419 of DATAXV010000112.1, forward strand.
GCTGGCGATTCCCAGGCGGCGGGACAGCTCGGCGATCACGTCGGTCAGGCGCCGGCCCTGGCTGAGCCGAGCCGTCCGGAAGACGTGGAAGGCGAGGTCCCGGTCGCCGAGGTGGAACCAGGTCGATTCACCGAGACGCCCCATCTGGTCGAGGACGGCGCTGGTGTCGTCGACGACGCCATAGCCCCTGGCCTCGTCGAAGATGCCGCCCAGGCGGAAGAGGACGGCGTCGGTGTCCGGGCAGATGCGCAGTCCCCAGTGGTCGAGGTCGTCGCCGGGGTTGGTCACGATCGAGAGGTCGCCGGGGGCCAGCAGTTCCTGGAAGCCGCCCGCCAGCCGGGCGCCTCCCGTCCCTCCGGCGAGGAGGGTCACCTTCATTCGCGCAATGATGCCGCTCCCGGCCCCCACTCCGCCGACCGCGAGCGTCCCGGCGACATCGTTCCGACACAGTTGCGGCCGACGATCCGCTCATGTCCACGCCGCTCGGCGCCGCCGGCACGCCCCGCCCGCCGGGGATGGCGATGCCGGCACTCGTGTGGCTGGCCGGCCTGGTCGTGTTCTTCGGTGGCCAGATCGTGGTCGGACAGGCCTGGCTTCCCGGCTACAGCTGGACGCGCTTCAACATCAGCGACCTGGGCGCCGTCGGCTGCGGTCCGGCGCGACGGCGCCGGCTACGCCTGCTCCCCGCTGCACTCCCTGATGAACATCTGCTTCGCCGTCACCGGCGTCCTCATCATCCTCGGCGTGCTGCTGGCGCAGCATGCCTGGGGGACGTCGTTCTGGACCCATGTCTCCAGAGGTCTGCTGCTGCTGGCCGGGGCCGCCTACGTGCTGGTCGCGCGCGAGCCGGAGGACGTGAACCTCGACCTGCACGTGCTCGGCGCCCTCGTCATCCTCTTCCTCGGCAACACCGGGCTGATCCTCGCCGGGCTGGTGCCGGGCAGGGCGCCGCTGGCGCGGATCAGGGGGTGGTCGATCGGGCTCGGCCTCCTCGGCCTGACCGCCTCCGTTCTGTTTCTCGGGCACCACTACCTCTTCCTGGGCATGGGCGGGATGGAGCGGGTCGCCGTCTATCCCCTGTCCGCCTGGACGCTGATCGCGGCCCTCGGCGTGCTCCTGCCCGCTCGAGCGGCGCAGCCCACGGCCGGGCCGGTCCCGACCTGAGGCGGAGGGATGAGGTGTGGAAGGACGCCCCGCCGGACGCCCTTCCACGGAGAACGGAAAGAGGTGCTAGAGGAGAGATCCAGGGTGCTTCGAGCGGTCGTCGACGGACGTCACCCGCCCCGGATGCCGCCGCCAGACCGGCGGCGACGGGGTCGATGCGGCCGGTTCGCCGGCCGCCGCCACGAGCATCAGCGAGCTCACGCCCATCTCCTCCGAACCCGCATGTTGTAGGAACCCGCACTGAGGAATACACCGAGGCGTTACGCACCCACGGGCGGCGTCGATCGGCTGCGGCCCCGGACCTCGTCGCGTGGGCCTCCGGCGGCGAAGTACAGTGGCGACGAGATGGCAGACCTGGAGCAGGAGTACCGCCGTCATTTCGCCGCCTCGGGTTCGCTCGCCAGCCGGGCGCGCGAGGTGCTGCCGGACGGCCTGACCCACGACAGCCGGCGCTTCGCCCCCCATCCCGTGTACATCGCCCGATCCGAGGGTCCGTACAAGTGGACGGAGGAGGGCGATCGCCTGATCGACTACGGGATGGGCCATGGGGCGCTGATCCTCGGACACGCCAACCCCGCCGTGGTCAGGGCCGTCCAGGACCAGGTGGCGAAGGGCACGCACTTCTCCGCCTCCCACCGCCTGGAGGTTGAGTGGGCGGAGCGCGTCCGGCGGCTGGTGCCCAGCGCCGAGCTGGTCCGCTTCACCGCCAGCGGCACCGAGGCGACGATGCTGGCCATGCGGCTGGCCCGGGCGCGCACCGGCCGCCCCCGCATCCTCAAGCTCCAGGGGCACTTCCACGGCTGGCACGACGAGGCCCTCGTCGGCAGCCGGATGCCCTTCGACGAGCTCCCCTCGCTCGGTCTCAACCCGGGCACGGTGGAGATGGCGAAGGCGATCCCGCAGAACGACGTGGAGTCGCTCGAGCGCGAGCTGGCCACCGAGCAGTACGCGGCCATGATCCTGGAGCCGAGCGGCGCGTCCTGGGCGACGGTGCCGCTGGCCGAGGGCTATCTGGAGGCGGTGCGGCGCGCGACCGCGTCGACGGGCACGGTCCTCATCTTCGACGAGGTCATCACCGGCTTCCGGCTGGCGCCTGGCGGCGCCCAGGAGCACTTCGGGATCACGCCCGACCTCACCTGTCTGGCCAAGATCCTGGGCGGCGGCCTCCCCGGTGGCGCGGTCGCCGGCTCGGAGCCGATCGTCGGCCTGCTCCGCTTCGACGGAGCCGGCAAGCGGGTCGTCCAGCAGGGCACGTTCAACGCCAACCCGCTCTCCGCCGCCGCCGGCATCGCCGCGCTCGACCAGATCGTCGACGGCGCCCCGCAGCGACGGGCGACGGCGCTGGCCGAGCGGCTCTGCGCGAGGGTGAACCAGATGCTCGAGTCGCTGGACCTGCCCGGGTGCGCCTGGAACGTCGGCTCCCTCTTCCACATTCATGTCGGCGACACCTGCCCGATCTGGATCGAGGAGGGGAAGATCGCCGGGGAGCTGGACGTCCCCGCGCTGCTCACCGGCATGCCCCACCTCCACGAGGTCAGGGAGGGTCTTCTGCTCAAGGGCGTCGACCTCTTCAGGGACGGCGGTCTGGTCTCGGCCGTCCACACCGAGGCCGACATCGACCACACCATACAGGCGCTGGCGGAGACGCTCCAGGAGCTCTGAAACGGAGCTCCTGCAGCCGGATCAGGCGGTCAGCCCGCCTTCCGGATGATCTCCATCGCCTCGCGGACATGGCGCTGCGCGTCCAGCTGCGAGGAGAAGAGGTGGCGGATGACGCGCTCCCGGTCGACGACGTAGGTGACCCGGCCCGGCATCAGCCCGAGCAGCGAGCGGGCACCGTACCTCTTGCGCACCTTGCCCCCCTCGTCGCTGAGCAGGATGAAGGGGAGCTGGTGGTGGCCGGCGAAGGCCTGGTGCGATGAGACCGAGTCGGAGCTGACGCCCACCACCTCGGCCCCCGCCTTGCTGAACACCTCGTAGCTGTCGCGGAAGGCACAGGCCTCGGCGGTGCAGCCGGGGGTCTCGTCCTTGGGATAGAAATAGAGGACCACCGCCTTCTCCTTGACCAGCTCGGAGAGGGTGACGTCCTTGCCGTTCTGATCGGGAAGGGTGAAGTCCGGGGCGAGCGATCCGACCTCGGGCCGGACCACCGCAGCCGCTTGGTCACTCATGACTCAGAACGTTACGGCAGGCGCCAGTCGATGGGCGGCGCCCCGAGCTCCTCCAGCAACCGGTTGGTCCGGCTGAAGGGCTTCGACCCGAAGAACCCGGCGTGGGCGGAGAGCGGGCTGGGGTGGGCGGACTCGATGCACGGGATGTCCTCGAGCATCGGCACCAGCGATCGCGCATCCCGACCCCAGAGGATCGCCACCAGCGGCTCGGTGCGCATGGCCAGGGACCGGATCGCCTGCTCGGTCACCTCCTCCCAGCCCTTGCCCCGGTGCGAGGCCGGCTTGCCCGGCTCCACCGTCAGCGACCGGTTGAGGAGCAGCACGCCCCGCTCGGCCCAGGGGCTCAGGTCGCCGGTGGACGGCGTCGGGAAGCCGAGGTCGTCGGTGTACTCCTTGAAGATGTTGACCAGGCTGGCCGGGATCCGCCTCACGTCCGGGGCCACCGAGAAGCAGAGGCCGACGGGGTGTCCCGGGGTCGGATAGGGATCCTGGCCGACCAGCAGCACGCGCACGTCGTCGAAGGGCTGGTAGAAGGCGCGGAGGACGTTGGCGCCGGCGGGAAGATAGCGCCGGCCGGCGGCGACCTCGGCGCGGAGGAAGTCGCCCATCAGACCGATCTGGCCGGCGACCGGCTCCAGGGCCTCGGTCCAGCCGGCGTCCATCACCTTCGGGAGAGCTCGAGGGGCCACGGGCCCAGATCATAGCGCCGATCACCGAAGGCCTCGGTCGGGCCGCGGCGGGCCCGGGGCGCTCGGCGCGAGCGCCCCGGGGCGGCGGCTATGCGGTTCGGACGGACTGGTAGGTGAGGAGGGCAAGGCTCTGACCGACGGTCCTGGCGTGGAGGAGGCGCATAGGTTTCATGCTGCTGGTCTCGCCGAAGAGGCGCCGCCCGGCCCCGACCACCAGCGGGTAGGTCATCAGGCGAAGCTCGTCGACGAGGTCGTGCTCGATCAGCGTCGGCACGAGCCGTCCGCTCGCGTAGACGACGATCTCGCCGCTCACCTGCTGCTTCAGCGTCGAGACCTCGTCCACCACCTCGCCCTTCAGCACCGTCGAGTTGCTCCAGGCGAGGGGGTTCTCGAGGGTGGTGGAGACGACGTACTTGGGCATGCGGTTGAGCCGGTCCGGCAGCGCCCCACCGCGGGATGGGAACCGTGCGACGAAGTACTCGTAGCTGCGCCGGCCCAGCAGCAGCGCCTCGGCGCCCTGCGCCTCGGCGGTCAGCGCCTGGAACCACTCCTCGCGATCCCCCTCCTCGATTCGGGCGAACCAGTCGCCGCGCCCCAGGTCCTCCACACCCGTCGGGTCCTGGACGACCCCGTCGAGAGAGATGTTCTCGCTAACAACTATCCGTCCCATGTCGGTTCTCCTTTGATGGCGTTGTCGGGTACCACTGGTGTAGAAACCGCGACATCGGAGAACTGGGCGCGCATCGACCGCTCAGTTGGCCCCCCGGCCGGTGTCCATACGGACGGAAGTGCGACACAGTATGGAAAGAGGTGAAGCGACGGCGGTGGCAGGCGACCTGATGTCCCGAGCCCGCGCGGGTGACAGCGACGCGTTCCGACAGCTGACCGAGCCCTATCAGCGCGAGCTGGAGGTGCACTGCTACCGGATGCTGGGCTCGCTCCAGGACGCCGAGGACGCCCTGCAGGACACGCTGCTGGCCGCCTGGCAGGGCCTCGACGGGTTCCAGGGGCGCGCGTCGATCCGCACCTGGCTCTATCGGATCGCCACCAACCGGTGCCTCAACGCGCGCCGATCCGCGAGCCGGCGCCCGGCCATGGAGTGGAACCTGCCCAACGTCGAACCGCCCGAGCCGACCCGGCTCGGCGAGGTCGTCTGGCTCGAGCCGTACCCCGACGCCCGCCTCGAGAGTGCGATGGACGCGCGGCCGGGCCCCGAGGCCCGCTACGAGCAGGCCGAGTCCATCTCGCTCGCGTTCGTCACCGCACTCCAGGTCCTGCCCCCCCCGGCAGCTCGCCGTGCTCGTCCTGCGCGACGTCCTCGGACTCCACGCGGGCGAGGTGGCCGACATGCTCGACTCGACCGTCGAATCCGTCAACAGCGCCCTCAAGCGAGCCCGGGCCACGCTGCAGCGCAGGCTCCCGCCGGCCGCCGACCGGGAGCCGCCTCCAGGCCTCGACTCACCCTCCGAGGACGCGATCGTGGAGAGGTTCGTCCGCGCCTGGGAGACCGCCGATCTCGACGCGCTGGTCGCCCTTCTGACCGACGACGTCTTCATCTCGATGCCGCCGATACCCCTGGAGTACGAGGGGCGTGACGTCGCCGCCCGCTTCTGCGCCACCATCTTCCGCGCCGGCCGGAGGTTCGAGCTCGTGCGGACGCGGGCCAACGGCCAGCCCGCCTTCGGCGCGTACCTGCGCGACCCCGACGGCATCAGCCACGGGGCCGGGCTCTACGTCCTGACCCTCACCGGCGATCGAATCGGCGCCATGAGCCGCTTCGACAACGACCTGCTCCCCCGGTTCGGGCTACCGCGATCGCTCCCAAGCCGATAGCCGCCGGCGCCGCGGCGCTGTCGCGCGCCCGACCGGGCCGGACTCGCTCGCGAACGGGTCTTGGTACGATCCGGGCCACGGTGCCCGATTTTCTCGACGCCGTCGCCTCTCGCACCGTCGTCTTCGACGGCGGCATGGGGGCGACGCTGGAGATGTTCGATCTCACCCCGCAGGACTACGGCGGCCTCCAGGGCAAATGCCACGAGGCGCTCGTCCTGAATCGCCCCGACGTGATCGAGGGCGTGCATCTCTCGATGCTCGACGCCGGAGCCGACGTCCTCGAGACCTGTACCTTCCAGGCCTCGCGGCTGAAGCTCGCCGAGTGGGGCCTGGAGGCGCACACGCTGGAGATCAACCGCCGGGCAGCGGAGATCGCGCGGAGGGCGGCCGGATCCCATCGCTTCGTCGCCGGCTCGATCGGGCCCACCGGACAGCTCCCCGCCTCGGACGATCCCAGCCTCGGCCAGATGACCTTCGCCGACCTGGTCCCGATCTTCCGGGAGCAGGCCGAGGGGCTGCTGGTGGGTGGTGCCGATCTCCTCATCATCGAGACCGCCCAGGACATCCTCGAGGTCAAGGCGGCGATCTTCGGCGCCCGGGAGGCGTTCCGCGCCACCGGCCGCGAGGTGCCCATCCAGTGCAGCGTATCCCTGCTCGCCCAGGGCGGGACCATGCTCCTGGGCACCCCCATCGACGCCGTGCTGACCACGCTCGAGGGGCTGCGCGTCGATGTCGTCGGCCTCAACTGCTCGACCGGGCCGGAGGCGATGCGGGACGCGATCCGCTTCCTCGGCGAGAACAGCACCCGCCCGATCCACTGCATTCCCAACGCCGGCATCCCGCTCCAGGGCCCGAACGGCGAGACCATCTTCCCGGAGGGGCCCGAGCCCTTCTCGGCGACGCTCGGTGAGTACGTGGAGCGGTTCGGTGTCGGCATCGTCGGCGGCTGCTGCGGCACCACCCCCGACCACATCCGCGCGGTGGTGGAGAGGGTCCGGCCGGTCGCGGTCCGGCCCCGGCCGCCGGCGGGAGAGGCGCGGCTCTCGAGCATGATCAGCTCCGCGCCGCTGGCCCAGGAGCCCGCCCCCACCATCGTCGGCGAGCGGGTCAACTCCCAGGGCTCACGGCGGGCCAAGCGCATGCTCCTCGCCGACGACTACGACGGCCTGCTGCGCATCGCCGAGGACCAGGTCCAGGGCGGCGCCCACGTCCTCGACATCTGCGTCGCCCTGACCGAGCGCCAGGACGAGGCCGAGCAGATGCGCCAGCTCTGCAAGCGCATCTCGCTAACGCAGCCGGCGCCGATCCAGATCGACTCGACCGAGCCCGACGTCCTTCGGATCGCCCTCGAGCAGATCCCCGGGCGCCCGATCATCAACTCGATCAACCTCGAGGCGGGCCGGGCCAAGCTCGACCTGGTCACGCCGATGGCGATCGCCCACGGCGCCGCGCTGATCGCCCTCACCATCGACGAGGTGGGGATGGCCAAGACCGCCGAGCGCAAGCTCGAGGTCGCCCGGCGCATCCACCAGCTGGCCTGCGAGGAGCACGGCCTGGATCCCCGCTTCCTGATCTTCGACGCGCTCACCTTCACCCTGACCACCGGCGACCAGGAGTGGCGGCACTCGGCGATCGAGACCATCGAGGGCATCCGGCGGATCAAGGCGGAGCTGCCCGAGGTGCGCACCTCGCTCGGCGTCTCCAACGTCTCCTTCGGCATCTCGCCCCGCGCCCGCGCGGTGCTCAACTCCGTCTTCCTCCACCACTGCGTCGAGGCCGGGCTGGACCTGGCCATGGTCCATCCCAACGACATCACGCCCTACCCCGAGATCCCGGCTGACGAGCGCGAGCTCTGCGACGACCTCGTGCTGGACCGTCGCGACGACGCCCTCGAGCGGCTCATCGGCCACTTCGAGGCGCAGGGTGGCGAGCAGGCCGTGGAGATGGCGGACGCGACCGAGGGGATGGAGCCGGAGGAGGCCCTCCACCACCACATCCTCCGCCGCCGCAAGGAGGGCGTCGAGGACTGGATCGACCGCTCGGTGGAGAAGATCGGCGCCGTCCCGACACTGAACGACGTACTGCTGCCGGCGATGAAGGAGGTCGGCGACAAGTTCGGGGCCGGCGAGCTGATCCTGCCCTTCGTCCTCCAGTCGGCGGAGGTCATGAAGCGCGCGGTGGCCCGGCTCGAGCGCTACCTGGATCGGATCGAGGGCTACACCAAGGGCACGGTGATCCTGGCCACCGTCTTCGGCGACGTCCACGACATCGGCAAGTCGCTCGTCAACACCATCCTCAGCAACAACGGCTACACGGTCGTCGACCTCGGCAAGCAGGTGCCGATCGGCACCATCGTCGACGCTGCCAAGGAGCACAAGGCGACGGCGATCGGCCTGTCGGCGCTGCTCGTCTCAACCTCGAAGCAGATGCCGCTCTGCGTCGCCGAGCTGCACCAGCAGGGCCTCGACTTCCCGGTCCTGCTCGGCGGCGCCGCCATCAACCGCGACTTCGGCCTCCGCTGCCTCTACCCCATGGGACAGGAGTCGGACGAGGTCTACGAGCCCGGCGTCTTCTACTGCAAGGACGCCTTCGAGGGGCTCCACCACATGGAGGAGCTGGTCGATCCGGACGCGCGGGCGAGGCTCCTCGGCCAGGTCAGGGAGCAGGCGCGCCGGCTCAGGGAGCGACCTGCCGCCGCGCCCGCCGCGCCCACCGACGACGACTCGGTGCGCTCGGCCGCCCGGATCGACGTGCCGGTGCCGACGCCACCGTACTGGGGCGCCCGCGAGATCCCGGTCGGACTCGACGAGATCTACCCGCACATCGACACCCACGTCCTCTTCAAGCTGCACTGGGGTGGCCGCGGCGTGAAGGGCGAGGCCTGGCAGCGGCTGGTGGGCGACGACTTCATGCCGCGTCTGGAGCGGATGTGGCAGGAGCAGGACTACCTCTGCCCTCGGGCAAAGCTGGGCTACTTCCCCTGCAACTCCTCCGGCAACGAGGTGATCCTCTGGGACCCGGAGGATCCGGATCGAGAGCTGGAGCGGCTCGTCTTCCCCCGCCAGCCCGCCCACGACCGGATCTGCCTGGCCGACTTCTTCCGCCCGCTGGAGACCGGCGTGCGCGACGTCTGCGCCCTCCAGGCGGTCACCATCGGCGACGACGCGACCGCGCGCTCCAAGCTTCTCGAGGCGGAGGGAGAGTTCGCCGAGCAGCTCTTCGTCCACGGCCTTTCCGTGCAGACGGCGGAGGCGACCGCCGAGTGGCTGCACGCCCGGGTCCGTCGCGACCTCGGCATCGAGCCGGACCAGGGCCGGCGCTACTCCTGGGGCTACCCGGCCTGCCCCGAGCAGTCGGAGCACGAGAAGGTCTTCCGCCTGCTCGACGCGCCGTCGATCGGGCTGCGCCTGTCGGGTGGCTTCGCCCTGGAGCCGGAGCAGTCGACGGTGGCGCTGATCGTCCACCACCCCCAGGCCCTCTACTTCGCGATGCGGTCGGGCAAGCTGCAGGACCGCAAGATGCCGGACGAGGTGATCGCCGGCTCCAGGCGGGACCCGCGCCTCTATCTCGCCGACGAGGGGGCCACGGAGGGGGCCACGGAGCCGCTCGAGGTCTGACCGCCGGCGATCGCGATCAGCCGGCTCGCCGCCGGGCTGAGCGTTCTCCCGTTGTCCCAGACGGCCCGGATCGTCCGCTCCAGCCGGAGGTCGGCGCAGGGCACCGCCGCCAGCTGGCCGGCCCTGATCTCCGACTCCACGGCGAGAGCCGAGATGACGGCAGGCCCGGTGCCGGCGATGGCCACCGCCTTGATCGCCGTGGTCGACGCCAGCTCCATCAGAGGGCGGACCTCGAAACCGTGCTCGGCGAGCGCGTCGGTGAGGATGTCCCTGGTCCCCGACCCCGGCTCGCGCAGCACGACGGGAGTGCGCGACAGCTCGCCCGCGGTGACCGGCCGGCGGCGCCGGGCCCAGCGGTGATCGCGGCCGACGACGATCACCAGGCGGTCGGGCATGAGGTCGCGGGACCGCAGCCGCCCCGGCGGTCGCGGCCCCTCGATGAAGCCCAGATCGACCTCCCCCTGGGCGACCAGGTCGGCGACGTGGGCCGTGTTGCCCATCTCCAGGGAGACGTCGACGGCGGGAAGGGCGGCCGCCAGCTGCCGCAGCCATCCCGGGATCAGGTACTCGGCCACGGTCAGGCTCGCCGCCAGGCGCAGGTGGGAGCGCTCGTCCGAGCGCAGGGCGGCGGTGCCGGCCAGGAGCGAGCGCATCTCGTGCAGGACGGCCCCCGCCCACTCCGCGGTCGCGGTCCCGGCCGGGGTCAGTCGCGATCCGGTGCGGACGCGTTCGAGCAGCCTCAGACCGAGCACCCGCTCCAGGGCGCGCAGGCGCATGCTCGCCGCCGGCTGGCTGACGTGGTGGGCCTCGGCGGCGGCGCTGATCGAGCCGAGCTCGCCGACCGAGACGAGCAGGTCCAGCGCCGCCAGATCCGGCGCCGGCTGCGACAGTGGCATAAGGGAACCTTATAACGGGATCAGCGGAACATCGGTTCCAGGCCGGTCCAGCGCGCCCCAGCATGGAGGCATGTCCGCCAGCTCGAGGCCATCCCGGATCCCGGGTCGGAGCGCTCGCGCACCGATCGAGATCCCCCATCTCGGGCGGCTCGGCGGGCTGCTCCCGGGTGTCGCCGCGGCGGCGGTGATCGCGGCGGTGGCGACACTGCTCGGCAGAATGCTGCCGGTCGTCGGCGCCCCCGTCATCGCCATCCTCATCGGGATCGCGGTCTCGACCGCGGTGCCCGCCTCGGACCGCCTCCGCCCCGGCCTGGCCTTCACGGGCAAGCGCGTGCTCCAGGGGTCGATCGTGATCCTCGGCCTTGGCCTCTCGCTGGGCCAGGTGCTGTCCACCGGCCTGAGCTCGCTGCCCGTGCTCCTGGGCACGCTGGTGATCGCGCTGGCCGTGGCCTGGGTCGTCGGCCGGGCGCTGGGGCTGCGCTCCAGCGTCAGAACCCTGATCGGCGTCGGGACCGCCATCTGCGGCGCGTCCGCGATCGCGGCGGTGGATGCCGTGATCGGCGCCGCCGGGGCGGATGTGAGCTACGCGGTCGCCACCATCTTCACCTTCAACGTCGTCGCCGTCCTCCTCTACCCCACCCTCGGCCACCTTCTCGGCCTCTCCCAGCACGCCTTCGGCCTCTGGGCCGGCACCGCCATCAACGACACCTCCTCGGTGGTCGCGGCTTCCACCATCTACGGCCACGCCGCCGCCACCTACGGCGTCGTCGTCAAGCTCACCCGGACGCTGGCCATCATCCCCATCTGCCTGGGCCTGGCGGTGTGGCGCGGCATGAGCGCCAGGCGGGGCGAGGTCGCCGAGCAGGTGACGGTCGGTGAGGGTGGCCGGCCGGGACCGCGGCCCGGGTTCCAGCTCCGCCAGGTGGTGCCGGTGTTCATCCTCGGCTTCGTCGCCGCGGTCGCCGTCAACACCGTCGGTCTGGTCCCGGGACACTGGCACGCGGCCCTCTCCGAACTGGCCACGTGGATGATCACCGCCGCCCTCGCCGCGATCGGCCTCTCGACCCGCCTGGACAGCATCCGCCGCGCCGGCCTGCGCCCGATCCTCCTCGGCGGCGTCCTCTGGGCCACCGTCGGCGTCACCAGCCTCACCCTCCAGGGCCTGACCGGATCGGTCCGGCTCTGACCGCCTCCAGGCCCTGCCGAATATTTGCCTAGGTGACCCGCGAAGAGGGCATCCCTTACGCTGTTGATCGAGCGCACCCCAGAGGTGCGACAGCCATGGATGCGGGATCTGGACCACCAATTTGGGCACGGCGGATCAGGCAGTACCGGATGCTCGGTGCCTGGTCGCAGCAGGATCTGGCCGGGGAGCTGAACCGGCTGGATCCGCAGGCGCGGCTGGACGGGAACACGGTCAGCAGATGGGAGCGGGGCCTGTACCGCCCCAGCCCCTTCTACGCCCGGCTGCTGGCGAGCTGCTTCCATGTGACCCCGGCCGAGCTGGCGCTGGTGGACACCGGATCACAGGAGGACTTCGTGCACCGACGTGACTTCCTGCGCGACTCGATGGGGATGGCCGCCGCGATCGGATCGGCCGCCGCCGTGCCCATCGAGAGGATCCAGCACGTCTTCGGCGGTCGGGCGGGCGTGGACGCCCAATCGGTGTCGGCGATGGCGGACGTCCTCCTCTCACTGGAGAAGCTGCAGCGCCACATCGCGCCCGCCGCCCTGCTCGGCCCCGCCGTCGGCCATCTCCAGGCGATGACCGCCGCCCTGCGCTCGTCGATGTCGGGCGGCCTCCGGCGTGGGCTCTCCTCGATGGCCGCGGAGACGGCCTGCATGGTCGGTTCGCTCAAGCACGCCAGCGGCGACCCCGACGGCGCCGTCCACTACTTCGAGCTGGGCCTCCGGGCGGCTCGGGAGGGGGACGACGACGCCATGGGCGTCTACATCGCCGGTCAGCGGGCGATGTGCGAGCGCGACGACGGGCGGATCTCGGTCGCCGACTCCGAGCGGATCTTCTCGGAGGGGGCATACGGCTTCAGCGCCCAGGCGGCGACGACGCCGGCCCGCGTCTGGCTGCTCGCCAAGGCGGCCGACGCGCACGCCCAGATGGGTGACGAGAGCGCGGCGATGCGCGCGCTGGACTCGGCGCGGGAACTGCTCAACCGCCGCCAGGTGGAGGGGGAGCCGGTGCGTCCCCGGACGGCGCCGTCGAGCTGGGACCAGCGGTGGCTGGACGGCGAGGTCGGGACCACCCTGTCGCGACTGGGTGCCACCGACCGGGCCCGTGACGCGCTCGACGCCGCGCTGGTCGCGATCACTCCCGAGCTGCGGATCGATCAGCTCTGGCTGCTGCTGGCCAAATCCCGCACCTACATCGACGACCGTGAGCCGGAGGAGGCGTCGCGCCTCGCCCTGCAGGTGCTGGCCGAGGCTCGACAGCTGAACTACCCGCCGCTGATGGCGGAGGTGCAGACGCTGGGCGAGAGGCTCCGGTACTGGCGGCGGAGGCCGCGGGTGGGCGAGCTCCGCGAGGCCCTCGCCGAGATCGCCTGACCGGAGCCGGCCGGATCAGCCCAGGTAGAGACCGGCCACCTGCATCGCCTGGGCGCACTCGCGGTCGCAGTAGCCCTGGCCCTCGGGAAGATCGCGGCCGCACCAGGAGCAGCGCGGCTCGGTGCTGTCCGCTCCGCCTAGGACGAGCTCGATACGCCTCCTGGCCATGACCCTCACCGTCTCCGCCTTCCACACCCTGCGCCTGCTCGTGATCGCCACGTCGCACCTCCCGACACCCGAACTGCCTGATCCATATCTCACGGTAGGAGCGACCGGGGAAACGGTCTTCGTCAGGTGCGCACGAAGGAAGGCGCCGGAATCTAAGGGATCCGCCCGGGTCGGGCCGGCCCTTACAACCTGCCTCCCTGGCCGGGGATCAGGGCTCGGCGACTCGCTGCACCACGGGGTTGACCGAGCCGAGTCCTCGGCTGATCGGCGTGGGCGGCATCGTGCTTCTCTGCCTGGCCGCACCGACAGTTCGCGGTAGTCCGCTCTTCCTGCTGCTGACGGGCGTGCTCCTGCTGGCTCGGTCGCCGGCCACACGTACACGAAATGCCACACCACGGCGCTCTGAGCCGCCCAGCCATGACTCCCACCTGCCGATCAGGTGTCAGATGAGAAGGCTCGCGCCCCTGCTGAGATCAGACCGGAGAGAGCTCACCAACCCGAGCCTCGGTCAGCGCGGCGCGAATCTCGTCCCGCAGTCCCGGCCCCGCGGGCTGAAGCGGACGCCGAGGATAGCCGACCGCGCGGCCCTGGAGATTGATCGCGCATTTCAGACGGGTGGTCATGTCCGGCCGGTCCAGCACCCGCCAAACCGGAAGCAGGCGCTCGTGCAGGTCAAGCGCGGTGGTCAGGTCCTGAGCCTGGCACGCGTCCCAGAGTTTGACCGATAGCCCAGGCGCCACGCTCAGAATGCCGGCCACGGCGCCGTGCGCCCCGAGGAGATAGGACGCGTGTAGAAGGGCGTCGACAGCGCTCAGAACCCTCAGCCCGCTTCCGGTCTTACGAACGGCTCGCAGGAGGTCGGCGAGCTTGTGAATGTCGCCTCCACTCTGCTTGACGGCCACGACCCATTGCAGATCTGCGAGCCGAATCAGGGTCTCCGGCATGATGGTGTTCCAGGGCACGACGTTGTAGATGACGATCGGGAGGCGGACGGCCTCTCCGATCTCCTCGTAGTAGCCGATGGTTCCCTCGACATCAGGCGCGAACAGGTAGTGGACCGGTGTGATCTGCAAACCGTCCACACCGGCGTCTTTCAGCGCTTTCCCGTACCGGATCACGGCCCTCGTCGAGTCCTGGATGATCCCGCTCACCACCGGGACCCGGCCCCCGGCCTCCTCGACGGCGATCCTGGCCAACTGGAGCGATTCCGCCTCGGTCAGGGTGTGGCCCTCACCCGTGCTACCGCTGACCGTCAAACCGTGAACACCCGCGTCCAGGCAGTACCGCACCTCGTCACGGAACGCCCCCTCATCGATGTCCTCGTTGCGGTCGAACGGCGTCACGAGTGGTGGAATCACGCCCTTCAGATCCAGCATTTCGAGTACCTCCGTCGATCGGGTGGCCATATCTGCGACGCGTACGCGTATTGCCGCTCCCGGAGCTGATCCGAGGAAGGCCTGAGTCCCTTCTGGCGGCGGCGAGGATACGCCTGTGTTGAGCATAGCCAACGACGACTGGGGAGCGATCCGGCCCTGAGCCGACCGTCATGGCAGGCGCCTCCGGAGCTCGGCGATCAGGGCCTCGACGCCCATCTCACGCTGCTCGTCGCCCAGCCGCACGGCGAGCGTGTCGCTGGCCTGCTCCCGGTCGCCCATCACCGCCACGCAGGGGACGCGCCGCTCGGCCGCCGCCCGGATCTGTGCCGGCAGGCGCTCGCTTCCGTCACCGACCTCGACTCGGAAGCCCACCTCCCGGAGACGGGAGGCGGCGCTCCGGGCCGCCCCCACGTGCCGGCCCGCGATCGGCGCGACCGCCACCTGCACCGGCGCCAGGAAGAGCGGCAGCCACCCCCGCGTCTCCTCCAGCAGGAGGCCGAGGAAGCGTTCGAAGGAACCGGCGATGGCGCGATGGATGACGACCGGCGCCTCCCGCGCGCCCCGCTCGTTGACATACGCGCAGCCGAAGCGTTGGGGCATGAACTGGTCGATCTGGAGCGTGCCCGTCTGCCAGGGCCGGCCCTGGCCGTCGCGCATCAGGATGTCGAGCTTGGGCGCGTAGAAGGCACCCTCCCCCTCGACCACCTCGTAGCCGCCGGGCGCGATCTGATCGACGATGCAGCGCAGCAGCTCCGTCGACCGCCTCCATTCGGCGTCGTCGCCGATGTGGTCCCTGGGCGCCGTCCCCAGGCGCAGCTCGAACTCGAGGCCGAAGAGCCGGTACAGCCCGCGCGCGAACTCGAGGACCCGGCCGAACTCCTCCTCCACCTGGGACGGGGCCACGAAGATGTGCGTGTCGTCCTGGCGGAGGCTCTGCACCCGGAAGAGACCGGACAGCACGCCGGAGAGCTCGTTCCGGTGAAGGACATCCTCGCAGAACCAGCGAAGGGGGAGCTCGCGATAGCTGTGAGGTCGGGAGGCGAAGAGCAGCATCGAGCAGGGGCAGTTGCTCGGCTTGATGCCGAATCGCCGGTCGCCGGCTGTCGCGAAGAACATCGACTCCTCGTAGTGGGGGACGTGGCCGGACGTCTCGTACACGGAGACGTCGGCCAGCTGCGGGGTGGAGATCTCCTGGTAGCCGTTTCGGAGGTGCTCGCGCAGGAAGTACTCGCGGAGCGCCCGGATCACGGTCATCCCCCGCGGCAGCCAGTAGGCCATGCCCGGGGAGGTGGCCTCGAAGTGAGCAAGGTCCAGCTCCTGCAGCCAGTGACGGTGGTTGACCTCCTGGTCGGCATCCATGTCGAATCTCCTCAGAAATGAAAAAAGCCCCCGCCCTGTTCGGGCGGGGGCTTCCTGGCTCCTTCGCTAGCCTGCAGGCGGTGCGTGCAGGCGCGAGCAGCTTGCCCCCACGGCAGTGGTCGTAGTGAAGGAGCTGAACCGGACCACGTGCTGTCGCATCGCCTTGCCCGGCATTGTGCCATGGATCGTCCCCCGCCGCCGATCCCTCCGTCGAGGGCGGCTCCACAGTGAGCCCGGCCGCCGGAGGAGGCGGGCGGAGGTCACTCGCCGGCAGCCTCGACCGGAGCGGGCGCAGGCCTGGGGGCGATCCGGCGGAGCACGTAGTAGAGGACCGCGGCGACGGCGAAACCGACGTAGAAGGCGATGTCGGCGCCGTGCAGCGCGCTCGCCACCGGTCCGACCACGATCGACGTGTTCATGAAGGGGACCATGGCGCCGAAGCCGACGACGAAGGCGACCAGCGCCGGCCAGCCGCTGGCCAGGTTGCGGAAGGCCAGCGCCGAGCGCAGGAGGGAGGGGCGGTAGCGGCCCCGGCTGTAGAGCCAGTCGATCATCACCACCGCGCTGAAGGGCGAGAGCCAGTAGCCGACGAAGAGCAGGACGTTCTCGAAGCGCGTCGAGGTGTCGCCTCCATTGATCCACATGATCGCGGCGAAGGCCACGACCACCACCGCGGCCGAGATCAGGGGCCGCTTGACCCGCGCGCCCAGGGTCTGGAGGGCAAGGGCGCCGGAGTAGTCGTTCATCGCCGAGGAGACGATCGAGGCGAACATGATCGCCACCAGGGCCAGCCCGCTGAGCAGCCCGCCGCCCATCAGCGAGCTCACGCCGGCCGCCGTCTGGTTGGCGACGATGCTGGCCGCGGCGAGACCGATGGTCATCACCCACACATAGGAGAGGACCATGCCCGCCATGGTGTAGCCGAAGACACCCAGCGTCGAGGAGCTCGGCTTCATGTAGCGGCTGTAGTCGGAGGCGTAGGAGGCCCAGGAGATTGCCCCGGAGAGGGCGACCGTCACCATCAGGACGAAGGCCCCGATCAGGGCGCCGCCGCTGACGGTGTCGTGGGGCAGCGCGACGTGGTGCTGGAAGATCCGCACGGTGAGGACCAGGAAGAGGGCGATCATGACCAGCGCGCCCCACTTCTCGACCTGGTGGACCAGCTCGTAGCCGTAGATGCTGATGACACCCTCGCAGGCGAGCACGAGCAGCGCGCCCGCCCAGAAGGGGATGTGGAGGAGGAGGTGGGCGGCCTGGGCCCCGAAGAGCGCGGTGAGCGCTATCCAGCCGATGGTCGAGAACCACTGCACCACCGCCGGCAGCACCACCGACTTGCCGAACGGCATTCGCGCCAGCGGGAGCTGCCCGGTGCCGGTCTTCGGCCCCCAGGTGCAGAGGATCGCCACCGGCAGGGTCCCGAGCACGATGCCCAGGACGATGGCGACCAGGCCGAGCCCGAAGCCAAGCCCGAAGGTCACGGCGAGGGTGCCGATGAAGATCCCGGAGATCTCCATGTTGGGCGTGAACCATACGGTGAACATCCGCCAGATGCCGCCATAGCGGCTGTCCTCGGGAATCGGCGCCATCCCCTGCGTCTCGAGGACGGTGTCGCCGGTCCGGGCCGGCCGCGCCCCCTCGTAGGCGGTGAGCTCGTCGGCGGCGCTCACTGGTGCGCCTCCAGGGCGGGCCAGCCCTCCTGGCGCCAGCACATCTCCCAGAAGGCGACCTCCCACTTGACCACGTTGCGGAAGATCGGCGCCAGACGCGCCGAGGTGGGCGCCGAGGGCGTGCCGGCAAGCTCGTCGAAGCGGTCGCAGAGGTCGCCGACCAGCTCGCGGAAGCCGGACCCGGTCCAGTTCTCCACCCAGCCGCGCCAGCGGGAATCGGGCGGGACCGAGGGCAGCACCACCGACCACGTGTCGAGGTAGGAGCGCTCGACCGCGCAGACCGCCGCCATCCCCTCGAGCAGGCCGGAGGCGGCGCAACTCTGCACGTAGGCGCCATAGCCGAGGCAGACCGGCCACTCCTCGTCCACGACCGGCGCTCCGAGCGAGGCCAGCGTCTCCGCCAGCTGCCGGGGTTCGCGCTCCACGTCCTCGCCGAGGCGGGCGAGCAGCCGTTCGAGCTCGGGCGGCGGCGCCGACGCGCGGAGCGCCATCAACGCCCGTCCCTCGAGCAGGCAGAAGAGCCGGCACTGCTGCGCCCAGGCGATCAGCGCCGGCTCAGGCAGGGTCCCGGCGGCCAGGCCGCGCACCCAGGGGTGACCGGCCATCGCCGCCCACAGGTCGCGGTTGCCGTCGACGAGCGTCTCCGTATAACCGCTCATGGCCGGTTCCCGCCGATCGCAGACCACAGCGCGCGCGATCCTCGGGGCGGGCGCGGAGCGCGCAGGCGCGCTCCCGTATGAGCGCTGTGAGCGTCACTCATGTTCTCTTCCTCCGCCGGTTTAACCCGGATCAGGTTCTACGGTCGGCACCTCAGCGGTGCCCTCTCAGCCCGGCTGGGCTCCCGTGGTGAGTGCAAAGACTGTACCTGCCCGAGCGCCTCCGACGCGAACGCCGCCCGCCTTGCGGCGGGCGCCACGGGGTCCGGGCGATCAGCGGAAGAGGTCGCTCTCGGCGTCGCGGAGCAGCTCGCGGCCGGTGCCGGCGGGGCCTTCGTCGACGTACCCGCGGACGATGACCACGGGGACCCGGCGGGTCTTGCCGGAGACCAGTTCAGCGGCGGACGCGAGCTCATCGGCGACGGCGATGATGGTCGCGTGGAGCTCGCGGCCGTGGTCGTCGAACGACCCGCGCAGGTCCGCGAGCGGGGCCAGCCCGGCGACACCCAGAGCGACGTTGACGATGCCGGTGCGCCAGGGCCGGCCGAAGGTGTCGGAGACGATGATGGCGACCTCGCGGCCGGTGAGCTCCCGGACCCGGGCCTGGATCTCGGCAGCGCTGCGATCCGCGTCCTCGGGCAGGAGGAGCACGCTGTCCTCGCCGGGGACGTTCGACTGGTCGACGCCTGCGTTGGCGCAGACGAAGCCCTGGCGCGTCTCCACGATCAGCACCCGCTCCTGGCGGACGATGCGGACGCTCTCGTCGAGCACCACCTGGACCATGCGCGGGTCTCGATCGGTCCCCTCGGAAATGGTCGCGGCCTGCTCGCTGGGTGTGACCTCGGCGAGCTGACGGACGCGCCCCTCGGACTTGGACACGACCTTCTGAGCCACCACCAGCACGTCACCGTCCTCGACCGCGGCACACTCCACGATCAGCTCCCCAAGATCATCCCCCTTCTCGATCTCGGGCATGCCCTCGACCGGGAGTAGGGTCAACGCGGTCATTTCTGTCGGGCGAGCATTGCCAGGTCGCTCGGCTCGTCCAGGTCCAGGGCGAGGGCCGGCGACTCGTGAAGGGCGAAGGCGACACCCCGCGCCCGAGCCGTGCGCTCGAACTTGCGCAGAGAGTCATCGCCGAAGTGGAGGTCGATGATGTCGGGAGGTGCGAGGTACAGCGCGTTGGTCCCGCCCCGCCCGGTGGCGGGCGCGGCCAGGACCGCCGGGCTGCCCATCTGCACGCCGACCTCGAGCATGTCCCCCAGCTCGGAGCTCGAGACCAGAGGCAGGTCGCTGGAGAGCAGGAGCAGGCTCGTCGCCCCCTGTGCGAGGGCATGGCTGATGCCGAGCATCGCCGCCGCGTTCTGCCCGCGCGGCTCCTCCTCGAGCAGGATGTCCGCTCCCTCCTCGCGGGCGAGGTCCGCGGCCGCCTCGCTGCCGCAGACGGCGAGGACATGACCGTTGGCGCGGGCCGCACCGAGCGCGCGGCGGGCGTTGCCCCGGGCCAGCTCTCGGCGGGCGCCGGGATCGAGCGCCGGGCGTAGCCGCTGCTTGGCGGCGGCGAAATCCTTGATCAGCACCACCAGCCAGGTGGCGTTCGAATCGCTCATCGGCGCGCCCTCGGGAAATAGCGCCGCCAGCTGAAGGCCAGGCCGGCCACCGCCGAGATGGCGACCAGGATGCCGAGCGGGACGAGGCTGCTCCAGCCACCGAGGGTGCTCACCCCGGAGAGCAGAAGCATCACCAGGAGGACCACCGCCAGCACGATCATGACCACCAGGGAGACGGCGCGGTGCTTCATTGCCGCCAAGCTTACCCGCGCGCCTTCGGCGGGCGGGCGCGCGCGCTAGAGTCAGCGCTCGTGCGGGTCATCAGACTGGCGATCACCCCTTCGACCCAGGACGTGGCCAGGCGTCTGCCCGTCGGCAGCGCCGTCGTGGCCGACCATCAGACGTCGGGCCGGGGCCGGCTCGGCCGGGCCTGGGACTCGCCACCCGGAGCCAGCCTGCTCGCCTCGTTCGTCCTCCCCTTCCGGGATCTCGCCCTCTTCGCGGCCGGCGTCGCCGCCGCCCGCGCCTGCGGTCCCGAGGTCCGCCTCAAGTGGCCCAACGACCTCTACGTCGAGGGACAGAAGCTGGCCGGCCTGCTCGCCGAGCGCCATGGCGACCGGTGCGTGGTCGGGATCGGCATCAACCTGAGCTGGGCCCCCGAGGGCGCGGCAATGCTCGATCGGGATCGCGAGGAGTTGCTCGCCGACCTCGCTGGGGAGCTGGAAGACTGGTTCGGCGCGACCGACGAGGCCATCCTCGGCGCCTGGCGGGAACGGTCGATGACGCTCGGGTCATGGGTGCGGATCGAGCTCGACGGCGACCGGTTCGAAGGCCTGGCCGAGGCCATCGAGAACGACGGCGCGCTGATCGTCGGGGGGCGTCGGGTGACGGTCGGCGACGTGGTTCACCTCCGGCCAGCTCCACCACTCGCGGCCGGTTGAGCGGTTCGGCGACTATACTCGGCACCGCTCTCTTGACTGCGTACGACATTCCACAGGCCCAGTACTTCGAGGATCTCCCGCTCGGCGGCGAGTGGGTTACGCGCGGCCGCACCATCACCGAGGCGGACCTCGCCTCGTACATGGCACTGGCCGGCGACTTCAACCCTCTCTACGCCGACCGCAGCTACGCCCAGCAGGGTCCCCATCGCGGCGTGATCCTGCCCGGCGCGATGATCGCCGCCGTGGCCATGGGCCTCGGAGCGATGGATGTCCCCCTCTGCCACGCAGTGGCGCTGGTCGGTGCGACCTGGCGCTTCGTCCATCCGGCACGCGTCGGCTGCACCGTTCGCGCCCGCTGGCGGCTGGGCATCAAGCGGCCGGTCGAGAAGCCGGAATGGGGCCTGGCCGCCTGGCAGATCGAGGTCATGGACGAGAACTGCGAGCTCATCGCGGTCGGTGAGGCGGTGCGGCTGATCGAGCGCCGGCCGACGGCGGTCCCGGAGGCCGCGCCGGCCGAGGCACCGAGCGAGCAGACGTCGAGCCGCAGGCGCCGCCGCCGTCGCTCGAGCAGCAACGGCCGCGAGACGGATCAGCAGACACCGGCGGAGCGACCGGCTTCTGCGGTCGAGCAGACACCGGCGAAGCGACCGGCTCCCGCGGCTGAGCAGACACCGGCGGAGCGACCGGCTCCCGCGGCTGAGCAGACACCAGCGGAGCGACCGGCTCCCGCAGTCGAGCAGCCACCGGCGGAGCGACCGGCTCCCGCGGTTGAGCAGACACCCGAGCGGCCGGCCCCAGTGCCCGAACGGACGCCCGCCGAGCAGCCGGTGCCCGCTCCGGTCGCCGCACAAGCGCAGGTCCCTGCGGCCACCTCCGAGCCGTCCGCGCCCACACCTCGGCGGCGGACGCTGCGGTTTTCCGTCCACAGACAGGAGCAGGAATCCGAGGTCACACCCGAGGCTCCTCAGGCGATGGAGTCGGCCGCCGAGCCCAGCCCGACACCTGAGGCAGAGACCCCAGCTCCGGCCGAGTCTCCTGCGCCGCGGTCGCGCCGCCGCCGCTCCAGCGGTAGATCGACCAGGACGCAGGTATCGGCCGAGGCGGCCACAGAGCCCGCACCGGCACAGCCCGTGCCACAGGGGACTACGCCGTTGGCACAGGAGGCCGCGGCGCCGGCACCGCCCGCGGAGCCACTTTCCGCACCTGAGCCCGAGATGGCCGCCCAGCCGGCGGTCGAGGCGTCGGTGACGGAGCAGGTGGAGGCTCCACCCGCGGAGGCTGCCGTGACCGAGCCGCCCCCGACCGGGGCGAAGCCGGCTCCGCGCCGGACCACGCGGAGGCGCCGCGCCCCTGCCAAGGCCGTCGATGAGACGGCAGCGGCACCGGAGGCCGCGCTCCCCTCACCGGACGCCGCCGCTCCGACCTCCGAGGCTGCCAGCCCGGCATCGGATGCGGTCACCCCGGCCGAGGCGGCGCCCGTCGAAGCTCCAGAGACCCCGGCCGCGGAGGAGCCCAAGCCTGCTCCGCGACGCCGGCGAACTCCGGCTCGCCGCAAGCCCGTCGAGCCGACCGAGCCCCCGCCCGCCGAGTAGGCGGCCCCGTCAGGCGCACGACCCCTCACTCCGAGCCGACCACCATCTCCCGCATCATCCGGCCGTTGCCGGACATGGGTCCCCCGTCGACTCCGAGCACGACGCCGGTGACTCAGGCGGCGTCATCGGAGGCGAGGAAGAGCCCCGGCCCGGCGACATCGTCCGACTCGCCACCCGGCCCCATCGGGCACCACTGCGCCATCCGCTCCATCACCTCCGGATCCCTCCGCTTCCGGCCCTCCCAGGCGGGGGTCCGGATGGTGCCGGGCGTGATCGCGTCGCAGCGCACTCCGCGAGGTCCCGTAGCGCACGGCGATCGAGTTGGTGAGGCTGATGACGCCACCTTGGCAGCGCTGTAGGCCTCATTCCCGGACATCGCCAGGCCGTTCACCGAGGTGATGTTGACGATCGAACACGAACCCTGGGCGACCATCGGCCGGAGGGCGCGCGGCAGCAGCCGTAGCCCCCGCCGCCCGGATCAACCGCCACCTCCTGCTCCCAGTCTTGGAGGCGATCCACCCGGCAGATGGCGGCGCCGTTGACGAGGACATCGATCCGCCCGAATCGCTCGACCGTCCGCTCGACCATCGCCCCTGCTTCGTCAGGGCTGGCACACGTCGGCGGCGAACCCCTCGGCGCGACCGGGTTGTCCGGTGATCCCCGCCGCCACCTGGCCCGCCCTGTCGCCGTCCCAGTAGGCGACGAGCACGGCCGCCCCTTCGCCGGCGAGGCGGCGAGGCGGCGAAGGGGCGAACGATCACGCTGCCGATCCCGCTCGCGCCGCCCGTGACCACCACGCCTCTGTCCTTGAACCGCATCTCCCGATCCTGGTGGCCGCTGGAGGTCACGCGGCCCTCCGGTGGTAGCATCTTCCCTAAGAAGATGGCTTTTGCTCACAGCGAAACCCCTGAACACGTGCGGTCCACGCTAGGCGCGATCCTTCGCCGACACCGGGAGGTCCGGGAACGCCGACTGGCTGAAGTCGCGGGTCCCGCCGGCATCTCCGTCGCCTTTCTCTCCGAGGTCGAGCGTGGGCGCAAGGAAATCTCGGTGGAGAAGCTCCTGGCCCTGTCCCGCGCGCTCGAGGTAACCATCGCCGACCTCTACCTGGAGCTGGCGCGCGAGCTCGGAGCGCGGGCCTCACTGCCCTCCTCGTGGGACGACAACCCGCGCGTGCACCTGGAAGCCGCCTGTCGCTCAATGGACCTCGACGCGCTGCGGACGGTGGCTCGCTTCTCCTCCTTCGTGGCGATGACCGAGCAGCCGCGAAGGCGGATCGGCTTCACGTCATGAGCCTCGGCCGGCCTCCGTTCCCAGGAGGCGACATCCATTCCCGGCTTCTGCAGGACCGGATCGTCATGCTCGGTCCTCCCCTGGACGCGGAGGCCGCCGCTGCCGTGGTCGGTCAGCTGCTCCTGCTCGAGGCCAGGAAGCCCGGAAAGGACATCGGCCTCTACGTCAACAGCGCCGGCGGACCGCTGGACGCGGCCCTCGGCGTCTACGACGTGATGCAGTCGATCGACTCCGACGTCTGCACGCTCTGCACCGGCCAGGCCGCCGGCACCGCCGCCATGCTCCTCGCCGCTGGTGCGCCCGGCAAGCGGATGGCGCTGGCGCACGCCCGGATCGTACTTCAGCAGCCGTCGTCAGGCCCGATCGAGGGCCGCGCCAGCCAGGTCGCGGTGCTCGCCCACGAGCTCCTTCGCGGGCGGGATCGCCTGATCGAGATCCTCTCCCAGCATTGCGGCAGGCACAGAGAGCAGGTCGAGGGCGAGCTCGAGCGCGAATACCACATGACACCCGAGCAGGCCGTCGCCTGGGGCGTGATCGACGGCATAGCCGGCCGCAATTAGGAGGTGATGACATGGGATTCGTACCGATGGTGGTGGAGCAGGAGAGCCGGGGCGAGCGCGCCTACGACATCTACTCCCGCCTCCTCCGAGAGCGGATCATCTTCGTCGGCACCGAGGTCAACGACCAGCTCGCCAACCTGATCATCGGCGAGATGCTCTACCTCGAGGCGGACGACCCGGAGAAGGACATCACCGTCTACATCAACTCGCCGGGGGGCCTCGCCTACGGCGGCCTTTCGATCTACGACGTGATGCAGCAGGTGCAGCCCGACGTCGCCACCGTGTGCGTCGGCATGGGCATGTCGGCGGCGGCCATGATCCTGGCCGGCGGCGCCCCCGGCAAGCGCTACGCGCTACCCAACGCCAAGATCATGATCCACCAGGGTTCGGCGGGCATGCGCGGCGCGCCCAGCGACATGGAGATCCAGCTCCGGGAGACGGTGGCTACCGTCCACCGGATGGCCGAGATCCTCGCCCACCACTCCGGCCAGCCGCTGGATCGGGTCAAGAAGGACATCGACCGCGACTACTTCATGACCGCCGAGCAGGCCAAGGAGTACGGGCTCGTCGACCACGTCTACGTCCCCAAGCGGGGGCTCTTCAGCGGCCTTCCCGGCCGGGTCCACCCGAACCAGGTCGAGGAGCCGGTCCCGGCGGGGGCCGCGAGCGTCTGACCGGCAGGGGCGGACCGGGTCGTGCATGCGCGCACGACCTGGTCCGGCCCCCCTCCGCACGCTGTCCCTGTGTTCCCCGTCAAGATGGGATGAGGAACGTGGACATAGACACCGCGAGGAGGGTTCTGTGAAGGTCGAAGAGGATCGGGCGGCCACCAGCCTTGGCGCCGGCCCCCAGCTGACCGACGAACGGCAGCTCGCACTGGCCGCGAACCGCGTCCGTCAGAACATCGTCGAGATGCTGTGCGCGGCCGGCTCCGGGCATTCCGGGGGACCGCTGGGGATGGCCGACGTGTTCACCACGCTGTACTTCGGCGTCCTCAACATCGACCCGCACGACCCTGCCCGGCCGGATCGCGACCGCGTCCTCCTCAGCAACGGGCACATCTGCCCGGTCTGGTACGCGGTCCTGGCCGAGCGGGGTTACTTCCCGACCTCCGAGCTCAACACGCTCCGCCAGCTGGGCACCCGCCTGCAGGGGCACACCCACATCGGCGAGCCACCCGGCGTCGAGAACTCCTCGGGGCCGCTCGGCCAGGGGCTCTCCCAGGGCGTCGGCCTCGCCCTCGCCGCCCGGCTCGACAAGGAGCGGTGGCGGACCCACGTCATGCTCTCCGACGGCGAGCACAACGAGGGGCAGATCTGGGAGGCGATCCTCTTCGCCGGAGCGCATCGGCTCGCCAACCTCACCGCCTGGATCGACCGCAACTACATCCAGATCGACGGCGACACCGAGGACGTGCTCCCGGTCGGCTCGCTGGCCGAGAAGTACCGCGCCTTCAACTGGCACGTGCTCGAGATCGACGGCCACAACCACCGGGCCATCATCGACGCCGCCGCCCACGCCTCGGCGATCGGCGACCGGCCGACCGTCGTCGTCTGCCACACGATTCCGGGCAAGGGCGTCGACTTCATGGAGCGCGACTACCGCTGGCACGGCATCCCGCCCAACCGGGAGCAGGCCGACGAAGCGTTGAAGCAGCTGCGCCGCCAGCAGGTGGCGCTGGAGGAGGGACGATGAGCTCGGGGGAGATGTTCCTCGTCGGCGACATCACCGGCGACCTGGAGAAGAAGGGATGCCGGGCCGGCTTCGGCGACGCCCTGCTCGAACTGGCGGAGGACATGCCTGAGCTGGTCGTGCTCACCGGCGATCTCGCCGACTCGACGCGGGTCGCTCCGTTCGCCGCCGCCCATCCCTCCCGGTTCTTCGACATGGGCGTCGCCGAGCAGAACATGATGGGCGTCGCCGCCGGCCTCGCCATCGGCGGGAAGGTGCCGTTCCTGACCTCGTACGCCACCTTCTCGCCGGGGCGCAACTGGGACCAGTTCCGCGTCTCGGTCGCCTACACCGAGGCCAACGTCAAGGTTGTCGGCGCCCACGCCGGGCTCTCCGTCGGGCCCGACGGGGCGACCCACGAGGCCCTGGAGGACATCGCCATCGTCAGGGTCCTGCCCGGGGTCACGGTGGTCGTTCCCTGCGACTACGAGCAGGCCAGGCTGGCCACCCACGCGCTCGCCCACCACCGCGGCCCGGACTACATCCGCTTCGGCCGGGAGAACACCCCCGTCTTCACCACGCCGCGCACGCCGTTCGAGCTGGGACGCGCCCAGGTCTACCGGGATGGTTCCGACGTCACCATCGTCGGCTGTGGACCGCTCGTCCACGAGGCCCTGCTCGCCGCCTCGCAGCTCGCCGAGGAGGGCATCTCCGCCCGCGTCGTCAACTCCCACACGGTGAAGCCGCTCGACGTCGAGACGATCGTTCGCTGCGCCGAGGAGACCGGCGCGATCGTGTCGGTCGAGGAGCACCAGGTGACCGGCGGCCTGGGCGGCGCCATCGCCGAGGCGTTGGCCCGCAACCGGCCGACGCCGATGGAGTTCGTGGGCATGCCCGACAGCTTCGGCGAATCGGGAAAGGCCGGCGAGCTGCTGGAGAAGTGGGGCCTGACCGCACCCTCGATCACTCGCAAGGTGCGGGCCGTGCTCGCTCGCAAGGCGAGCGTCCTGACCACCTGAGGCGCCTCAGTCGACGGCGAGCTGCTCCAGGTGCTCGATCACCCGCCTGGTGATGTGGGTCGGGGTGGAGGCGCCGCTGGTCACGCCGACCCGGCGCACGCCCCGGAACCAGGCGGGGTCGACGTCGTCGACGCCGTCGACCAGGTGGGCGGGCTTCCCGGCCAGCTCCCTGACCACCTCGACCAGGCGGTTGGAGTTGGACGACCGGGCGCTGCCGACGACGATGACCAGGTCGAGGTCCTGCTCGCGGGCCATGCGCACGGCGGCCTCCTGCCGCTCCTGGGTGGCCCGGCAGATCTCGTTGTGCACCTCGCAGTCGGGGAAGCGCTCACGGACGGCCTCGATCAGGGACTCGGTGTCCCAGAGCGAGAGCGTGGTCTGGCAGGTCACGGCCACGCGATCGTTGTCGATCCGAAGCCCGTCGACGTCCTCGCGCGCCTGGACCAGGTGGACCCTTCCCGGAGCCTCGCCGATGACACCCTCCGGCTCGGGATGGTTGTGCCGGCCGATGTAGACGACGTCGTACCCGCGCGCGGCCAGGTCGCGCACAAGGTCGTGGGTGCGGATGACGTCAGTGCAGGTGGCGTCGATCGCCTCCAGGCCCTTGGCCTCGGCCTTCTCCTTGACCTGCGGGGACACGCCGTGGGCGGTGAAGATGACGGTGCCACTGTCGATCAGATCCAGACCGGCGAGACGGTTGGGCGGATCGACCAGGTCGATCCCCTGACTCTTCAGATCCTCGGTGGCGTGCGTGTTGTGCACGAGGTGGCCCAGCATGTAGACGGGCCCCGAGTTCTGCTCCCGCACCCGCTTCGCGATCCGGAAGGCGTCGACAACACCGTGGCAGTAGCCCCGGGGGGTGATGCGTACGACCTCCATCGATTCGAAGTCTACCCGCCGAGAAGGCTCCGGGCCTGACGGTGCGGCGGCTCGGTGTCGCCGACGACGACGAAGTGCTCCGTGCCCAGCGCGGACTCCATCAACTGACCCTGCATGGTGCTGAAGGGACCGTTCGGGTCCATCTGCGTGACGTGCTCTTCGAGCGCCTTCCTCTTCTCCCCGGCGAGGTCGCGGACGTCGACCTCGAGCGAGATCTCGGCGTCCGGCCAGCCACCGATGCGCGCCATCTGGGTCAGCGCCTCGTCGTCCTGACCGACATGGCGACGCAGCTCCGCGACGGACGACGCCGGAACCGCGTGCCAGTAGAGCCTCGCCGAACCGTCACCGGCCTCCCGGAGCAGCTCCACGGCGGCGCCGGTCACCATGCTCGCCTTGATGTGGTCGGGATGGCCATAGGTGCCGTCGGGCGTGTAGCTGACCACCACCTCGGGGTGCTCCTCTTCGATGATCGCGGCCAGGCGCCGGGCCGCCTCCTCGAGTGGCGCGGCGTGGAAGCAGCGCGGGTCCTCGTTGCTCGGGGTGCCCGCCATCCCCGAGTCCCGATAGCCGAGGAACTCCAGCCGGTCGACGCCCAGGATGTCGCAGGCGCGACGCAGCTCGGCCTCACGCACCTCGCCCAGGCGAGGACGGGTGGCGGCCTCGTCGAAGGTGAAGATCTGCCCCTCCTCGCCGCGGGTGCAGGTCACCAGTACGACCCGATGGCCCTCGCGGTGGGCGCGCAGCATGACCCCGCCGGTGGCGATCGTCTCGTCGTCGGGGTGGGCGTGTACGAGCAGCAGTGTTCCCATCAGGCGGCCTCCTCCCAGGGCATCGGCGCCTCCCCGAGGAGGCCGGCTATCAGACGCGCGATGGCGCCGGTTCCGGCCGCGCCGATCGAATGACCATGGGCCGAGGCCACCACCTCCGGGGGCGCCGTTCCCATGGCCACACCGAGCGCGGCCCATTCGATCATGGGCTGGTCGTTCCGCCCGTCGCCGACGGCGACGGTGCGCTCGCGAGGGATACCGAGCCGCTCGCAGAGGAAGGACAGCCCTGCCCGCTTGTCGGCGCCAGGGCTGGTGATCTCCAGGTACGTCGTGGAGCTGGTCGCGGCGTAGATGCGGCCCTCCCAGCGGGTCCTGACCTCGGGCAGGAGCTCCTCGATCACCGGCGGCTGGGCGATGATGACCATCTTCGGCGTGGTCGCGCCCATCGCCTGGTCCAGGTCGGGGACGATGTGTATCGGCATGCCTGCGTGGCGGGCGTAGTTCCGGCCCTCCTCGCGGTCGCGCTCGACGATCAGCTCGTCGTTCCTATAGGCCTGGACGTGGAGGTCGCGCTGGCGGCAGAAGCGCACGATCTCCATGGCCACGTCGTGCTCCAGCCCCCGGTCGAGGAGCATCTCGCCGTCGGGGCTGCGAACCTGCGCCCCCTGGTAGCAGATGAGGGCACGCTTCAGGCCGAGGCGCTTGGCCCAGGAGAGGGCACCGGGGAATGGCCTCCCCGTGCAGACGACCACGGTCATGCCGGCGGCCTGAGCCCGGCCCACGGCAGCGATGTCACGGGGGTCGATCTGCAGGTCGGGGGTGAGCACTGTGCCGTCGAGGTCAAGGGCGAGCAGGCCCGTCCGCCATTCAGAGGTCACAGTCAGGAAGGGTACCCGGCGGCTTCGCCCGGCGAGCGAGCGGCCGCGCTCAGAGACCGAGCTCGCCCGTGTCTGCAACCTCCGGCGCACCTCCGGCCCTCAGCCATGCCCGCTCCCTCGATCCGGATCGGCGTCGCCAGGCCGAGGCGCGCCGCGATGTCCGGAACCGACCACCCCAGCCGCGGCAGCTGCCGGCAGTAGTCCGCCCAGGTGCGCTGATCGCTGCGGAGACCCCGGGACCAGTCCGCACACTGTCGCGAGTCGACTTGTTCCAGCCGTGCGTCGACAGTGCGGAGGAGGAGGCCCACCCGATGTTTCAAGATCTTTCCAAGCACGGCGTTCGGATCCGGGAACGGGCCCCTGGGGTGGCCCTGCCGCTGGCTCTCGACGGCCCAGTCCAGCGGGCCGCTGGTGCTATCTCGACTCTTGTAGACGTTGGCCCCGTGGCGATCACGGGTCGCCGCTGGTGCCGTTTGTGCGTGCAGCGTTCCCCTGCAGCGCGGTTCCGGTGTCGCATTCGCGATCGGTGCGCGGAGACGGGTCAGAGATCGTGGCCCCTCTCGTCCGTCCGCTTCAGTGAGACATCGTAGCCCGCGTCCAGCAATGTCTCGAGGGCATCACCCCGGGTTCGCTGCCGTTGCACCTCACGGCCATGGCGGGCTTCATCGAGCTGGCGCCGCGTGGCATCGGCGATTCCGGCCATGCCTTTAAGCTCGAACTGGAGTTCCACGTTCCCCCGCCGCGCCTGCCCCCACTTCCAGGCGGTCACAGCGGTACCTGCCAATGCGGCCCCCAGCGTGTCCCACAGGGGCCAGCTCTGGATGACGTTGAACACATCGCCCACGATCCCCACCATGAGGGTCGCGAATCCCGCTCCGGCCGACGCCAACGAGATGCCGCGCGGGAGATAGCCGGCCTTGTCGATCTCCCGCCGCTGCTGAGCATTCATCCGCGGTCGCTGGTCCATCGGAGCTTGAGGATGCGGCCTGCGGACGGACCAGGGGCGGACATTGGCCCGGCTAAGTTCGCTTACGCGTTCCGCCATGGCGTCGTCGGGCGGACAGGACCCGCCATCTTCCGGATCGCCCGGTTGACGGTGACTGTCCAGACCGGTAACTGTTAGCTGGTTCGCCGTCCACGCGCCCGGGCCGGATTCAAGCCGGAAAGGGGGTCCATGGCCAGGTCCGCTCGTCGCCACCTTCTACCCGTACTGGGCGGGCTACGCCTGTTCACCCGCGCCGACCTGCTCCCATCGCTGGGACGGCTCTTCGTTCGAGCGCAGGCAGCGGGCGGCGAGCCAGGACCGGAGACCATCCGGGGCTGGCTGCCCGCACCGCCGATCCGGCCGGGATCGCTCCTCGTCGTCGACACCACCGGGCTCGGACCGGAGTCGCAGGTCGCCCTGGCCGTTCTGCAAGGCCTCGCCAATGCTCGCCTCGAGCCCGGCGGGAGAGCGGTGTACCTCGAGGCCCCGGAGGGCTACGGAGCGTACGCCGAGGGTGATCGGCTCTGGCCGCAGATCTACGCCGCCCAGCTCGGCGTCGGAGTCCAGAAGGGCACCACGGAGGAGGTCGCCTCCCTCGCCCGAGAGCGCGGCGTGGAGCGATACGTGATCTGGGATCCGGCCCAGCCGAGCACCATCAATGTGGCCAACACACTCGCCTGGCTGCACGGGGCGGCGGCGTTCGCCCCCGACGACGCGGCCGGACCGCTGGCGGCGGGGATGAACCTCCTGCTCGACCTGCGAACCAAGTCCTTCTCCGGCGCGGCGTCCGCCTATCGATGGGCGCTGGACGAGATCGCAGGGACCGCACCGGACACGCTGGCCCTCCTGTCGGTCGGCGACATGCCCGGCGACGAGACCGAGGGCGAGATCCGGTGGACGCCTCGGGACTACGCGGTCCACACCCGCGCCTTCACCTGGGCCGCGGACATCAACCAGATCGCTTTCGGCGGGAAGCAGGACTTCGAGCTGCAGCGGAGGATCCTGGGGAGCGTCGGATCGGGCACCGGGACGATGTACGGGTGGAGCAACGACGAGAGCGCCACGACGATCCTGGCCAGTCGGGAGGGCCTGCTCTTCTTCCCGGCCGACACGCCAGGTCTCCCTGCCGAGAACCTGACCGTCCACACCGCAATGCGCACGGAGGCCAGGCAGCGGCCACGGTCGCCGGCGCCGGACCTCGATGAGGACGCCGTCTACGCCACCATCGTCGTCACCGACGCCGACAACATCGGAGTCCTGATCGATTTCCACGAGGGACGCTGGCAGGATGCCAAGCGGGGCCTGGTGCCGCTCGGCTGGTCGATGCAGGGGATGGCCCCGGGCCTGACGCCGGGCATGGCCCGCCACTACTTCGACAGCTCCACCGACAACGACGAGCTGGTCGCCTGGCTGCCCTTCGGCTACCCCGACCTGTCCTCGTTCGTCGGCGCACCCAACTGGCACCGCTGGGTACGCGACGCGCATGCGGCGATGCGTCTCGGCGGCCTCCGCGTCAGCCAGAACTTCCCCCACTTCCGCCCGGTCGAGGGCGAGGAGGCCTCGGGCCTCTGGGACCTGCTCCACGGTCAGGACGCGCCGAGGGGGCACATGATCGGGTACATCGGACCTCCGGGCATGTACCCGGTAGGCGAGCCGCTCTGGATCGACGGGCACCCCATCCTCCCCACTGGCGGACTCGGATCGGAGGAGTCCACGCCCACGGCGGAGGCCGTCACCGGGATCGCCCGGGTGGCCGCCGCCAACCCGGCGCGCCCCCTCTTCGTCAACGTGACCCTGGGCAACGGCACCTCCTACGCCGACGCCATCGAGATCGTCCAGGCCAGCTACGACACCCCTGTCCGCTTCGTTCTGCCCACCCAGATCGTGGAGCTCATGCGCGAGGCCTGGGAGCGTGGCTTGGCAGGGACCACGCTGCTCGGCCTCGACACGCCGAGGCCGGCCGACTGCCACTACCTGCTCCGCGGCGACAGCGACTCGACGCCGGTGCTGTTCGGCGGCGATGGCACGCTGCGCACCGCCCGGACCGGAAGCGGCTGGATCTACCGGTTCAACGTCGAGCGCTGCCTCGCCGCCACCATCGACCTCGAAGCCGTGGGCAGTGGCGCGGTCGAGGTCTCCAGCGATGGGGCGAGGTGGAGACGTCCGGTCCTGCTCGATGTCCCTGCCGGCGCCGTGGCGACCGCGGTGATCGACGCCTCCGACCAGCTGCCGGCGGCGCACCTCTGGATCCGCTTCCGTGGAGATCTGACGGTGACCGGCCTTCGCCTCGGCTATAACGTGGGGCGGTCGGGCTCGGTCGAGGTCGCCTCGCTGCCGGCCGATCACCGCCTCGTCCTCCCCGGTGGTGGGAACCTGGTCGCCGGGGTGTCGCCAGTCGCGCCGGCAGGCGCCCGTGTCATGACCGAGGACGGTGGCACCTGCCGCATCTCCATCCCCGCCCCCGAGGGTGGGGTCACCCCACAGCGCGGATTCGGCGGGACCGCGTGGGTGGGCTGGACGCTGTCCGGGATCGAGGCCGGCACCGCCTCCCTGCTCCGCCTGGGCGACATGACCGGATCCGGCCGGCTGCATCTGGGCGCCTCGGCTCCGACGGGAGTGGTCGCCTCGCAGACCATCGTGCTCGACGATCGGCCGCAGACCGTGTCGATGCTGATCCGCGTACCGCCCGGAGGCGGGTCCGCCGACGGCGAGGTCCAGCTCCAGGTCCGGACGCACCAGTTCCCGCTCGAGGTCACGCTCACGCCGTCGGTCCACCGGGTCGGCTGATGGCCAACCCACCGGGAGAGGAGGTCGGAATGCAGTTCCAGGAGGTGGTCCGGCGCCGCCGGATGATCCGCAACTACGAGGACCGGCCGGTATCGGAGGAGGCTCGGGAGCGGATCCTGGCCAATGCCCTGCGTGCCCCGTCGGCGGGCTTCTCCCAGGGCTGGGCCTTCCTGGTGCTCGAGGCCCCCACCGTCCGGGGACGCTTCTGGGCCGCCGTCTCCGGGCCGGAGGAGGACGACAGCATGTGGGCGGCGGGGCTGCGGCGAGCCCCGCTGATCATCGTCGCCCTCTCCCACAAGGAGGCGTACCTGGATCGCTACGCGGAGCCGGACAAGGGTTGGGAGGATCGCGACGAGGGGCGCTGGCCGGTGCCCTACTGGGACATCGACACGGGGTTCGCCTCGCTGCTGATGCTCCTGACCGCCGTCGACGAGCAGCTGGGCGCGTGCTTCATCGGGATCCAGCCGGAGCGCATCCATCCCTTCCGCGCCACGTTCGGCGTCCCCGAGCCCTACGCGCCGATCGGCTTCGTCACCGTGGGACACCCCGCTCCGGACGTCCGCTCACCGTCGCTTCGCCGCGGCCGCCGGCCGTGGGAGGAGGTCGTCCACCGCGGACGCTGGTGACGCCCGCTCCCTGTCTCAGGGTGACGTGGGTGGCGCACCGGCTCGAGGACTTCGGCTGCGGACCAGCGCCTCGGCACCGTCGCCTCCGTCTCCAGGAAGTTGTCGGTGATAGCTCTCTCCAAACCGACTCCACGGCAGACGCGGGCAGTCAGTCGCGGAGGACCTTGGCGACCCGTTCGGCTGCGGTGAGCTCCGGGGCCTCGAACGATCGCTGCGTCAGTTCCTCAGCGAGAAGGATGTAGCGGGTTGCAGTCGCGATACGGACCTCGTCGGTCATGACGGGGGCTTCTCCGTCGCCGCGGAACCCTCGCTCCACCATCCACTCTCGCAGCGGCTCCTTGTCGAGTGCTCGCTGATCCTTGTCCTTTCGGAACAGCTCGTCGTAGGTGTCTGCGTACCAGTAGCGCGAGCTGTCAGGCGTGTGCACTTCGTCCATGAGCACGATCTCGTCGCCGAGCAGACCCAACTCGTACTTCGTATCGACCAGGATCAGGCCGCGTTGGGCCGCGACTTCGGTGCCCCGAGCGAACAGCCGGAAGCAGACGTCGGCGCACCGGTCGAATAGGTCTGCGGCCACGAGACCCTCGGCGATTGCGTCGTCGCGACCGAGGTTTCGATCGTGCACTTCGAACTTGGTCGTCGGGGTCAGGATCGGAGCCTCCAACCGCTCGTTCTTGCGAAGCCCGTCGGGCATCAGGTTGCCGGCAATGTTCCGCGCGCCCGCCTCGTAGTTGAACCACAACGATGTCTTCGTTACGCCCGTGATGTAGGCGCGAACGACGAATTCAAGCGGCACCGGAGCGCACTCGCGGACGCGCACGACGTTGGGGTCAAGGACCTCCAGGAGGTGATTCGAGACGATGTCGGAGGTGGCGTCGAACCAGTAATTCGCTATCTCGTTGAGGACCTGACCCTTGAACGGGATAGTCCCGAGGAGCCGGTCGAACGCCGACAACCTGTCGGTGGTCACGATGGTGCGAACGTCGCCGTCGACGTAGCTGTCACGCACTTTGCCCTCGTGGCGGACACCAAGGTCACCGAAGTCCGTTCGGCCGAGCGTGCCCAGCAGTTCCCTCGCAAGCCTCTCGTCGGAGAGCATTGGCATCCCTTCTTCGATCCGCAGCGGTGACTCCATAACGTCCTCCCTCTCGATCATCCGGTCCATTGCGTCGACCCGGCCAGCCGCCTGCCGGGCCGCCTCCGTCAGGCGCCGACGGTGCTCGACCAGCCGCGCCCGTCGCGCGCCTCGATCAGTGGCGTCGACGATGGCGGCGACATCCTCCAACGGCATGCCGACGCCGCGCAACGCGGCAAGGGTGCGCGCTCGCGGCAGCTGGCGCAGCCCGTAGCGGCGGTAGCCGGTGCGATCATCGACCTCGACCGGCACGAGCAGGCCGACCTGGTGGTAGTGCCGCAACGTCTCAACCGTCAGCCCCGACAGCTGCGCGAACGCGCCGACACCGACCAACTCGCCTGAGTCCACACCAGCAGTGTCCAACCCTCGGCCGCCCGAGAGTCAAGGCGGGACCGTTAGGCCCGGATCGCTCAGTAGGTCGTTGGCTCGGCCCGTTTGCCTGGGTGGCGGGCTGAGCGGGTGGCGGGCGTGGGACGTGATGGTGGCGGGCCCGCGTTCGGGTAATGGGGGAGGCGGATTGGCGGTGTGTCCGGCCAGGTGTTTCGTGGCGGCCGGCGGCCGATTGCCGCCCGGGGGCCGCGGTCAGGCCCGGAGCGGTATCCGTCGGAGGCCGGCGAAGCTGTCGGCCAGGTCGTGCGCCCACGGCCAGCCGGCTGCGACGCGCAAGACGTGTCGCCGTCCGTGGCGGACGAGGATGCCGGCGGCGTAGAGGGGGGTGTAGAGCTGGGTGCCGGGATGGGGTCCTTTACGGACTGTCTGGTCAGGCCACGCAGAATTCGTTCCCCTCCGGATCGGCCATCACGATGTGGTCCCCCTCGAATTCCTGGATGGTGATACCGCCGGCGGCGGTCAGCTCGGTGACGGTCCGGGTGATCCTCTCCCAGCGCTCGACGGCACTGCCCGTTCCGGCGACCCGGACGTCGATATGCAGCCGGTTCTTGAGCATCTTCGGTTCGGGCACCCGCATCAGGACCAGGCGCGGGCCGACTCCGGCAGGGTCCTTCAGAAAGGCGGCGTCATCGACCGTGTCGCCGGGGTCGCCATACTCCCGGATCCACTCCTCCCTGGTCGTGAAGGGGGGCGGCGGTGGCTCGTCGATGTACCCCAGGGCCAGCTTCCAGAACCCCGCCAAGCGGGGTGGGGTGGCGCAATCGAGCGTCAGGTCGATCCTGGCAGCCATAGATCCTCCTCGGAGATTCGAGCGTGATCCGGCGACGGTGGCAGGGAAGACTATGGCTTCCCGTCGCGTTGGCGCCGTGCAAGACGACGACTCGCTGCCGAGAATCTGGGGGGGACCGCGACCAGATGGGGCTCTTTGTCCTGGCGATCAGCGGTAGACGTCGCGCCGGTTGGCGACGATGACCACCAGCAGAACTCGCCGACGGGCCGCGCAGACGAACCTGATCGGCCGCCGGTGAGGACCTAACCGACGCTCCAGAAGCTGAGCTCGAAGCGGCTGGAGAGGAGGAACTCCCGCCGCATACGCGAGCGCATCTCGGGTCCGGCATCAGCGGCGAGCTGGTCGACCAGCTCCCGGCACCAGCCGGCCAGCTCGGCGAACGCGGGATCGGCGTAGGTCTCGATCCAGGCGCGGTAGCGGGGCTCAGGCGAGGGGCGGTCCTGGGCAAGCCGCCGGCCGAGCTCTGAATATCCCCACATGCAGGGCAGAAGGGCCGCCGCCAGCAGCGCGAAGTCGTCGACCGCGGCGACGCGGAGCAGGTGGTCGGTGTAGGCGCGGGTGATGTCGGCCATCTCCCCGGAGGCGAGCTGCGCCTCCGCGATGCCGAACTCGGCGGCGCAGCGGCGGTGCAGGGTCATCTCCTCGTGGAGGGTGGCGTGAAGCACGTCGGCGAGGCGGGTCGCGGTGGCCATGTCCGGGGCGCGCGCCACCCCCAGCGCGAGCAGCCGGCAGTATTCGACCAGGAACAGGTAGTCCTGGAGCAGCCAGGCCCGGAAGGTCTCGGTGGGAAGACTGCCGTCGGCCAGCCCACGGACGAA
Source organism: Candidatus Dormiibacterota bacterium (assembly GCA_036272915.1). Classification (GTDB taxonomy): domain Bacteria; phylum Chloroflexota; class Dormibacteria; order Dormibacterales; family Dormibacteraceae; genus DATAXV01. The sequence continues at coordinate 99,258 of DATAXV010000112.1, forward strand.
GGGGTGCTGGTGCTGGGCCTGCCAGATCGGGTCGGCCAGCTCGCGGAGGTGGGCGGTGAAGCGGCTCTGATCGGGCGCGGTCAACGCCCCGCCCCGGCCTCGACGGCGGCGTGGCGCCGGGTGCGGATCTCGCCGCTGAGGCCGGCCCGGCGCATCCAGCGGCTCATGTCCCGCTCGGTGACCAGCGGCTCGAAGGCGAAGGCGGCGAGGGTCCCACCATCCTGGCCGATGAAGGTCAGGTACGAGCCCTCGACGTCGTCCCGGTCTCTCGGCCGCCACTCGTAGCGGATGCTGGCGACCCTGGCGCGGTCCAGCACCCGCTCGTCGGCGGTGTCGCGGGAGCGCACCGTGATCGACTGCCGGGTGGCCCGGATCCGCCCCGGTCGGAGGTGAATGAAGCGGGCGACGCCGAGCGCGAGCGCGACCAGGCAGGCGAGCGAGACAAGGGCCAGGGCGAGGACGACCAGCCCGTGCACGGACACCGGCCCGTCGGGCGACCGCTGGGCAAGCTCGGCGAAGCAGAGCGGAAGCGAGAACACGACCACGACCAGCGACACCGAGATGCTCATGCTCAGCCCGCTCGGCTGCAGGGTGACCGGCTGATCGACCTTCTCGCTCACGACGTGCCCATTCTCCACGCGGCGCCGGCCGTCGGTTCAGCGGGAACTGTCCCACACCTCGGGATTGAGGATGTGGGGCGGGCGCCCGCCTCGGAGCAGCGCCTCGACGTTGGCCGCCGCCGTCGTGCACATCAGGGTCCGCGTGCGCACCGTGGCACTGCCCACGTGAGGGGCCAGGACCACGTTGGGCAGCCGGCGGAGCTCGGGTGACACCCGCGGCTCGTCCTCGTAAACATCGAGCCCGGCGGCGAAGATCCCGCCCTGCTCGAGGGCGCGGGCCAGCGCCGCCTCGTCGATCACCGGGCCTCTGGCGGTGTTGACGAGCACCGCCGACGGCTTCATCAGGGCCAGCTCCTCCGGCCCGATCAGGTGCCGCGTCGCCCCGTTGAGGGGGACGTGCAGGCTGACGAAGTCGGACCGCCGGAGGAGCTCGGCGAGCGGCACCCACTCCACTCCGAGCTCCCGCTCCTCCGCCTCGGGAAGCCGGTTGCGGTTGTGATAGACGACCGGCATGTTGAACGACCTGGCGCGGCGGGCCACCGCCCTGCCGACGCGGCCCAGGCCGATCACGCCCAGGGTCGACCCGTGCACCTCCTGGCCGAGCATGTAGGTGAGCGTGAACCCGGTCCAGGCGCCGGCCCTCACCTCCCGATCAGCCTCGCTCAGCCGGCGGGCGGCGGCGAGGAGCAGGGCGAAGGCGAGGTCGGCGGTGGTCTCGTCGACGATCCCCGGGGTGTTGGTGACCAGCACGTGGCGCCGCGCCGCGGCCTCGAGGTCGATGTTGTCGTGCCCGACGGCGACGTTGGCGACAAGGCGGAGCCCGGCGGTGGCGAGCAGCCGGTCGCCAATGCGGTCGGTGTGCTGGGTGACGACGGCGGAGCAGCCGGAGAGCGCTGCGGCGAGGGAGTCCTCGTCGCGCAGGGCGCCCTGGGGCAGGGTGATCAGCTCGCCCACCCCGGACAGCATCTGAGGAGCCGCACCCAGGAGCGGACAGGTGGCCAGCACCCTGGGGCGCGGCGCGGTCACCCGAAGAGGGGCGCGACCATGCCCGCGATCCGGCCCGCGAGCTCCGGCGCCGTCATGTTGGTGAACTCGCAGCCGATCAGGTTGGCCGCGCCCGCGACCTCGCGGAGCAGCTGCTGGACCTGGTCCTCATCGAGCCCGCCCGGCACCGGCTGGAGCGTCCCGGGCAGTACCGAGGGGTCGAGGACGTCGAGGTCGAGGTGCACGAACACGTCGCGGCCGCGGAGCGCATCGGCGGCACCGGCGGCGTCGACCAGCTGGACGTCGTTGGCCTGGATCAGTTTGAGCTCGTCGGGATCCAGGTCCCGCGTCGAGCAAAGGACCACACGGGAGAGGTCGGGCCCGAGGCCCAGTCCCGTGTCCCAGATGCCGCAGGCACCGGCCAGGGCCATCCCGCCGAGATAGTTCGACGGCGTCGTGTCGGGAGAGTTGAAGTCGCCGTGAGCGTCGATCCAGAGCAGCCAGGCGTCGGGCCGGTACTGGGCGAGCGCGGGCAGCGTGCCCAGGGCGATCGAGCAGTCCCCGCCGAAGAGGACGGGCTGGAGACCCTGAGCCAGGATCTCCTCGACGCGCCTGGTGGCGTCAGCCAGGTGCTCCCTGGAGTCCTCGAGGTCCTCCTCCCAGTCGGACTCGGCGACCATGCCCGGGGTTCCCACCAGCACCGGCTGCGTGCCGAGGCGCTTGGAGAGGGCCCATGCCAGCGCCTCGGCGCCGCGGCTGCTGTAGACGGTCCGCTCGGAGAGGCGGTCGAGAAAGCCGACGCAGGCGGGAGGGGCGGGACGGGCGGCGCCAGCGTTCACGCCCTGACTCGGCAGCGGGTGCTCGCGAGGGGTCATGGCACGAGCCCCAGCTCGGGCGCGATCGGGATCAGGGCGTCGCGGACGAACTCGACATGCTCGTCAAAGGGCACACCGACGTCCTCGGCACCGGCGACCAGCGCCTCGCGGTGGACGCCGCGGGCGAACGCCTTGTCCTTCATCTTCTTGCGCACGGTGCGGGCCTCGACTGCGGATAGGGAACGCCCCTTGACCAGGGAGCAGGCGATGACGAAGCCGCAGAGCTCGTCGACGGCGAAGAGCGCCTTGCGGATCAGCCGGTCCCTGGGCACGTCGAGATACTCAGCGTGCGAGGCGATGTCCTGCAGCCACTCCTCGGGCCAGCCCTGCTGGCGGAGCAACTCCATCCCGCGCTGGGGATGTTGCGAGCGGTCGGGTCCCTCCTCGTAGTCCCAGTCGTGGACCAGGCCGAGCACGCCCCAGCGCTCCTCGGGCTCGCCGAAGCGCCGGGCATAGGCGCGCATCGCCGCCTCGACGCTGACCATGTGGCGCCGGAGCGACTCGCTCTGGGTATGTGCCTGGACCAGATCCCACGCCTCCTGGCGCGTGGGCTCGTGGAGTTGGACCGTCATCCGCTTCACCTCCTGCGCACGGCAGCCAGCCCAGCCGAGGGGGGCTGCCCATCTCCAGCGAGCCGACCTTCCGTCGAGGCATCAAGGCTACCAGCCGGGGGAGGTGGGTTCGAGGACACTCTGACTACAGACTAGTCGCGCCGATCGATCCCTGAGTGAACGGATGCGGCCGGATCGCGGGTCAGCCGGCGTGGGCGACCTCGAGCAGGAACACCTCGAGTGCGAGCCGGGCGCTGACGTTCTGCTCGAGATAGCCGACCACATCGTAGGAGCGCTCGAGCAAGCGGGCCCAGCGAGCCCTGGCCTGGGGCTGGACATCGTCGGCCATGCGCTGCCGCAGGTGCAGCTGCCAGCTGGCCAGAGCCATGTCCACCGGGTTCTCGGCGGCCTGCGCCTCGGGGCCCCGCCGGCGCCATTCCGAGGTCACCAGATCGAGATCGGCGGCAAGGCTCAGGGCGACGTCGGCGGGGGCGCCCAGAGTCTCGTCGAGGCGCCGGGCCCAGCGCTCGTGGCGCTCGACGACGTCGGCGTCCGCGAGTGCCCTCACCGCCCAGCCGGGGCGGCCACGGCAGAGCTCGGCGAGGAGCTGGGCGGAGGCCTCCTCGGCACCGCGGGTGAGGAGCAGCTGCAGCACCTCCTCGCGCTCGACGCCGTGGAACGAGATCCGCTGGCAGCGGGAGACGACCGTGGGCAGCACGACGAAGGGCGAGAGGCTGGGGGTGGTGAGGATGATGATGCGGCCGGGGTGGGGCTCCTCCAGTGTCTTGAGCAGGATCCCCTGGACGGCGCCCGGCAGCCGGCCCACGTCGCTGATCATCGCCACCCGGCGCTCACCCTGGGCGGGCCGCATGGAGAGGAAGGCCTGCAGCGTCTGCTGGTGGCGGTCGGGCTGGCGGTCGGGGAGCAGCCGGAGCTCGTCGATCTTCAACGCCTCGGGCCGGTCGTCCTCCCAGTAGTCGGGGTTCCGGACCAGCGGGGTCGGGGGGAGCACGGCGCCGGCCAGGGCTCGAGCCACCGTGGTCTTGCCCAGCATCGGCTCGCCGACGAAGAGGTAGGCGTGGGCGAGGCGGCCGGATTCGATCTGGTGACGGAGAAGGGCCAGGGAACGCTGGTGTCCGGCGACGGCCTCGAAGGGGTCAGTCACTCCGGGCTAACTATGGCGCACGCGACCACACAACCGACCCGCCGGACGGCCGGCGATTCCGCTTGGATCAGAAGCCGGTGATCGAGTGCCCGGGGTCGCGGCGCGTGTGGGCAAGAACGTTTTCGCTGAGACCGGTGAGAGCCGCGACCTGCTGCTCCTGAGCGTGGTGAGGTCGGACCACCTGCAACTTGGCGGCACCGCTGATCTTGTTGAATGCCTGACCGAGGGGGAGGGTGATCAAGTGTCTGGCCACGACAACGATGCTAGGAACGGCAGGCGGACCGGGGACGGACAGTGATGTCCGGCTAACCTACGGGGCCGAACGTTCCCCCGCCGAGCCCGGCTGGCCGGCCTTCTCTTCGCCCCGCGGGCGGCGCTGGGCCCGAGCCTGCTGCCAGACCTCGTTGACCCGCTGGATGGCGGTGAAGGTCGTCACCACCGCCAGCAGGGCGACGACCAGGGCCAGCACCTCGGGCCCGACGATGAGACCGAGGAGCAGTCCGAGGATGGTGACCACCACCCGCTCAGGGCGGGCGAAGATCCCGGTCTCGCAGGTGAACCCGAGGCTCTGCGCCCGGGCGCGCACGTAGGAGACCAGCATCGAGCCGGCGAGCGCGACGAGGCAGCCCACTGCCGTCAGCCGCGTCCACCAGGCGGGCGGCGCCTGGTACAGGAAGAAGGCGGCGAGCCCGACGTAGATGGCCGCCTCCGAGAAGCGGTCGGTGGTCGAGTCGAGGAACGCTCCGTACGGATACATGCGCTTGGTCGCCCGGGCCAGGGCGCCGTCGAGGATGTCGAAGGTTCCGGCGAAGGCGAGCACGATGGCCGCCGCCAGGAGGTTGCCGAACCCGGTCAGGACGGCGGCGATGAAGGTGATGACCATGCCCGTGACGGTCACCTGGTTGGGCGTGATCGGCAGGCGGCCGATGACCCCGGCCAGGCGCTGGGCATTGCGTCTGATGAAGGCCTGAAATCTAGTTGTGAACACCGCTCCCCACCTCCCTGGTCATCTCCAGCCTCGCCCTGGCGTACACCTCGAGCAGGCGGCCGGCGACGACGGGCCAGGCGAAACGCTCGCGCGCCCGGCGGCTGCCAGCCACCCCCAGCCGACGCCGCAGTCCCTCGTCCGAGGCCAGCCTGACCATCGCCTCGCCGATCTCCTCCGGGCTTCGCGGACGCACGGTGAGGGCGGTGACACCGGCCTCGACCGCGGAGAGGTAGCCGGGGATGTCGGTGCAGAGGACGGGCAGGGCGGCCGCCATCGCCTCGACCAGGACGATGCCGAAGCTCTCGCTCCCGGTGGCGGTGGCGCAGAAGACGTCGGCGGTGGCGTGGTACCGGGGCAGGACCTCGGCCGGGACCCGGCCGAGGAGGACCACGTTGTCCTCTATCCGCTCGGTGCGGATCACCGACGCGATCTGATGGCGCATCGGCCCCTCACCGGTGATGATCAGGCGCGTGCGCGGGATCCGGGACCGGACGCGGGCGTAGCCGCGGACCAGGTCGACCACGCCCTTGCGCTTCTCCAACCGGCCGACGAAGAGGAAGTTGACGCGGCCGTCCAGAAAGTGGCGGATCGGGGGCAGGTCGGGCCGGAAGCGATCGACGTCGACGCCGTTGGGGATCACCTCTGGGTCGACCTCGGGGAAGTACTGGCGGACGTATTCCCGCGCGGGCGGGCTGACGGCCACCGTGGCATGGAGCTTGCGCAGGTAGGGCGCGAGCAGGCCGCGACCGTAGGAGTAGCCGACGTTGGCCTTGGCGTAGGCGTGGAAGGTGCCGACGTTGGCGATCTCGGATATCCGGAGCACGCCCAGGGGCAGCGTCGGCATCAGCGGCTCGTGGTAGTGGAGCACGTCGAACCGCTGCTCGGCGAGCACCTGCGTCACGCGATGACTGAGCATGGGATTGACGCTGATCCTGGCCACCGAGTCGTTGACCGGGATCGGGATCACCCCGCCCATCCGGTGGAAGTCGGGGTCGGCCTCGTCCTTGTGCGAGGAGGGCGCCAGCACGCCGACCTCGTGCCCCATCCCGCGCAGCTGCCGGGCGAGGTGGCGGATGTGCTCCTGGACGCCTCCCCAGGCGCTGTAGTCGTACGGAGAGACCAGACCTACCCGCATGGTGTTATCTTGCCGCGTCCCAGATTCGATGGGGCATGTGCCACTGCTCGGGGTATTCCCGGATCATCTCCTCCAGATGCCGCACCAGCTCGCCGGTCACGCGGCGCAGGTCGGCGGCACGATCGCCGGTCGGCTCGGCGAACACCGGCGGATAGACCACGGTCAGGTAGGTGTCGTCCGGCTGCCGCGTGCAGCGGACCGGGAGCAGGGGGGCGCCGTACCGCAGCGCGATCTGGGCGGGACCGTCTGGGATGCGGGCCGGCTTCCCGAAGAAGGGGACCTCGACGCCGCTGCCGACGATGTCGCGGTCGATGGCGGTGAGCACCGTCTCCTGCGCGGCCAGCGCCTGCAGCACCTTGCGCAATCCGGCCCGGGTCAGGGGCAGGACGCTGATGCCGAGGCGGGCCCTGGTCACCCGATACCAATCGTAGAGCTCGGGCGGTTCCAACTCCTCGGCGAAGAGGTTGATCGGGGAGAACCCCGAGGACCAGATCGCGGCGGCGACCTCCCACGAACCCATGTGAGCGGAGACGACGAGCACGCCCTTGCCCCTGGCCTGGGCCTCGGCCAGATGCTCGACGCCGTCGATGCGCATCAGCGGCTTCAGCTCCTCGACCCGCGCCCTGGGCATCCGCATCAGGTCGCAGTAAGCCTTGGAGTGGTATCGGAAGTTGCGCCAGACGAGACGCAGGATGGCGCTCCGAGAGGCCTCGGGCAGGGCCACCTCGAGATTCGCCTCCAGCGCGCGCCGGGGGTTGACCGCGAAGATGAAGGCGAACCGCGCCACGACGATGGCGAGCGCGTAGGCCACCCGACGGGGCAGACGCTCCATCACCCACTGCAGCGTGCGGAAGCCACGGTACTGGAGCCGGTTCTTGGCCTCGCGCTGTCCGCGGCTGGGGGAGGGCACGGCAGAAACAGTATCCAGAGGTGACTCCTCAGCGCAGGATCGGGCGGAACGCATACCAGTGCTCCGGATATGCCCGGATGAAGTCCTCGAACCGCCTGACGACGCGCTGCATGAGCTCGGTGGACAGATCGTGGGAGCGCGCCGAGCCGCGCTCCGGCGGCTGGATCGGGGGGTCGATGTGGACGTGGTACCGGCCGTCCCCCTCGGCCCGGCAGTAGACCGGGAGCAGGGGGCTGCGGTAGCGGACGGAGAGCGCCGCCGGCCCGCCGGGAACGGTCGCCTGGTGGCCGAAGAACGAGACCTCGACGCCGGGGCCGTGGGGCAGGTCGCAGACCAGCGCCACCAGCTGGTTCGCCTCGAGCGCCTGGGCCAGGTCGCGGACCGCGCTCCTCCCCATCGGGACCAGCCGCAGGCCGTGGCGGGAGCGGGAGGCGACGACCTCGTCGTTGAGCGAGCCGGGGAGGCGCTCGGCGACGGCGACGATCGAGTAGCCCCAGATCGCGCCGAGCGCCCCGCACACGTCCCACGAGCCCATGTGGGGGAGCACCAGGATGGCGCCCCGGCCCTGGGCCAAGGCCGCGTCGAGGTGCTCCTTGCCGTCGACCGAGACCCGCTCCTTGATCTGCTCGGGGGTCAGGTCGGCGATCACGAAGAGGTCGGCGAGCATGCGGCCGTAGTTGGCGCTGGCGGCGCGCACCGTGCGTGCCACGAGCGGGTCGTCCTCGGGCCTCTGCAGCACCGCCGCGTAGTTGTGCCGGCTCGCCCGGCGGCGGCCGGGGAACACCTCGTAGAACATGGCGGTGGCCGCGCCGGCGACGCCGTACCGCGCGCGGGGAGGGAGCGACGTAGTCAGCTTGACGCCGACGCGGTAGGCGAGTCCGAGCACGGGGAGGCCTATCTCTCCACGGGCCGTTCCGCCTCGCGGCGGCGATGAGCGGTGATGAACTGGTCGGTCAGGCGCCGAGCGACGGGGGCCGTGTACGGCTGGGGTGGCGACTTCAGGAAGTAGGAGCCGGTGCCCTGCAGCGCCGGCCTGGAGCAGCGGAGGGCGTCGATCAGGATCGCCGCCGAGTTGGGCGGCGCGTGGGCCTCGAGCTTGAGCTCGACGTTGACGGGGACGTCGCCGGTGCCGCGACCTTCGCGACGGGTGAGGGCGGACTTGCGGTCATGCGGCCAGAGCGCGTGGTCGGAGGGCCCGATGCCCATGTTGTCGTCGCCCACAGCGTCGTCGAGCTGCGAGGTGACCGACCGCGTCTTCGAGATCTTCTTCGAGATCAGGCGCTCCTGCTCAAGCATGTTGAGAAAGTCGGTGTTACCACCGAAGTCTAGCTGGTGGGCGCGGTCCAGCCGGACGCCGCCCTCGCCGGAGAGGCGGGTCAGCGTGCGGTGGGCGACGATGGCGTCGATCAGCTCCCCGTCTGTGGTCACTGCCTGATTCCTCGTTCAGCGCGGACCCAGGCCGCTCTGGATGTGCCGGTGCTGGGAGAGCAGCTCCCAGAACATGAGCTGGAAGCGCCGGACCTGATCCCAATCCAGGGAGCAGAAGACCTGCCTCCCCTCCCGCCGCCGCTGCAAGGCCCCTCCGCGCCGGAGCAGCGCCAGGTGCCACGACACCCGGGGCTGGCTCATGCGGAGCCGGAGGGCCAGCTCCTGGACGCTCAGCTCACCCTCCGCGAGCACCTCGAGGATGCGCAGGCGGGTGGGGCTGGCCAGCCCCTTGAGATGGGTCAGCAGCAGGCGGCGATCATGCGCATACATAACGATTTCTTTATCTCAATCGTAATCCATCAAGGAGTCTTTATGACTGGTGCGGCCTGAGGCCGTATTGCTTCATGAGGGGCGAAGCGGTTGAGGGTGGTCAGCAGCCGGTCGATTCGCGGACGATGAAACAGGTCATCACGAGCACCACGCAGGACGTATCTTTGCGTCGTGGTCACTGACAGGCAGGACTCGTCGGCGGACCTGGCTGCGGGATTGGTGGAGGACGCGCAGCGGCTCGTCCGGCTGGAGATCGATCTGGCCAAGCAGGAGATCCGGGAGCTGGCCATCCGCAACGGCGTGGCCATCGCCCTCTTCGTCGCAGCCGGCGTGCTCGCGCTGACCGCGCTGCTGGTCGGCATCCCCGTGCTCATCGTGATGGCGTTCGCGAACCATGTCGTCGCGGCCGCGGTCTGGATCGCGGCCTACATAGTCGTGGCGGCGGTGCTGGGCTTGGTTGGGAAGTTCATGCTGAAGATCTCCCCGCCCAAGAGGACCCTGACCTCGCTCCAGGAGACGAAGGAATGGCTGGTTCAACAGATCAGATCGACAGGGAGATAGCCGAGGTGCGGGGATCGATCGAGTCTCGCATCGTCGAGCTGCGCCAGCGTGGCCAGCGGCGGATCCGGGAGTACCGGCGGATCGCCCTGATCGGGCTGGGCGTGGCGGGCGGCGTCGCCGTCGTCGCCGTCGGCGGGTACGCCCTCTACCGCTACACGCGGCCGCCCTCACGTCGGGAGCGGATCGAGCGCCTGGTTCCCGCCGGCGCGCTGCGGCGGCTGGTCGATCTGGCGCGGCTCCGCCAGCGGGTAGAGCTGGCCATGCGGCGCGAGCTGCCCGCGGTCCGGCTCTACGTCGGCGACCACCAGGTCGGTGAGAAGCCGGCCAAGCCGAGGGTCGAGGTCATCGCCGTCCGGGCGGCGCGCATCCTGGGCACTGCCGCCGGGTCCGCGCTCGCCGGCAATCTCGCCAAGGCCGTGACGAAGCGCCGCAACGAGGCCGCGTAGCCCCGAATTGGTCGAGGGGGCCCTCCCCGTCTGCCCCGATCGGCGGCGCCGGGGGCCCGGCCGGCCCTCTCCGGCCCCCGCACCTGCCAGGAGCGAGGTGCCGTGCGCGCGCTGGTGACGGGGATCGCGACCCTGATCGGCATCGCCCTGTTCGGGGCGGCACTCTTCTTCGGCCTGATCGCGGGCGTGCTGCTGGCGACGGCCATCACCGGCGGCCATCCCGCCAGCACCGTGCTCTGGCCGTGCGCCCTGCTCGGCTTCGCCGCCGGCTTCGTCGTGGCGCTCCTCGTCGCCCGCGCCGTGCCCCGCTTCGTCTACGCCCTCCGGGTGGCCAGCCTGCGGCGGGGAGGCACCCGGGCGATGGCGTCCGTGGTCGAGCTGGAGGAGCGCGTCAGCTCGACCCGCCGCGGGGTCTCCAACACCCGCTACGGGATGCACCTGCGCTGGACCGACCCGGTGTCGGGCGCGGTCCACGAGCACGACCGGGTCTACGTCGTCGCCTCGCCGCAGGGAGCGCCACGGCACTTCCAGGAGGAGTTCGACCGCGGCGCCAAGGTGCCGGTGCTCTTCCACCAGCACCACCCCGGCCGCTTCGTCGTCGACATCCCCTACCGGCCGGCGCTGGCCGACATGTTCCTCTGATCGCCTGAACCCGCCGCCGTGCCGGGAGCGCCGCCCAGCACCGTCATCCCCAGCGCCAGCACGCAGCCGACCAGGAAGGCGGCGCCGTGGAGGTTGCCGGTGACGAGCAGGATCAGCCCGGCCAACGCGGCCACACCACCGGTGGCGCGGACCGGCCCGCGGCCGCGGAACAGGGCCTGGACGGAGAGTCCCGCGGCGAGCCCGAAATTAGCGATCGAGTTGCCGGCGAAGCCCTGGTGAATCCAGGCGTAGGCGATCACCTCCGCCGCCAGTCCGGTGCCGAGGTAGAGCACCAGCCAGCGCCTGCGCCCCAGGACCCGCTCGGCAGCGATGCCCACCAGCAGCAGGGAGAGGAGGTTGAAGACGGTTCCCGGCCAGCCGCCGTCCTGGACCACGAGGGGCGTCGCCAGCCGCCACCACTGCCCGTGCAGCAGCAGCTGGGGGTCGCGGCGGAGCAGAGGCAGCAGCCAGGGGATGACGAACTGAAGAACGCTGACCGACCCGGTCACGACCAGCGTGGCGGCGGTGACCAGGGGCCTCACCTGGCGCCCTCCCCCCTGGCGGACCAGCAGCATGCCGGAGGCGAAGGCCGCGTAGAGCGTGGCGCCGAGAAGCAGGCTCGTCATCATGCCCGCACCGGATTCCTTATCATCGATAAGGATGCTACCTTATCGGCGATAAGGTGGCAAGCGACATATGGCCCTGAAGCGTGAGATCGTGGTGGAGACGGCGCTGAGGCTGCTCAACGAGGTCGGCGTGGACGGGCTCTCCACGCGCCGGCTCGCCGTCGAGCTCGGTGTGCGCTCGCCGGCGCTGTACTGGCATTTCAAGGACAAGCAGGATCTGCTTGACCAGATGGCGTCGACGATGGTCGCCCGTGCGCTGGCCGGACTCGAATCGCCGGCGCCCGGCCAGGATTGGGCGGGATGGCTGTGCGATCGGGCACGGGCCTTTCGCGGAGGACTCCTCGCCTATCGCGACGGGGCCAGGGTCCACGCCGGGTCTCGACCCGAGGGCGAGGACCTGAGACCGATCTGGCGGCTGGCGGAGATGATGGAGGCGTCGGGCCTCTCCCGCCTGGACGCGATCCGGGGGATCGTGGCGGTGAGTCGCTACACCGTCGGCTGCGTGGCCGAGGAGCAGGCCACCGGCCCTCGCGCCTTCGACGACGATCCCGACGCCGGCTTCGAGTTCGGCCTACGCCTGCTTCTGCGCGGCCTGGGCGCACCGGACTGACGTGGAGCCCGTCCCGCCGGCGGATCGGCGCCGGGACGTCCCCAGGCGGCGGGGCGGGCCTGGACGAGGACGACTACCTCCGAATCTGCTCCTGGCTACGGCGCTCGCTGGGCATGTTTCGAGTGACCCACTCGGTCAGCGCCCAGATGGACACCCTCCCCTCGGCGACCTGGCGCTCCATCACCGCGAGCTCGGCCGCGAGATCACGCCCGTCCTGTTTCTCTGCCATCGCTAGATAGATCCTCCTGCAGCCATTGCCATACCCGATCTCGGGACTCCGACCGACGCGCGCATCCGGCCGGCGCGCGATCCGCTGCCGGCATTCTGACCGCCGGCGCCCGCCGCTTGCGCCGGCGAGCGATTGGTAGTTGAACATGACCCGGGGCCTGTTCGCCACTGAACCGATGACACCGCCCCCCGCCGGGTCGGTGGCCGGCGCCCGGGTCGGGAAGCGTCCGGCCCCGGGAGCGGTGCCGGACCTCGGCCCGTCAGTTCAGGGCGGGGTCGTCCGGCATCGTCGCCAGCATGGCCAGCTGGCCGCCCTGCCGGCGGAGCACCCGCTGCCAGAGAGCGCGCGGATCCTCGCTGAAGGGATCGGCCGCGATGGCGGGAAGCAGATACCAGGAACCGTCGCCGATCTCGTTCTCCAGCTGGCCGGCGTCCCAGCCCGCATAGCCGGCGAAGACCCTCAGGCCGGCGAGCTTGTAGGCGAGCATCACCGGCGGCGCGTCGAGGTCGACCAGGCCCAGGTCCTCGAGTCCCGGGACCTCGAGGCACTTCCAGCCCATCGGCTCCTCTCCGCCCGACACCCGGGCCAGGCACAGCGCCGCCTCCGGCGACACCGGTCCTCCCCTGAAGACGACCTGGGGACCGCTGGCCAGCCCCGCCCAGTTGGGCAGGACCTGCTCGATGGCGACCTCGCTGGGACGGTTCAGAACCACCCCGACGGCGCCCTCGTCCCGATGCTGGACGACGAGGAGGACGGTTCGGACGAAGTTGGGATCTCCGAGCTGGGGGGTCGCGACCAGGAGGCGTCCGACCAGAGAGGCATCGGCCATACGGACATTCTGCCCGCTACCGCCGTGCGCAATCGCCGTGAACTGGCATCCATCCGGGAAGTGCGACGAGGATCGCCCGAGCACCTGCGAACCGGCTCACGGGGCGGTAGTCTGGTCAGATCGTGCTGAGAGCATGGATGGCCATGCCGTGGCGGTGGTTCACCGCCAAGTCCAGCGTCTCGCTGTCATCGCTGGATCGTCAGGAGCTCCTGCGGCTGGCCGGCCGCCTCCGCGCCTGGAGCTTCGCCGCCGCGCTGGCCTCCTGCCCGCTCTTCCTGGTCGCCGCCAGCGCACGCTGGCTGGGCGCGACCGAGCTCTACGTCCTGCTCTGGTTCCCGGGCACGATGTGCAGCTTCGTCGCGGTGTCGACCAGCCTCTATTCCAGCCTGACCCTGGCCCGCGCCGTGATCGACCGCAACCGGCTCCCGGTCGCGTGCAAGGGCAACGTGCACGCCCTCTTCACCTCGCCCGAGGGCGGCTGGCCGCTCCTCATCCGCGACCAGGACGGCCGCTGGCTGTGGCTCACCGGCCGCGAGCCCGACCTCACCGCCGCCCGGAACGCGCTCGGCCGGCGCCGCCGCGGGTTCTCCCTCACCGTCCAGGTGACCCTGACCTACTACCCGACGACGCACGTCATCAAGGAGGTCAAGGGCACCACCGCCGAGGAGCGTGAGATGGTCCCGGCGACCGTGCGCAACCTGGCCCCGAACCCGGCCTGAGGCGGCCGCCTCAGGAGGGGGCGTTCGGCAGCTGTCCCGCCTGATGCTGGCGGAAGCGGTTGTAGAGGAGTGCCGCCCGGCTCGCCCACATGCCGACGGACAGGAAGATCAGGTCCGTCGAGAGGTCGGACAGGAAGCCGTGAGGAGCGCTGTGCCCGGGGCTCGGCGGCCCGAAACCGCTGCTGCCGCCGAGCAGGAACGAGGCACCCAGGCGGAGGGCCAGCGTGACCACGAAGATGACGGCGAAGACGACGCCTCCGCGCATCCACAACACCCCCGACTGGGGGTCGACCCAGAAGGTCATGAAGCGGACCAGGACCACGCCCAGGCCGAGGCCGATGATCAGGCAGACCGGCGCCAGGATGAGGGCGGGGATGCTCTGGATCAGCGCCGGGCCGGCGGTGCCCAGGGAGGCGAGCAGGATCACGCAGTAGAGCCCGGCCGTGACGATCAGGCGGTTGGGACGGACCGGCTGGGGCCTCATCCGCCGCGCGATCGCGAAGCAGATGACGACCAGGACGATCGCGTACGTGATAAGCGTCGTTTCGTTGGCCTTCACGGATCCCTCCTGGTCGCGGTTTCGAGGTCGAAATCGGCGACCACCGGAAAGTGGTCGCTCGGGAAGAGCGGCGGCTCACCGAAACGTACGATCTCATATCTCCTGGGTGAGAGTGGCAGCGGCCCGGGCCGGTGCATGATCCAGTCGATCCGGGCGCGGTCCCCGCGCCGGTCGCCCTTGAAGCCGTGGAACGTCCCCTCCGGGTCGCCCTGGTGCATGTCCTCGAAGCCCTGGTCGAGGTAGAGGCGCTGGACGTCGGAGCCGGCGGGGGCGTTGAAGTCGCCGGTCAGCAGGCAGGTGGCGCCGCCCGCCAGCGCCGCGAGGCGGCGAAGGATCAGGCGGCTGCCCTCCACGCGCGCGGCGGCGCTCTCGTGGTCGAGGTGGGTGTTGCAGTGCAGCAGCGGCCGCTCATGGCCCAGCGGGTGGAGCAGCGCCCAGGTGGCGCCGCGGACGCAGGCCGTGCCCCAGCTCTCCGACCACCGGTCGGGGGTCTCGCTGAGATAGAAGCCGCCAGCCTCGATGAGCCGGAGGCGGTCCGGGCGCCAGAAGATCGCCGGATGCTCGGGGTGGACGCGGCTGGACACCTCAGGTCCAAGCGCGGAGAGGTAGCCGTCGAGGCGGCGGCGGTAGACGCGGAGATGGGGCTCCTGCAGCTCCTGAAAACCGATCAGGTCCGGGGCCTGTGCCTGGATCGCGCGGACGTTGACATCGGCGCGGCGGTCCCACGCGTTGACGCCGTCGCCGCGCGCGCTGGCCATGCGCACGTTGAAGGTCATGACTCGGAGACGCGAGGACGCGGTGGGGATCATAGTGACATCCAAGCATGCCCATCGCCCCTGACGTCGCCGCTCGCCACCTCGCCGAGATCGCATACCACCTCCGCCAGCTCGAGGAGCCCTACCGGGCAAGGGCGTTCGACCGCGCCGCGCTGGCGGTGAACGGCGAGAGGGACTTGGAGGGTCTCGTCGCCCGGGGCCGCCTGACCTCGATCGACGGTGTCGGCGAGGGCATCGCCAAGGTTCTGGCGGCCCTGATCGAGCAGGACAGCAGCCCCTACCTGGCGGAGCTCAGGGAGCGGGCCGGGGTCGATGTCGACGGGACCGTGGCCCTGGGCATGGAGGGTTATCAGGGCGACCTCCACAGCCACACCACCTGGTCCGACGGCAAGGCCTCGATGCGGGAGATGGCGGAGGCGGCCAAGGCCAGGGGCTACAGCTATCTCGGCATCACCGACCATTCGGCGCGGATGCCGACGGTCCACGGACTGGGCGCCGACCGACTGCGGGCCCAGGCCGAGGAGATCGCCAAGACCGAGCGTGCGGTACCCGGGATCCGGCTCCTTCGCGGCATCGAGGTCGACATCAACGAGGACGGCAGCCTGGACCTGCCCGACGACGCACTCGGCGAGCTCGACGTCGTCATCGCCTCCCCCCACGTCGGGCTGCGCATGGATCCGAGGGCGATGACCGACCGCATGCTTCGCGCCGTCTCCCACCCGGCCGTGGACGTGATCGGCCATCCGACGGGGCGCCGCCTGGGCCGCCGGCCGGGCGCCAGGTACGACTTCGAACGCGTCTTCGGGCTGGCCGCCGAGCGCGGCGTCGCGCTGGAGCTGGACTGCAGCCCGGAGCGCACCGACCTGTCGCCTGAGCTCGCCCGAATGGCGGCGGAGCTGGGCTGCCGCTTCACGCTCGACTCCGATGCCCACTCGCCGAGGGAGTTCGGCTTCGTGTCGGTCCAGCTCTGGTGCCCGCAGCTCGCGGGTCTCGGGCCGGAGCGATTTCTCAACTGGCTCACCGTCAGTGAACTCGAGGAGGTATTCGCCTGATGGCCAGACTCGGCGTGATGATCGAGGCGCAGGAGGGCCTGGACTGGGACCGATGGCGCCGCATCGTCAAGGATGCGGAGCGTTATGGCTTCGCCGCCCTGCGGGTGAGCGACCACTGCCAGTCGACGATGGGCGAGGACCGCTCCTCGGTCCAGTCCTGGCTGGCCCTGGCGCTGGCCGCGGAGTGGAGCGAGAGCATCGAGCTGGCGCCCATGGTCAGCCCCATCACCTTCTACGAGCCGGGCATGCTCGCCCGTCTGGCCATCGGCGTCGACCAGCTCTCCAAGGGCCGCCTGCTGCTCGGCGTCGGCGCCGGCTGGAACCCGATCGAGCACGAGGCCTTCGGCATCCCGTTCCCCAGCATGCGCGAGCGCTTCGACCGCCTCGATCAGGGCCTGGCCCTGATCGAGGACGTCTGCTCGCGAGTGGTCGGGGCCCGCAAGCTGCCCATCCTGATCGGCGGTGGCGGCGAGCGACGCACGCTGCCCCTGGTGGCGCGGTACGCGACCGAGTGGAACGGCCCGTCCGACCTCGAGGCCTACCGGTCCAAGTCAGCCCTGCTCGAGGGCTACTGCGCCGAGCTGGGCCGGGACCCGGGCGAGATCCGGCGGTCGATCATGACCAGCTGCGTGATCGCCCGGGACGAGGCCGAGCTCCTCGATCGCGTCGGCAACCTGCAGGAGGTGCTGGTGCAGTTCCGGGGGATGGATCGGCGGGAGGCCCTGGCCGCGCTCCGCCAGCGCTGGCCGGTGGGCACCCCCGAGGAGATCGTGACGGCGCTTCGCCCCTACAGGGAGGCCGGGATCGAGCTGATCATGCTCCAGCACTTCGCTCTCGACGACAGCGACGCCCTGCGCCTTCTGGCCGAGGAGGTCGCACCGGCCCTGGCCTGACCGGCACAGCGCCGCGTGGAGCGCGACGAGGTTCCCGACGGCCTCAGTGATGGGGGACGCTGAGTCGGACCCGGCCATCCAGGTCCGACTCGCCGCCGCCCACCGCGCGGCTCGGGTCGGCTCCGACCCTGATGACCGCCGCCCTCAAGGTTCATGGATCCGCTCAGTGGGTCGGGCTTGGCCACTCCTCTGAGTGGTCCCCTCCTCGCATGGGGAACAGGCCTTCTCCTACGAGGAAGGACCCTGGGACACGAACCGAGTCATGGACTTCCGGCACACCGGCGGCGGCTGACCCGAGGAGGCGTACGCCGACGAGGACCATTCCCGACCCTCCCACGACCGAGGAGGGTCAGCCCCGCTTGAACAGCCAGATCCCCACGCCGAACAGGAAGATCACGCCCGCGATGGGGAGAAAGAAGGACCAGTCCTTGTACAGGAAGAACGTCGCGATCATGGCGACCACGACATAAATCAGGAACCGGCCCGGATGCAGGTGCTTCATGGCGTACACCCAGTCTCGCATCCGGCGGCGTTCGGGGGCCAGCGGCGAGCTCAGAGGCCCCTGCCCGGGGCGTCAGTCTGCGGCCGCCGCCGTGCCCGCGACCAGATCGGAGAGAACGCCTCTGACAGCGGATGCGGCGAACAGGTCGGTGTAGTCGCGGACCGACCGGAAGAGCCCCTCCTGGGCCCGGATCACGGCAGCGAAGGGGATCCGGTAGGGGTGGCCGGATCGGGCGGTCCCGACCAGGATGTACTCGACCAGGAAGACGTCCGGATCGAGGGTGGCATGGACCAGGGGATCGACGAGGCCGGTGGGCGCCACCCCGCCCTCGACGTTCAGAGATGCGTACTGGGCGCGGATGGCCTCCCTCCCTTCCAACCGGGAGGGCAGGCCCGGCATGGGGAACGGGTACTCCATGACGCCGTCCTCGGCGAAGAGGGCGGCGAACGTCACCCAATCAGCCCGGCCCGCCGCCTCCGCCATGCGCGCGAAGAGCGGCCGTGGGTCGAACCCGGTGTACGGCACGGGATCCAACCCGGGATCACGGACGAAGCCGGCGAGAGGCCCCTGGTAGGCGGCGGCGAGAGCTGGGAGGCGGTCGAAGGCCACGGCGGTGGCGAACATGTCGCTGTAGTCGCGGGAGGCGACGATCAGGCCGTCGCGGACCCGCATCAGCATCAGGTAGGCGACCCGGAAGCAACGGCCGGTCGAGCCCACCTCGCCGGCCAGGATCCACTCCGCGGCGATGACCTCGGGATCGGGCGTGTCGTGGACGGCGGTCACCTCCACGCCGTCGATCCGCCGGTCGGCGGCGACCACCCCGGAGCGGATCCGCCCCCGTAGCTCCTCTCGGCCGCGGGAGCTCTTGGGGACGCCGGGTGGCGCGAACGGCATCTCGATCAGGACGTCGGGGTGATAGAGGTCGACCATCTCGTCCCAGGCGCCGGCCCTGGTCGTCTCCAGCAGCCGCTGGAAGATCTCGCGCGGACCCGGTCGGTTGCTGCTGGAAGCGCTCATCTCGGACTCCTTCTGCTGCCGCACATAATCGGAACTACCGCCCCGCTTTCATCAACTATACGGAGCGGACGCCCCGCCTTGCAGCGGGAGGACGGAGCAGAGGTCGCGGCGTCGCCCGGCGCTCAGAGCGTCTCGAAGCGCTCGACGGGGAGGACGAAGAGGGTGGCGCCGCCGACATGCACCTCGACCGGGTAGGGCATGAAGACCTCGGCCGCCTCCCCCACGGGCGGCATCGGGGGCAGGTAGCTGGATCGCTCGCGGCAGTTCTCGCGGATGATGCGTACGACCTCGTTGACGCGATCGTCGTCGACGCCGCTGAGGAGTGTCGCGTTGCCCTGCTGAAGGAAGCCCCCGCTGGAGGCGAGCCGGGTCACGCTGATGCCGGCGGCGGACAGCGCGCGCACGGTGTGCGCGGCGTCCTCGTTCTGGACGAAGGCGACGACCATCTTCATCGCCGCGCGCCCCGCAGCGACTCGACCCGGTCCATGATCGCCCCGGTCAGGGCCTTCGGCTCGCGAGTGCCGTCGAGGAGCAGAAACCGCTCAGGCTCGGCCTCGGCCAGCGCCAGGTAGCCTCTCGCCACGGCCTGGTGGAAGGCCAGCGGACGCGACTCCATCCGGTCGGGCGTCTTCCCAGCGTCCGCCTGCCGGGCGAGGCCGACCTCGGCCGGCACCATCAGCAGGACGGTGAGGTCGGGCCGCGGGAAGGAGGCGGGCCAGGTCGTGAGGATGCCTCCGACGGCCCCCTGATAGACCAGCGTGGCGTCGTGGTAGCGATCGGCGATGACGATCCGGCCGGCGGCCAGCGCGGGCCGGATGCGCTCCTCCAGCAGCTCCGCCCTCGCCGCCATGAAGAGATGCATCTCCGCCTCGGGACCGATGGTCAGGTCGTGCCGGTGAAGGAGCAGCTCACGAACGCTCTCGCCCAGCGCCGTGCCCCCGGGCTCGCGCACCAGCAGGGGGTCGCTGCCGGCGAGCGCCTCGGCGAGCCGGCGAACCTGGGTTGACTTGCCCGCCCCGTCGGGGCCCTCGAGCGTGATGAAGAGACCACTGGACATCGCCGCTCCTTACTCGAAGTCGGGTGAGGGGAGGATGCGCAGGCGCCGGTTGGGTTCCTTCC
>DATAXV010000113.1:0-14919 GCA_036272915.1 Candidatus Dormiibacterota bacterium
CGCCGGGAGTTCCCTGAGTTCCTCGGCGCCGTGAGCCACGTCGGCATGCTCGGCCGGGAGGGTGCCGTCGCGGCGCTCGCCGAGCGGGCCGACCGTCTGTCCACGCTCGTCGGTGAGGACGAGCGGCGGCTGGGTCGGGCGCTGGCCGCCGGCGGCGTCCCGAGGCTGTTCGTCATCGAGGCCGAATACTCGCTGGCGATGCTGCGCGCGGAGAGGGACTGGGTCCTCTCCGTCGTGGACGAGATCAAGACGGGCGGACTCGAATGGCCCACACCCTGAGAGAGAAGGAGGAAGGAATGGCGGAGAGCGGCACACGAGGAGGACTCACGTTCGGCATCTATCCGGGCAGCGCCATCGGACACGTCGTGCCGCCGGGCCCCGCGGACTGCCCGGATCGGATCACCCAGGCGCTCGACCTGCTCCAGGGCGGTGACGGGCGACCGTTCGTCGTCCGCGCCTATCACGCCTTCGTCGACCCGGCCGACGCCGTCCACACCGCGACGCAGCAGACGCCGGCGGACTATGAGCGCTACGCCGGACGAGGCAGGAAGCTTGACCTCGTCGTCCAGTACCACTCACGATCCGGCGACGTCGAGGGCTACTGCGGCTTCATCGAGCGCCTGATCGCACGCCACGGCCCGATCCTCGCAAACATCCAGATCGCCGAGGAGCCCAACATCACCGACGATCCCTATCTCGACGGCTCGTATCCGGGCGTCACCGAGGCGATCATCGCGGGGGTCCACACGGCGAGGGAAGCGGCGATCGGAGAGGGGTATGCGGACCTGAGGGTGGGCTGCAACAGCGCGCCCCTCCTGGGTGCCGACGTCAGCTTCTTCTCGGACCTCACCCGCGTCGGTGGAGAACGGTTCGTGGCCGAGCTCGACTATGTCGGGCTCGACTTCTTCCCCGACGTGTTCCGGCCGATCACGCCGGATCGCCTCCCGGCCGTCGTCGAGGGCCTTCTGCGATCCCATCGCCGTGACGTCCTGGCGCCGGCCGGGCTCGGAGATCTTCCCCTGGTCATCACCGAGCACGGCTGGCCCACCGGCCCTGCCCGTCCGGTGGAGCGTCAGGTCGAGGTCGTCCGGGCAGTGCTCGAGGTGATTGGTCGCAACGCCGAGGAGCTCAACATCACCGGCTACACGCACCACTCCCTGCGCGACTCGCGGTCCGCGGGACACGGCCTCTTCAGCCGGTTCGGACTGATGACCGACGACTACAGTCCCAAGCCCGCCTTCCACGCCTATCGGGAACTCATCGCCACGCTCGCGCCATGACGGGGTTGGCGGCAGGCGTTCCTCACAGGCCGGCGCTGACGGTCGCGGCCTCGCGGAGACGTTCCACGTCGCGGATGGGCGGGGCCCCGAACAGCCTCTTGTACTCGCGGTTGAAGTGCGAGGCGTCCTCGTACCCGACGCGGTACCCGGCGCTCGCCGCGTCCATCTGCTCGCCGAGCATCAGCCGGCGCGCCTCCTGGAGCCGGAGCTGCTTCTGGAACTGAAGCGGGCTCATCCCGGTGACCGCCTTGAAGTGGTGGTGGAAGCCGGAGACGCTCATCCCGACGTCGCGTGCCACCTCCTCGATGCGCAGCGGCTGGTCGTAGGTGGTGCGAAGCCGCTCCACCGCCCCGGTGATCGGGTGGGTGGAACCGCCCAGGGCGGCGATCTGACTGAGCCTGGCCCCCTGCTCGCCGACCAGGAGGCGATAGATGATCTCCCGCGTCACCAGCGGCGCCAGGTAGCGGGCCTCGGACGGCGCCTCCAGAAGCCGGACCAGGCGGACCACCGCGTCCAGGAGTCCGGCGTCCAGCGGGCTGACGTCGATCGCCGTCACCGCCGATGGGGCGCGCGGGGAGGGATGGCCGGCCTCGACCAGGACGGATCCGACCAGGGAGGCGTCGAGCCCGAGGAGCACGCTCAGGTACGGCCGCTCCGGCGACGCCTCGACGATGCGCGTGGCGATCGGCAGCTCGATCGTCGCGATGAGGTAGTGGGCGGGGTCGTAGCGGTACCGGCTCTCGCCGAGCAGGATCTCCTTGCTGCCCTGGGCGATCACGCACAGGGTGGGATAGGAGACGCTCGGCCCCAGCTCGGTCGGGGATGAGGCGCGGCGGAGCCGGAGACCCGGCAGCGGATCGGTCGTGCCGTCCTCGCTGACGGCCCGATTCAGGCGGTCGATCAGTTCCTCGCGGTTGACCTGCGCACGCTCCAGCTCGCGGGACGGCACAGCGCGACTCGAGTTCATCGGCGTCGGTTACCTCGTCCGAGCAAAGGGCGGGTTGGGATTGCAGGATGGTACAAGCATCCTGCAGGATCATCATACCTCTCGTAGTCGTCTGCCTCATAGCTTAGTTCTTGGCCGTGGAAGTCATGAACGAGACTGATCAGAGGTCTGGACTTCTGTTCAATCGGGATCCGCATCCGAGCGGACGCGCACGCCTCTTCGCCCGACACGGGCGCCCTCCGGAGACCTGGTCGAGGCCGGTGGGTTGACGCGCGAAAGAGACAAGGAGAGTTAGTTGCCAGTCATCAGCAGGGCGGCGTCGCCGGAGACGGCGACCGCAACCGCCCCGGAGCCCGGCCGAGCGCTGGCGGACGGGCGGCGAAACCCGACTTCGCCGGGCTCGCGCCGGACGCTGGCCGTCGCCGTGGCCGGGACGCTGCTGACCCTGGTCGCCTTCACGGTTCCGCTGACAACCCTGACTAGCACGGCCGCCGGCCTCGGGCTCGGCGGCGGCGCTCAGGCCTGGCTGCTGAGCGGCATGAGCCTCGGATCCGCCGTCGCGCTGCTCGCCAGCGGCGCGATCGGCGACGACCACGGGCGGCGCCGCACGTTCCTGGCCGGAGCAGTCGTGCTGGCCGCCGCCTCGGTCCTCGGCGCGCTCGCTCCGAGCGCGCTCCTGCTGGTCGGCGCCCGGGTCCTTCAGGGCGTCGGTGGAGCGGCGATCGTGGCCTGCAGCCTGGGGCTCATCGCGTCCGCCTTCCCCGAAGGTCCAGGGCGGGCGCGGGCGACCGGCGTCTGGGGCGCCGCGATCGGTGCCGGGGTCGCGATCGGTCCGCTCGTCGCCGGCGGGCTGGACGTGGCCGGTGGCTGGCGGCTGCCCTACGTCGCCACCGCAATCGGCGCGGCTCTGCTCGCGGCCGTCGGAGGCGCCCTCCTGCGCGAGTCCCGAGCTCGCCGGCCGGGGCGGGTCGACCTGGCCGGCACGCTCCTGCTCGGGGTGGCCCTCGCCGCGCTGCTCGCGGGCCTGATCGAGGGCCGATCGGGTTGGGACCGGCCGGCCACGATCGGGCTGCTGGCCCTGGGACTGGTCGCCGCGGCGGCCTTCACCCTGGCCGAGCGCAGGATCGCGGCGCCGATGCTCGACCTGGACCTGTTCCGCCACCCGGACTTCACCGGCGCGACCGCGGCCGCGCTGGCATCCGGCGCCGGCGTGCTGTCACTGCTGTCGCTCATTCCCACGCTGCTCGAGCGGACGATGGGGGTGGGCGCGATCCTCGCCGCCGTGGTCCTGCTCGCCTGGTCCGCGACCAGCGCCCTGACCGCCCTCGGCGCCCGGTGGCTGCCCGGGTCGGTCTCGCCGCGGGCGCAGCTGATCGGCGGGTTGGTCGGGGTCGCCGCCGGTCAGCTGGCGCTCGCCGGGCTCACCCCCGACGCCTCGATCTGGCGGCTGCTGCCGGGGATGCTGGTGGCGGGTGCCGCCAACGGGGTCCTGAACGCCGCCCTCGGCCGCCAGGCGGTGGCCACCGTGCCCGCCGACCGCGCGGCGATGGGCAGCGGAGCGAACAACACCGCCCGCTACCTCGGCTCGGCCCTGGGGCTCACCGTCGTCACCGTGATCCTCACCCACGCCGGCGGCTCCGGTCCCGATGGGCTGATCGCCGGCTGGAATGTGGCCGCGCCGGTCACCGCCGCCATATCGCTGGCGGGCGCGGTCCTGCTCCTCGCCCTTCGCCGGCCGAGGTTGAGCCGGGCGGGGGGAGCCGACCCCATCGCCGATCCACCCGCTCTCGGTGAGAGCGCATTCCTCGAGGACTGAAGAGATGGACGTGAACAAGGAGCCCTCAGGGGCACAGAGGATGTTCGGTGACTTCGCGCCGGCGCTGGTCGGCTTCACCGACGACGTGCTGTTCGGGCAGGTCTGGGAGCGTCCGGAGCTGTCGCCCAGGGACCGGAGCCTGGTCACCGTCGCCGCCCTGGTCGCGACCGGCAGCACCGAGCAGCTCACCCACCACCTCGCCCGGGCCAGGACCAACGGCGTCAGCGAGGAGGAGCTGATCGAGCTGATCACCCACCTCGCCTTCTACGCCGGATGGCCCCGGGCGATGTCCGCCATGACCGTCGCGCGGCGGGTCCTCGGGACCGAGTAGCGCCGGCCGCGCCGCCGGCCGCCAATCACTGAAACGGAGAGCAACCATGCGAGGAGCTGTCATCCACGGTCCCTGGGACGTTCGGGTCGAGGACCGCGCCGAGCCGGAGATCGTCGAGCCGACCGACGCCCTGATCCGGACGGTCGCCACCTGCGTGTGCGGATCGGACCTGTGGGACTACCGCGGCGTCAATCAGGTTCCGGCGCCGAAGCCGATCGGGCACGAGTACTGCGGCATCGTCGAGGAGGTCGGCGCCGAGGTCGGCTCGATCAGCCCGGGCCAGTTCGTGATCGGATCGTTCTTCGCCTCCGACAACACCTGCCCCAACTGCCGTGCCGGATTCCAGGCCTCGTGCCAGCACCGGTTCCACATGACCGGCTGCCAGGCCGAGCTGATCCGGGTGCCGATGGCCGACGGGACCCTGGTGGCCACGCCCGAGATGCCGGTGGACCGGCTCGTCCCCAGCCTTCTCAGCCTGTCCGACGTGATGAGCACGGGGTGGTTCGCCGCCGTCTGCGCCGGGGTCGAGGCGGGCATGACCGTCGCCGTCGTCGGTGACGGCGCGGTCGGATTGTGCGCCGTCATCGCCGCGTCGCGGATGGGAGCCGGTCGGGTCATCGCCATGAGCGGGCACGAGCCGCGGCAGAGGCTGGCCGTCGAGTTCGGCGCCACCGACATCGTCACCGAGCGGGGCGACGAGGGCGTCGCCCGGATCCGGGAGATGACCGAGGGCGTCGGCGCGGACGCCGTGCTCGAGTGCGTCGGCACGGAGGAGTCGATGCAGCAGGCGCTGCGCTCGACCCGGGCCGGGGGCATCGTCGGCTACGTCGGGGTGCCGCACGGGGTGAGCCTTCCCGGTGACCAGCTCTTCTTCTCGCACGTCGGGCTGCGGGGCGGTCCGGCACCGGTGCGGCGGTTCCTGCCCGATCTCATCCAGCTGGTGTGGGAGGACCGGATCGATCCGGGCCGGGTCTTCGACCTCACCCTGCCCCTGGAGCAGGTCGCCGAGGGCTACCGGGCGATGGACGAGCGACGCGCCATCAAGGCGCTGCTGCGTCCGTAGGAGAGATGAGCGATGGTGAATCCGCATGATTCCGTGGATGGAGGTGGCGTTTCGATGACGGCATGGACCGCCGGTGAGCTGACACGGATCGGAGCCGCGCGCGAGGTCGAGATCGCCCCCCTTCGAGGTGACGGCTCTCCGCAGGCCCCGGTCGTGGTGTGGGTGGTCCGACACGGCGACGAGCTGTTCGTCCGCTCCTGGCGCGGGACCGATGGGGTCTGGTTCCGCCGCGCCCGGCGGAACCGGCGAGGCGTGGTGATCGCCGGTGGAGCGAGCGTCGAGGTCGGCTTCGTCGAGGCGCCGGCGCTCTGAACGACGAGGTCGACGCCGCCTACCGCGGGAAGTACGGCCGTGCGGGGTCCTACGTCGACCAGATGGTGAGCAGGCAGGCGCGGGCGACCACGGTCAAGCTGGTGCCACGGCGCGCGACCGCCTAGAGGAGAAACGAGAAGACCATGAAGAAGCGCAAGCTCGGCAACGGTGGGCTCGAGGTCTCGGCCATCGGGCTCGGCTGCATGGGCATGAGCCAGAGCTACGGGCCCGCGCCGGAGCGCGGGGAGAACATCGCCCTCATCCGTTCCGCGGTCGATCGCGGCGTCACCTTCTTCGACACCGCGCAGTCCTACGGCCCGTTCGTGAACGAGGAGCTGGTCGGGGAGGCGCTGGCGCCGGTTCGGGACAGCGTCGTCATCGCCACCAAGTTCGGCCACAACTTCGGGCCCAACGGCGAGCCGCGAGGCCTGAACAGCCGGCCCGACTACATCAGGGAGATGATCGAGGGCTCGCTTCGCCGGCTCCGGATCGGCACCATCGACCTCTTCTACCAGCACCGCGTCGACCCCGACGTCCCCATCGAGGAGGTGGCGGGTGCGGTCAGGGACCTGATCCAGGAGGGGAAGGTCCGGCACTTCGGCATGTCCGAGGCGGCGGCGCAGACGATCCGGCGCGCCCACGCCGTGCAGCCGGTGGCGGCCGTGCAGAGCGAGTACTCGCTGTGGTGGCGGCGTCCGGAGGCGGAGGTGCTGCCGGCGCTGGAGGAGCTGGGGATCGGCTTCGTCCCCTACAGCCCGCTGGGCAAGGGCTTCCTCACCGGGACCATCGACGAGAAGGCGGTGTTCTCCGACAACGACATCCGGAACACGATCCCCCGCTTCACGGCCGACGCCCGGAGGACGAACTACGCGCTGATCGATCGGGTCCGCGACATCGCGCAGAGGAAGGGAGCCTCGCCCGCGCAGATCGCCCTCGCCTGGCTGCTGGCGCAGAAGCCCTGGATCGCACCCATCCCGGGAACCCGGAGGCTGGAGCGCCTGGAGGAGAACATCGGCGCCGCCGAGGTCGAGCTCTCGCCCGAGGATCTGGCCGACATCGAGGCCGCGGCCTCCGAGGTGAGCGTGCAGGGTGCTCGATACCCCGAGCATCTGGAGCGGCTCACCGGCCGCTGATGATGGGAGAGGCACGATGAAGATCACCAGGAACACCAGGTCTGGGGCAGGCCCCAGCGACTGGTTCACGGGAACCGTCTACATCGACGCCGCGGCCGCCCCCTCGGACGGCTCCCAGCTGACGGCCAGCATCGTCCACTTCATGCCCGGTGCCCGCACCGCCTGGCACACGCACCCGCACGGACAGACGATCTACGTCACCGAGGGAATCGGGCTCACCCAGCGTCGAGGCGGTCCCATCGAGGTGATCAGGCCCGGTGACCGCGTGTTCTTCGAGCCCGGTGAGGACCACTGGCACGGCGCCTCGCCGAACCGCCTGATGTCCCACGTGGCGATGCTCCCGGTCGGGGAGGAGGGCAGGAGCGCCGACTGGGGACCCCACGTCACGGACGAGGAATACGCGGCGGCCCCGGCCATCGAAGGCTGACCAGCAACTGACACCGGAGGTGCTCCGCGATGGGGATCAGGGTCGAGACGGCGGCGGGCACGGTCGAGGGGGTTCGGACGGGTGCGGTGACGTCCTGGAAGGGCATCCCCTACGCGGCGCCGCCCGTGGGTCCGCTGCGCTTCGCGCCGCCACGGCCGGCCGTCCCCTGGACGGGTGTCCGGGACTGCACCCGGTACGGGCCGATCTCGCTGCAGCCCGACCCCGATCCGCTGGCGGTCTGGATCCCCGCCTGCGAGGCCGCCTTCTTCATCCCCGATGCCGTCCAGGCCGAGGACTGCCTGAACCTCAACGTCTGGTCCCCGTCCGGCGGCGGGAGCGGCAGGCACGCCGTGTACCTGTGGATCCACGGCGGCGCCTGGGTGATCGGCTCCGGCACCGCGCCCTGGACCGACGGGAGCCGTCTGGCTGCGAGCGAGGACATCGTCGTGGTGTCGCTCAACTACCGGCTCGGCGCGCTGGGCGCGCTGGCCGTCGATGAGGAGGCGAGGCTCGGCAACGACTTCCTGCTCGACACGATCGCGGCTCTGAGCTGGATCCGGGAGAACATCGCCGCGTTCGGCGGCGATCGGGACCGCGTCACCGTCGGCGGGGAGTCGGCCGGCGCGATGATGGTCTGCGCTCTGCTCGCCAGCCCCAGGGCGCGGGACCTCTTCCACGGCGCCATCGTCCAGAGCGGGCACGGCTCCGCGGACGCCGGCGTCGAGGCCGCGCACCGGGCGCGCGACCTCTTCCTCCGCGAGCTGGGTCCCGGATCCGAGGCGCCGACGCTGGAGCGGCTCCGGGCGGCGGCGGTCCCGGATCTGATGGACGCGCAGCGCCGGATGCGACGCGAGATGATCACCCCCTTCCGACCGGTGGTCGATGGCGACGTGCTGCCGCTGCCGGTGATCGACGCCTTAAACCGCGACGAGCACAACATCTTCGAGGCGATCGGATGGGGCTACGGGGTCGGAGAGGAGGTGCCGCTCCGCCGGCGGCTCGAGCGGATGCTGCTGGAGCCGGATCCGGCGCTGCTCGATGAGCTCACCGCGGCCTATCGCGGTCTGGCGGCCACCGACCAGGCGGTCTGGAACCTCCTGCGCACGGACCTCGACTGGCGCCTGCCGCAGCGGGATCTCGCCGCCTTCCACGCCGACACCGGCGCTCCCGTGTACCGCTACGAGTTCGACTTCCGATCGCCGGTGCGCGGCGGCGTGCTCTCCGCGTCCCACGCCATGGACATACCCTTCCCCTTCGGCAACCTCGACCAGCCGGGAGTGGACGAGCTCACAGGGGACGACGGCGAGAGTCCCGGCCGGCGGCGGGTGGCGACCCAGTGCAGGCAGGCGTGGGGGTCGTTCGTCAGGGATGGCAGGCCGAGCTCGGAGCAGCTGCCGGAGTGGCCACGCTACGAGCGGGATCGACGGGAGACGACGGTGATCGGGCCGGATCCCTCGGCCGGGTCCGACCCTCACGCTTCGCGGCTGGACCGCTGGCGGGAGGTATCGAGGGTCCCGCCTCTGAGCTGACGCCTCGCGGTCAGCCCGCGCAGGCCTTGAGGAGCTGGTCGGCGGCGCCCGAGCCGCGCCCGTCGTCGTTGCTGGTGAGCAGCAGCACGCAGTTCGAGTTGGCGATGGGGAGGACGTCGCGCAGGCGGCCGTGACCGGTGACCACGTTGTAGCTCCCGGTGACCGCGCTCGGGTTCGCCGGGTTGACGATCACCTGCATCAGCGCCTGGCCGTTGAGCTCGGTGACCAGAAGCGAGGGCTGGACGTTCGCCGAGGGTGCCCACCAGGCGATGCCGGAGGGCGCCCACGAGAAGTCGGGGCCGCTGCTGAGGATGGGCGGGGTGTCGGGAGGGAGGCCCCCGGGGTCGGCCACCGAGGTGCGCGTGTTGGCCGCGTACAGCGGCCAGCCGTAGAACGCGCCCTTCTGGATCACCTCGATCTCGTCGCGGTGGTACAGGCCGAGGTCGCCGGTCGGACCGTTGACGGACGCGTACATGACGCCGGCCGAGGTCCAGGCGATCCCCTGCGGATTGCGCAGCCCGTAAGCCCAGATCGGCGAGTTGGGGAACGGGTTGTCCGAGGGGATCCCGCCGGTGGGCGTGATGCGCAGGATCTTGCCGTCCAGGTTGGAGAGGCTCATCGCGTTGGTCGGCACGTAGGCGTCGCCGGTGGTGATGTAGAGGTCGCCGTCGGGGCCGAACGCGATCCGCCCGCCGTAGTGGCAGCACTGGGTGGCGATGTTGCCCTCGGTGACGGTGAGCAGGTTGGTCGGGGCGCCGAGCTGGATCCCGTCGGGCCCTCCCGCCGTGACCATGAATCGAGCGATGTGGTCGTTGTTGTCGGGTCCCGTGTAGTCGACGTACAGATAGGGCTGGCTCGGATATTGGGGATCGAGGGCGAGGCCCAGGACGCCGCTCTCGTCGCCGGGGGCGGCGTGAACGGACAGCTTGGTGAGAGGGGTGGGGTCGAGAGCCCCGCCCGCCCTGACGTGGACGATCGGGCCGTACCGCTCGGAGACGATGAAGCTGCCGTCGGGGAGCTCGACCGCCGCCCAGGGGACGGTGAGCCCGCTGCTGAAGGCGGTGACGGTGAACGAGTCCTGCGTCGCCGGCTGCATGGGCGTCGGAGTGGGCACGGGCGTCGGACTCGCCGAGACATGCGGCGTCGGCGAGGGTGAGCGCTTCGCCTTGGCCGGGCTGCCGCAGGCCGTGACCAGCAGCACCATGGCCAGGAGTGCGGCGATGCGCAGGTCTCTGGGCAGCACCATGCCAGTCTCGCTGTTCCACGCGTGCCTGGCACGGCCAGATGCCGAGTCGAGAGTCGTTGGAGGGTCTGGGACGCGGGTGGCGGGCGTCCCCGCCTGCCGAGAGTCGAGGTCGTACCGACGACCCGCAGACGATGCCGCACCCGCTGCCCACGGGAGCGGATGCGGCAGTGCGTGACGAGTTAGGCGTCCGCGACGATCCCGACGATGCTGCCTCCGGCGTTCTTGACCTGGGCCATCTGGCGGCCGGGTCCGACTGTGCGCACGTCCTGGACGAGTTCGGCGCCGGCGTCGAGAAGTTGCTGCAGGCTCGCCTTGATGTCCTCCACCGCCCAGTAGGCGATCGGGCCGGTGGTCGAACCGCTGGGGTCGAGGCCGATCTCGAGGTCGCCGGTCCGGAAGCCGGTGTAGTAGGGAGCGTCGGCGTAGGGCTCCACGCCGAGCATGGCCCGGAAGATCTTCTTGTCGGCGTCCATGTCCTTGGCCGGGAACACGAGCAGGCACATACCTTTCACCTTCTTTCTCCTCTGTGTTGCATCCGTCCTGGCCGAGCTCGGTCGCCCGGCCGGGGGATGGCGTTCGATGGTCGTCATGCTATGTGCGGCTCTGTGACCCAGGCTTCTCGATTTCTGATCGATCTCGTCAGCCGCCTCGTGGGTCCCGGGAGGATATCCCCGGGTCACGCTGTGGGGGAGAGGAGCGTGACCGGTTGACGCCCAGGAGGTGCCGCAGGTGCTCATCGTGCAGGAGTTCGTGTCGGTCGACGGTTTCGCCGCCGATGTCAACGGCGAATTCGGCTTCGGAGGCGTGGTCTCGGATTGGTCGCCGATGGATGCCGATCAGCTGCGTCTCGTCGACCAATCCGGAGCGCTTCTTCTGGGCCGCGTGACCTACGGGCTGTTCGCGGCGGTCTGTAAACACCTCCCGGCCCACCACAGTTCAAATCGACTGTTTCCCGGGGCCCTGATTAGCTCTAGCGGCCGACATCTGAGGGTGGCCAGGCCCCCAACCAATGGCCCTCGAGACGCCTAACATGGTGGCTGTAGGAACGTCCACCCTGATCGAGCAGGAGGAGAAGATGCGGGCAGCGTCCATGTCCATAGAGAGGAACTTCGTGACCGTAAACCTCGGAGGGCGTGACGTTTGCAGCATCAAACACTCAACCTGGGGATCCTTGCCCATGTAGACGCCGGTAAGACAACTCTTACCGAGCAGCTGCTCTACTCCGCCGGCATCATCGATGAGATCGGGAGCGTCGACGCCGGCACAACTCAGACTGATTCGCTGGCGCTGGAGCGCCAGCGCGGCATCACGATCAAGTCGGCCGTGGTGTCTTTTGCGATCGATGACGTCACCGTCAATCTGATCGACACCCCTGGACACCCGGACTTCATCACCGAGGTCGAGCGTGCCCTGAGCGTCCTCGATGGGGCAGTCCTCGTGATCTCCGCCGTCGAGGGCGTACAGCCCCAGACCCGTATCTTGATGCGGGCGTTGCAGCGGCTTCGCATCCCGCTGCTGATCTTCGTGAACAAGATCGACCGAATGGGCGCCGACGCTGGGCGAGTACTGCATGCGATCTCCGAGCGCTTGTCGACAGCCACGATCCCGATGGGGTCCGTCGATCGGCTCGGCACTCGCGGTGCGCAGGTCACTGCGTACACCGCCCACACCCCCGCGTTTTGCTCTCACGCCGTCGAGGTGTTGGCCGAGCGTGACGACGCGCTCCTCGCCGCATATGTGGATGATGCCGCGCAGCTCGCCTCTGGGCGGCTGAGGAAAGCGCTCGCGACCCAGACGCAGCAAGCATTCGTCTATCCCGTTTTCTTCGGATCCGCGATCACTGGTGCGGGCGTCCCAGCGCTCATGAAGGGCATCGCCGAACTGCTGCCGAGCTCGACAAGTGATTCGGAGGGGCATGTCTCAGCAACGATCTTCAAAATCGAACGAGGCACAAGCGCGGAAAAGATCGCGTACGTCCGCATGTTCTCAGGAACCATTCGGGTGCGCGACCAGCTGCGCTTCGGTCAGGGCCAGGTAGGGAAGGCGACAGCGATCGCCGTGTTCGAACGCGGGCTCGCGGTGCAGCGGCTGTCGGTCTCTGCCGGGGCGGTCGCGAAGCTTTGGGGACTGACGGAGGTCAGGATCGGTGACCGGATCGGCGAGAACGAGGAAGGTGGCATACTTCACCGGTTTCCGCCACCTACACTGGAGGCGGTCGTCGTCCCGGCTAGCTCCGCGGACAGCGCGCGGCTGCGGGCAGCGCTCACGCAGCTCGCGGAGCAGGACCCGCTGATCAATGTCCGTCAGGACGAGACGAGCCGGGGTGTCTCGATCTCGCTCTACGGCGAGGTCCAAAAGGACGTGATCCAGGAGACGCTCGCGAGCGAGTTCGGCATCAACGTCACGTTCCGCGAGACGACACCTATCCACATCGAGCGCCCGATTCGCATCGGCGAAGCGGTCGAGGTGCTGCACGCTGAGTCGAATCCGTTTCTCGCCACGATCGGGCTGCGCATCGAGCCGGCGCCGGTCGATTGCGGTATCGACTTCCAATTGGCCGTCGACCACTCGGCTGTCCCTCTGTACATCTACAAGACGATCGAGAGCTTCCGGGAACACATGGCCGGGTACGTCAGTGAGGCCCTTCAGGAGGGCCTTTTCGGCTGGCGGGTCAGCAACTGCATCGTGACGATGATCGAATGCGTCTACAGCATTCCCGACGGCCCTCCATCGAGGCGCGGGCCGCCCAGCACCGCGGCCGACTTCCGAAAGCTGACGCCGCTCGTTCTGCGGCAGGCGCTCGTCGAGGCCAGGGTCGTCGTTTGCGAGCCGACGATTCGCGTCAGCGTCGAGGTCCCGGCCGCGACGAACGGCGCGGTGATGTCGGCGCTCGCTCGGTTGGGAGCGGCTGGACAGACGGCATCGATACGCGGGCAGCTGGCGACGATCGAGGCGGTGCTGCGGGTCGCGCAGACGCAGGAGCTTCGGCGCCAGTTGGCGAGTCTGACCGGCGGTGAGGGCATCGTCGAATCGAGCTTCGCTGGCTACCAGCCGGTGCACGGCCGCCAGCCCTCCCTGCCGATCATGACGAAGGGGTGACTATTAGCAATCGGACCCCGAATCAGAGAGATCGCCGAGTGCCGTATCCCGTGGGGCCGGGCCTCTACGCCGGCGGCCTACCCTTGAGTTCGGACCATCCGGTAGATCGACGTCGTCGTTGGCCGCGAGCCCTTGCCGGCCCGGTCGAGGCCGGTGAAGTTGGCCCAGGCTCTGATCCTCGCCGGCCAATCCACGCGGTGAGGGCGGCCAGGATTCGCGGCAGCGTGTCCCAGTCGCATTCCGAGCGAAGCTTTCCGAGGACGGCGGCGGGCCGCGATCCAGATCCTGGTGCTCGAGGTCCAGCGAGGCGACCCTCGCCGCTCCAGACGCCGAGATCCGAGAGCAACCGGATGAGGCCCGATCCCGCGCCGGATCGGGCCCCTCACCCTCGATCGTCTCGACACCTTTTTCTGGGCTGCTGCCCAAAGCGTCACGCTCGTCTCCTCTCCCGCGATTTGGGTTTCTCGGCCGGACTTATCGGCGCCGTCTACAGTGCCGGAACCGTGGGCGGCCTGCTCGCCGCAGCGACGGCGCGGCGTATTGGCCTTCGCATTGGCCCGGGCCGCTCGATCGTCACAGGTTCGACGCTTCGCAGCGCGGGCATGATGCTCCTGCCTGTCGCCGTCGTGGCGGGATCATTTGCCGTCCCGGTCGTCTTCATCAGCCGACTAGTGAACGCCTTTGGCTGGACGTTGTGGGATGTACACCAAGAGACGACGAAGCAACGCCTCCTCAGCGACGTCTATCGTGGTCGAGCCAACGCCGCTGTCCTCTTCATCTTCGGAACCGCGCTGGCCGTCGGCTCAGCCGCGGGCGCTGGTCTGGTTGCCTTGACGACCGTTCCCGTGACCCTTGCTGTGTGTGCGCCCGTCACGCTAGCCGCACCTGCTTGGCTGATGCTGCGCGGCGCCTTGGGTGAGGGATGGGCAGCAGAGAACGGACGATGAGGCCTCCTGCGCCTGCCGAAGCGGTCCCAGGTCGGCAGCACCACCGGTACCGCGACCACGCCAGCCAGGCGCAGAACAGGTTCGTCCGACGCCCTCCGACACGAGGCCCCGCGCTCCAGGCGAATTGCAGCCAGGCCCCCGGCTCCGGCAGCCAGGGTCGGTAGGTGCGGCGATGTCCCGACCGGTAGGAGGCCTTGGCCTGTGCCACCGCCGCTCACTGCCGTCGTAGTCCATCGACCGCAGCCGGTCGTGCACCACATCGGCACGGATCTTGGCGTGCGAACGCTCCACCAATCCCTCCACCTTCTCCAGACGGGGGTCGATGAGCTGCGCCCCACGCAGCCGCTGCGACAGCCGTGGACACCCGACAGCTGGGCTCCGGACCGATCGGCATGTCCGAGGTTAGTACCTCCTTCTTACCTCCATTGCCTTGGACTTCTCGGGACGGAACCGGATGCATGTGCACCGCCAGAACGGCGTTCGCGGACCATCCGGACAGGGTCGAACTGGCAGCAGACCCAACTGTTAACCGCAAGGTTCGGCTCCGACTTTTGGTCCCTGCTAGCGGCCGCGTCAGACTCCAGGTGGGCGGACACCAGGTTCCGGGCTGACGGCCACCAGAACTCCAGGTGAGCGGTCAGTCGGTTTTCCGGGCGTGTTGCTGTCCGCGAGGTTGAACTTGGGAAGGAGGTAGCTGAAGCAATCCACTCTTCAGCCACCTCGGAGAACAAGTTTGGCCAAGAAACCGACGGAGATCATGGAAATTCTCAGCTCGTACGATCTGACCCAC
>DATAXV010000114.1:0-2033 GCA_036272915.1 Candidatus Dormiibacterota bacterium
GTTCCGGAGCTCATCGCCGCTATCCAGGAATACCTGGAAGTCCACAACGAGGAGCCGAAGATCTTCACCTGGACGGCCTCCGCAGAGACGATCCTGGAGAAGATCGCTCGTTGTAAAGCCATTTACGAGACACTACACTAGGGGTTCGCCGCGCCGCCGCCTCGGCGATCGATCGCCGAGGCGCGCTGTGAGGCTTCGAGTGAGTCCCGGGATCGGCTCCACGCGTCACTGCCCCTGGCGGTCGATGGTGGCGAAGCCGCCGCCCAGGGGCAGTACCGCCCCGGTCATGAAGGCGGACGCCCGCGAGGCGAGGTAGATGGTGGTGCCGGCGATGTCCTCGGGCGTGCCCGTCCGGCCCATCGGGACGCTGTCGATCCGGCCGAAGGGATCGGACCCCTCGAAGGTGCGCCGGGTCATCGCCGTGTGGAAGAGGCCGGGCGCGATCGCGTTCACGTTGATGTGGTCGCCGACCAGGGCGTAGGCGACGTGCCGGGTCATCATGTGGACGGCGGCCTTGCTCGCCGAATAGGCGAAGTTGGCGACCGGGGGCGTGGAGAGGCCGTCGACCGAGCCGATGTTGACGACGCTGCCCGGAGTCTCGGCGCTGGCTCCCCTCCGCATCAGCGGGAGCATCCTGCTGATCAGGTAGAAGACAGCCTTCGTGTTGATGTCGAAGACCCGATCCCACAGCTCCTCCGGGAAGTCGTCGATCGGCGCGCCGGTGGCGACGCCGGCGTTGTTGACCAGCACGTGCACCATCTCCTCGCGCTCGCCGATCGCGGCGACGAGGGCGTCGATGCCGGCGAGCGTGCTGAGGTCGGCGGGGGCGGACACGCATTCCCCGACCTTCGACAGCTCCGCCGCCGCCGCGTCGCAGTCGGTCGAGCTGCGGGAGCAGATGTAGACGCGCGCTCCGGCCTCGACGAATCCGCGAGCGATCATCAGGCCGATCCCCCTGGACCCGCCGGTGACGACCGCGACTTTGCCAGCAACAGAGAAGAGATCTTCCATCCGATGACCATCGTAGGTGGGACAAGGGATGGCGGCAGTCGAGGAAGCGCGCCGGCCCCGGAGATCGCTACTGGTGCCGCTTCTCCAGCGCGGCCGCCAGTCGCGCGGCCGCGTCAGGCTCCTGCGAGCAGTCGTTGCAGAGCCCGCTCACGGTCAGCTCGATCTGCACCGGTCGGAAGGATTCAGAGCGGCGGAGCTCGCCGTCCACGGCCCGCAGGACGGCGGGGTCAATGTGGGTCACCCGGCCGCAGAGCAGGCAGATCGCGTGGTGGTGTGGGTCTGGCGCCAGCTCGTAGTGAAGGCCGCGGCCACCGAGGTGGACGCCGACCACCTCGCCCGAGCGCGACATCGCCTCCAGGGCGCGGTATACCGTGCTCCGGGCTACGCCCGGGTCGGTCTGCCTGACCTGGGCCGCGATCTCGTCGGCGGTGCGGTGCCCGCCGAGCTCCTTCATCGCCTGCCAGATCGCCTGCCGCTGCCGCGTCCGACGCATGCCGGGGGCAAGGACCGGCCTATCCATGGCGCCAGTGTACGGGCGGGCGCCTGAGGTTCCGACGGGCTGGCCTCCCGGCCGCCGCGCCAGAGCGGTGGCGGCACCGGCCCGGTCCCGTCCATCCGCGCGCCCTTCGGGGCCGGTGCTGGGCCGGACGGACGCCGTCATTCCCGCGCTTCCGGCTGTCCTCGGACGTCACTCCTCGAACAGACCGATGCGAAGGACGTTGGGGCAGGGGAGGTCGGCGCTCCCCGCTCCGTAGCCCTCCCTCACCTAGGCGCTGGCCGATTTGGCGAACTGGGCTACGGCGGCGATGATCGCCGCTCCGGTCCGCGTGATCAGCTCGACGTCCCGTCCGCCTTGCGCGTCAGCGACAGAAATCACTCCTCCCTAGCCCAGATCTTTCACGAGGCGTGCCCGCCTGACAGTGGCTGGGTCCCGACGGCGGATTTCATAGCGTCAGTGGACTGAGTTGGGCTATCGCGGCCATCGACAGTGCCGAAGTCGAGTTGGCCGGGGCCCGGCAGCG
>DATAXV010000115.1:0-42177 GCA_036272915.1 Candidatus Dormiibacterota bacterium
GACACCTGGTTCGCCTTCGTGTAGACGATGCTGGCCCAGCTCAGGCACGAACCTTTCTCCGCGTCCACGCAGTCGCCGTCGGTGGCCTCGACGGGGGCCCCGTTCATACCCACCCACAGGTTCTCTCGGTTCTGTTGGAGATGCCAGGCCTCCACGCCGCGATGGCTCCCGCGCCCGACCACCTGCAGGTTGTGAAAGGTGAGCCAGGGCATGACCATCGGCGGTGTGAACCTGTCGTCCTCGGTCATCATCGCCGACGTGAAGGCACTGGTCGGGGACGACACCGGTGCGGTGCTCCACCGGCCAGACCAGTCGGACCAGTATCGAGTCCCATTCACATCGAGGACCGGGTAGACGCCGTCCAGCATGTAGGCCGTGACCGGCCTGAGCGCCAGATCGCCCTGGTAGTCCGCCTGGGTGTCGGAGTAGTGGAACTGGAACGAGCGCACCATCCGGATCTTGGCCAGGATGGACGCCGCCGAGGGTGTGCCCGGAGGAGCGCAGCCGACCAGGGAGGCGACCAGGAGCCCCAACCCGCCGAATGCCATCCAGCTCAACAGCCGCGTCATCGACGCGATGATAGGGTCCGCCCGCCGGCGAGGCATCAGGATCCTGTCAACTCTCGGCAAAGCCGAGAGTGGCCTGGCGCACGTCCCCTCTCCAACCCCACTTCGATGCCAGGCGCCACCGGGCTGCGTCAGCCCCCCGCCGAGACCTGCGCGGCCACGCCCCGCTGATGAGGCCGGGGTGCTCAGATCGGTGTCATCGGGGCAAGGGCCGGGCGTAACCCCATGAACTCGAGCTCCGTCCGGCTCGCACCTCCCACCTTCGGCACTACCACCGAACCATGCTCGCGATCAGCGCGTCCGCGAGCGCAGGATCGAAGGCGGGAAGCATCGGCTCAAGCTGGCCCCGAACCGCGGCGATGCTCGACAAGCCGAACCGCGCCTCCCAGTCGGCCTCGACGCCGGCGACGAAACCAGCGTACCTGTCGCGAATGCCCTGTCCCCGCGTGGTGAGGTGAGCGACCTTGACTTGCGCATCTGCCGGATCGCTGCGAACGGAGATCTTCCCATGGCGCTCAAGCCCGGGGCCACCCCCACTCCCACGGCCGTTGACTCCGAGAACGGGCG
Source organism: Candidatus Dormiibacterota bacterium (assembly GCA_036272915.1). GTDB lineage: Bacteria > Chloroflexota > Dormibacteria > Dormibacterales > Dormibacteraceae > DATAXV01. The sequence goes on from DATAXV010000115.1 coordinate 1,134, forward strand.
GCAGGTCCTTCATAGGAACAGCGTTATCCGAGCCGAAGCTTCGAACAAAGCCCTCGGCGATGACCAACCCATCCCCACACGCTTCCTCGTAGTCCACCGAGAACGCGACGAGCAGTTGCGAGAGGAGCGCGGTGAGCGTCAGCGCCGACACGGTGTCGCCATCGCCCCGAATGACCGGCGCCCAGTCCTGGCCGTGGGCGGGGACTCGCGGCGGCCCCGCCTGGCCGGGCCGGAATCGCCCGCCGGTCACCCTGAGATCGCCGCCGTAGCTGATCGGGTAGTGGGGCCATTCGAGGTCCAGTTGACCGACGAGCGCGGCGAGCGCCTCTTTCAGAGCCGCGTGATCGGCGCCCACCCGTCTGCACCAGCGCTGCTCGGTGGAGTCGGCGATCGCCATCCAGGAGTCCGCCGCAACCCGTCCCGCATCGGTCGGCCCGAACGTTGTATGCACGCCCGTTCCACTGAGCACCTCCATCCAGCCGGCGCGCACGGCGGCACCCGCGAGCTGGCGCACCGCTCGCTTCGACAGCCGAGTCAGTTTGGGAAGCTCTTTCCCGCTTGCCGGGGACTGGAGGAGGACGGTGTGCAGGAAGCCGAACCACATCGGGGCCGAGGGCATCTCCGCTTGTCCTGCGCCCTGGATGACGAACTCGGCAGTCAGGTCGCCCAGTGCCCGCGCCAGCAGGCCCGATAGCGGAACGTTACTCATCCCGGGCAAGCTATCAGGCCCGCCGCGGGACCGGTCACGCGGCGGGCGGCGGCGACGGTCAGTCGAACTCGCCCGCGAGCACGCCCTTGACGAACGCCTCCCACTCGCCGCCGGTGTAGAACTGGACGTTGTCCGGGTCGTCCGCGTTGCGCATGGCCCTGCCTCCGTCAGGAAGCTTGGCGATCTCGACGGCGGGTCCGCTTCCCGGCTTCAGGGATGCGCTGTGGAAGTCCAGTTCGGCGACGTTCCACTTCTTCGTCGTCACGTGTCGATACCTCCTGGGCGGGACCACCCGCAAATACCACCCGGGGGAACCGGGCGGTCTCTCGCAGCCAGATGGCATCTTATGCGGTCGCTACGGGCCAGCGCACCCCCGCTTGAGCGATCGGCGGGGCCTCAACCCGGAAGCGAAGTGGAGGAGACGGTGAGGGCGAGCCGGAGCCCGCCCTCACCTCGGTTCAACTGCGGACCACCGCCCCGGTCTTGGGGTTGAGCAGGACGGTATTGAAATGTGGCCGGGCGAAGTCGAAGAAGCCGAGCATGCTGCCCGAACTCGCGTCGTAGGAGACTCCGCCGATCCGTCCCGTGAACCAGTTCTCCTCGATGAACTTGGTGATCGAGGTCTGGGCGACGGTCCAGCTGCCGACGAAGTTGGTGCGGCTGTAGGGGGAGATGACGAGGAAGGGCAGCCGCGGGCCGTATCCGCAGCGGTCCTGGACGCCGCCGGCGGCGGGCTTGGTGCCGCACTCGGAAGCGACGTCGTTGGTCGCGTCGTGGGAGCCGTTGACAATCGGGCTCTGCATCTGGTCGTACCAGCCGTCGGAGTCGTCATAGGTGATGACGATCGCGGTGGAGGACCAGAACTTCGACTGCTCGATCGCGTTGATGGTGTTGACCAGGTAGGTCTGCTCGTCGAGCGGGTCGGAGTAGCCGGCGTGGCCGTCCTGGTACTCGGGGGCCTTCAGGAAGCTCACCGAGGGCATGTTGCCGTCCTTGAGCGAGGTGTAGAAGTCGCTCAGGTCGTACTCGTGGTTGGCCTGGTCGCTGCGGCCGATCATCGACTCGGAGCTGGGCGCCAGATGCTTGGGGTTGGCGGTGGACTGGTAGAACTCGAAGGGGTTGTGGTGGGGGCTGTAGTCAAGCGCCTCCTGGCCACCGACGTTCTCGTGCTCGCTGTTGCACTGGGCGACGCCGTTGGAGGTACCGGTCGGGGCGAAGCCGCCCTGGAACCAGCCCCAGGTCACGCCCCTCTGGTTGAGGAGGTTACCGACGTTCTTGCCGGTCATCTTCAGGGTCGGCGAGTCGGTGGTGTGGTTGCTGTCCGAGCACTGATCGTAATAGGGGTCGGCGTCACCGATGTCGGTGCCGATCCCGTTGGAGTTGACCGCGGCGACGGTGCTGGGGTCGCTGACGACCTTGCCGGTGTTGGGGTCGACGGCGGAGGCGCCGGAGGTGTCACCGGAGATCAGGTCGAGCGCACTGGGGGTCGAGGGACCGAACTCGGTGTCGTAGGCGGCGTCGCTCATGGCGTAGTGCTGGGCGTAGTTCCACTCCGCCGTCACGGTGTTGCCGTCGTAGTAGTCCATGACCAGGCCGGGAGCGCCGTAGAGGATGGGCTGGCCGGTGCAGGTGTCGTGCGCGGTGTCCTGCACGAACTGGTCCATCTTGCCGCCGTCGAACGCCTGCTGCTCAGGCGTGTAGTTGTGGTTCTGGTCGCAGGTCAGCGCCTCTGAGGGGCTCAGCCGCTGCGGGTTGTACTCGTTGGGGTTGTCGTTGAGCAGGGCCGGCGTCAGACCGTTCACCTTGGGCGTGTTGGGCTGCGCGTGGAAGGGCGTGCCGTCGGTGTTGGTCGCGTTGGGATAGGTGCCGAAGTAGTGGTCGAATGAGACGTTCTCCTGGAAGAGAACGACCAGGTGCTTGATCGGGGTTGACGTCGGCGTCGGCTTTGGGGCCGGCTGGTGACCCCAGGCCTCCACGGTCGTGCTGCTGGCGGCCAGCAGCAGGACGCTGGCCACCGCCAGGTATGCTGCCAGGCGCCAGCGGAGCCCGCCCGCCTGTCTCCAAACCATGTGCCTCACTCCTCCTTAGACGCGAACAACGAGCGGCCGTAGTAGTCGCTGCCGTCCCGCACACCGGGCAGGACGAAGAAGTAACCGCCGCCGAAGGGACTGACGTAGTCGACCAACGGCTCATCGATCAGGCGTGTCTGCACGGCCTCGAACTGCCGTGCGATGTCCTGCTGATAGCAGCAGAAGACGAGGCCCATGTTCAGGTTGCCGACGTCGTCCAGCCCCAGGTCGTAGTTGTAGCCGCGTCGGAGGATCCGGTTCTTCTCGGTCTGGGGCGTGCGCGGGTTGGCCAGGCGGATGTGGGCGGTCAGCGGAATGACCGTGCCCTCGGGGTCGAGCGCGTAGTCGGGGATCGAATTCTGGTTGGCGCCGTCGAGCGGGGCGCCGCTGGCCCGGCGCCGGCCGATCATCAGCTCCTGCTCGCTCAGCGAGACGCGGTCCCAGAACTCGGTGAGCATGCGGATCAGGCGCACCACCAGGTAGGTGCCGTCGTGGGCCCAGGCGGGCTCGCCGAGGCCGGGTCCGAGCCAGACCAGGTCCTCCATCTGGCGGGCGGCGTCGACGTCGGGGTTGGCGATGCCGTCCCGGAACCCGAGGTGGTTGCGGGGCGTGCCCGAGGGCCGGGGCCGGCTGGTGAAGCCGTCCAGCCGCCAGCGCAGCTGCATCGCCCCCCTGGTGCTCTTGGTGATGTCGCGCAGCGCGTGCAGCACGGTGTCCTGGTGGTCGGCGGTCAGCTGGAGGCTGAGATCGCCGTGGCTCTGGGCGACCTGCAGGTCGTCGTTGGGGAAGGTGCGCATCTCGACGAGGTGGCGGGGCCGCAGCGAGGACAGCCCGTAGCGGTCGTCGAACAGCGTGGCGCCTAGGCCGACCTGGACCGTGAGCCGGTCGGGGACCACGATCGAGCCCAGCGTCCCCGAGTCGGAGGGCGGCGCGGTGTCGCTGAGCGGAGCCGGCGTCCCGCCGCGGGTGAGGAAGCGAGCCCTTTCCGTCAGTGTCCGGAACAGGTCCTTGAGCTCACCCGGGCTCTGGGTCAGGACGTCGAAGGCGCAGGTCGCCGCGTGTGGCTGCTGGTCCGGGACGACCCCGGCCTGGTGGAGGCCGTGGAAGGGGACCGTCGACGGTGCCGCGGCGGCGTCGGCGGCGGCCACGACCGGCGCGGCGGCGCTGACGGCGCCGAGGCCGACCCCGCCCAGGGCGCCGCCGAGGAACCGGCGGCGGTTGACGCCGCGCCCGCCGCTCACGTGGTCCTCCTGACCTCGCAGGTGGTGGCGACCGTGGCCAGCCGCTGGAGCAGGCCGTCGATCGTCCCCTCCAGGTCCTCTCTCTGAGCGATCGAGAGATCGGCCACGGGCGTCCAGCCCTGCGCGCCGTCGAAGGAGGAGACCAGCTGCTCGGTCCTGGTCATCCAGGCGCTCTGGCCGAGGTCCCGGTCCCTGGTGACGAGCAACGGGTGCAGGATCGTGAGCAGCTCGGTGGTCCCGGTCAGGTTGGCCGAGATCGTGGCCAGCCCCGTGCCGCTGCCGTAGTCATCGTCGCCGCTGAGTGAGAACTGAAGCGCGTTCTCCATGATCTCGTGCGCTCGGAGGCCGAGGTCGATGGGATCGATCTCCATGCTCGGCCACGCCGCCTGCAGGGCGCCGACCGACTGCACAAGTTGGTTCACAACCGGTGTCAACTCGGTGTTCGATTGGCCGTTCCAGAGGCCATACTCCAATCGGTGGAAGCCCTGGAAGGAGGGGTCCTGGACACCTGCGGGAAGTCCGTCCGCGCGCCCGTCGATGGCGGCGTCGTAGTCCCCGAAGGTGCCGTAGGCGGCGCCGAGCCGCTCATAGGTCATGTGCGCCGGCAGCCAGTCGGTCCGAGCCTGGGCGAGGTTCCCGGAGCCGACGTCGGCGGCGACCGTCCGCACCTGCCCGGAGAGCTCGGCGAGCCCGGCGCCGACATAGGCCTGGTAGGTGCGGAGCGGCCCGAGCAGCTCGTTCTCGGTCACCGGAGGCGCCGCCGGCCCGCCGTTCGCGCTCCCGCCCCGGATCGTCACGTGCGGCCCCATCACCGCGTTCACGTCCTCGGCGATGCAGCGGAAGGCGTAGGTGCCGTCGCCGAGCCGCACGAGCAGCGGATCGGTGGTGTTGGGCCCGAGGTTGTCGACCTCACCGTAGATCGCGCCCCCGGGCAGCTTGATCAGGTAGGCCTCGGCGGCGGCGTCGCCGTCGTTGTGGAGGTTGATCGTCTGCAGGCCGGCGTGGGGGCTGGCCCAGCCCTGGCCGCAGTTGCTGGCGGAGATCTCGACGGTGGTGCCCGATCCCGCCTGGCGGGGACTGTGGTGAAGGCCCAGCCACACCCCGGCGCCGGCCATGCAAACGAGCATGGTGAGGGCGATCGCGAGCACAGCACGCAGTCCCGCAAGGCGCCCGAACACAGTGACCAGAACTCTCATCCCTCGCATCGCAACCATAGCGCATCGGCCCCCGCGCATTCACATAGCACTCTGTTAACCGTCACTTATCCAATCAACTACATCTGTTTCACCTCGATCGGCACATTCACTGAACTCGTAGACAAGGAGTCGTCGTGAAGATCACAGGTTTCGAGACGTTTCTGGTCCGTCCCCGCTGGCTTTTCCTGCGCATCGACACCGACCAGGGTGTGAGCGGATGGGGAGAGCCCGTGGTCGAGGGGCGGGCGGAGACGGTCGGCGCCTGCGTCACCGAGCTCTTCGACTACCTGATGGGTCGCGACCCTCTCCGCATCGAGGACCACTGGCAGGTCCTGACCAAGGGCGGCTTCTACCGCGGCGGCCCGGTGCTGAGCAGCGCCGTCGCCGGCATCGACCAGGCCCTCTGGGACATCGCCGGAAAGGCCAGGGGCGTCCCCGTGCACGAGCTCCTGGGCGGCCCGGTCCGGGAGCAGGTCCGCGTCTACGGCTGGATCGGCGGCGACACCTCCGACGGCCTGGTCGAGGCGGCCCAGGCCCGGGCCGAGGCCGGCTTCACCGCCGTCAAGCTCAACGTCGGCGGCCGGGTGGCGCCGCTGGAGACGCTGGCCGAGGCCTGCGCGGCGGCGGACCGGATCGGGGCCGTGCGCGAGGCGCTGGGCCCCGCGCGCGACCTCGCCGTCGACTTCCACGGGCGGGTCGGCACGGCCATGGCCCGCCGCCTGCTCGCGCTGCTCGAGCCCCACTTCCCGCTCTTCGTCGAGGAGCCGGTTCTGCCCGAGTACTCGGGGCACCTGGCCTCGCTCTGCGCCGGCACCACCATCCCCATCGCCACCGGCGAGCGCCTCTACTCCCGCTGGGACTTCCGCGAGGTGCTCGGATCGGGCATCGCCGTCGCCCAGCCCGACCTCTCCCACGCCGGCGGCATCTCCGAGGTCCGGCGCATCGCCGCCATGGCCGAGGCGCACGACGTGCTCATCGCTCCCCACTGCCCGCTCGGTCCGATCGCGCTGGCGGCCAGCCTGCAGATCGATCTGGCCACACCCAACTTCCTCATCCAGGAGCAGAGCATCGGCATCCACTACAACCAGGAGGCAGACGTGCTCGACTACCTGTTCGACACCTCCCCCCTGCGGATCGACAACGGCGTCATCTCCCGGCTGCAGGGGCCAGGACTCGGCATCGAGATCGACGAGGCGGCGGTGCGTCGTGCCGCCGCCGACGGCCATCGCTGGCGGTCCCCGGTGTGGCGTCAGCCCGATGGCGCCTTCGCGGAGTGGTAGTCCACTCGGCGGACCACACCCGGATCTACTGGCGCGAGCTGGGCGTGGGCAGGACCCTGCTCTGCGTTCACGGCGCCCTCAGCCGCGGGGACGACTGGCTGCCGGTCGCCCGGCTCCTCGCCCGCCGCTTCCACGTGGTGCTGATGGACCGGCGCAACCACGGCCGCAGCCAGGCCCGCCGGCCGGCCCGGATCGAGGACGAGGCGGCCGACGTCGCCGCCGTCATCGACAGGGTCGGCGACGGCTGCTTCCTCCTCGGCCACGCCTCGGGCGGCGTCGTCGCCCTCGAGGCGGCCCGGCAGTTCGGCGCCCGGATCGACCGGCTCGTGCTGTACGAGCCCCCGGTGACCCTGGTCGCGCCCGAGTGGCAGGCCTCCATCCGCCACTACCACGACCTGGTCTCACGAGGGCGGCTGGCGGCGGCGGTGCGCCACTTCGCCCTCGAGATCGAGGGCCGCCCGGTGGACCAGGTGGAGAGCCTCCTGATGCCGCCCGGGGTCTCCATCGACGACATGGTCGGCTCGATCACGCCCCAGCTGCTGGCGCTCGACCCGGTCGAGCTGGACCCGCATCGCTGGACCGGGCTGCGCACACCGGTGCTGCTCCTGGCCGGGGGCAGCAGCGCCGAGCGCCCGACCAGGGAGAGCATCAGGGTGCTCGCCGGACTCTTCCCCAGCGCCAGGGTCGTTGAGCTCCGTGGCCAGCACCACGCCGCCAACCTCACCGCCCCGGCACTGGTCGCGAACGCGCTGCGGGACTACCTCGCGACCGGCTGAACCCAGAGGTTTGCCGGATAATCCGCCCATAACCGGAGGGCGCGTAGCGTCGTCGATGTGGCTCGGCGCGTCAAACTTGAGGGCCTCTCCGTGATCACGATGCCGGTGGGCACGGTCACCACCAAGGATGGAGTGGTCGCCTTCCGGGCCTTCGAGGGGGCGACCCCCGCCCAGATCAAGCAGATGAAGGCGTACGTCAAGGGCTGCAACAGAGCGCTTCTCGCCGGCTATCTGTCCCCCACCGGGCGCGTCTCGACCACGGGCGAGCTCCGCCGCCGCGCCTCGAAGGAGGCCCACCGCGAGCGCAAGCGGGCGGAGAGGGCGCAGACGCCCTACGGCGAGCAGGTCGCCGGCCACGTCCCCGACACGACCTGGACCGGCAACCCCGTACCCTACCGGTGGATGCGGCTCGACGCCAACGTCAACCAGAGCCTGGGCAGCCAGGCCGAGCGCTATCCCACCGGCTTCAGGCCGGCCGGCTTCATCTTCGAGGCACGACGGCCCAAGTCCCGGCGAGGCCGCGACCCCCTCGCCGATCACGGCATCGGCTGATGGCCACGCCGGAGTGGCAGGCGAGAATCGTCGCGCTGGTCGAGATCAAGGAGGCGATGTCCTCGCTCGACAAGGAGAGGCTCTGGGACTACCGCCTGCCCGAGGTGGCCGCCTCACCGACCCTCCTCGCCCGGGCCGAGCAGGCCCTGGGCCGGCCCTTCGACACCGCCCACCGCCGCTTTCTCGAGGCCGCCGGCGGCTGGCCGGCCTTCTGGCACACGGTCGACCTGATGACGCCCGCCCAGCTCGTCTCGAGCTCCCACCGGGAGCGCGCCGAGGGGCTGCTGAGGGCGCTGGACGCCGAGGTCCTCGACGGCCACGGCCTGGAGCGTGAGCAGCTGCAGCCGGTCGCGGTGGCGACCGACGACACCGACCTCTTCCTGATCGACCGCCGCACCGACCCCGGGCCGGTCCTCTGGTTCGCCGGGCCCCTGGTCGATCGCTTCACCGAATTCGACGACTTCTTCGTGGCAATGATCGAATACCATCGCCGCGACCTGCAGGAGTTCGCCGAGGAGGACCGCAGCCCCGCCGGGGGCTGAGCCCGCTCAGAGGGCGCGGAGTCGCGCCTCCCAGAAGTTCAGGTGGAGGCGCAGGCGCTGCACCTCGAGCTCCAGCGTCTCGGTCCCGCGGCGACCCGGCCGCCGGTTCAGGAAGGCCTCCTCCCGCTCCAGCAGGGAGCGGTAGACGTCGGCCCAGTGAGCCGCCACGTCCGGCTGGCGGCTGGACGGGTCCTCGTCGCGAAGGAGATCGGGCCGTCCGACCATCTCCCCCAGCCGCTCCGTCAACTGCTCCGCCTCGTGGAGGTACTCATACATGGATCCAACCCCGGAAACGCTGCCCCGCCGTCGCCTGCCGAGTCCCGCCGACAGGTCACCCAGGGAAGGCTATCATCCTTCGCCTGGCCGGTCCAGCCCATGTCCAGGTTTAATTAGCCAAGGTAATGAGCTATGCTAATTAAAGATGCCGACCACCCCGACCCTGACCCGCTCTGACGTGTCCCTGGCGGCGAGCCTTCGCATCGCCGTCGCCCGCCTCTCCCGCCGGCTTCAGAACCAGCGGGGAGACCACACCCTGACCGCCAACCAGACGGCGGTGCTGGGCACCCTCAAGCGCTCCGGCCCACTCAGCCCGCACCACCTGGCCGAGCTGGAGAAGGTGCAGCCGCCCTCGATGACGAGGACCCTGGCCAGCCTCGAATCCCTGAGCTTGATCAGCCGCAGCATGCACCCCCAGGACGGCCGGCAGTCGATCGTCACCATCACCGACCGGGCCCGGAAGCTGATGGAGGAGGACGGCCGCAGGCGCGACGCCTGGCTGGTCAAGCAGTTCGCCCAGCTGACCCGGGAGGAGCGGGAGCTGATCCGGCTCGCCGTCCCGGTGCTCGAGAAGCTGGGCCAGGCCTGATGGTCGCGAGTCAGACCTTCCGTTCCCTGCGCGTCAGGAACTACCGTCTCTTCCTCAGCGGCACCGTCGTCTCCAACATCGGCACCTGGGTGCAGCGCGTCGCCCAGGACTGGCTGGTGCTGCAGCTGACGCACCACAACGGCGCCGCCCTCGGCATCACCACCGGCCTGCAGTTCCTGCCCGTCCTGCTCGGAGGCCTCTGGGGCGGCGTCATCACCGACCGCTACAACAAGCGCCGGCTGCTCATGTGCACCCAGGTGCTGTTCGGCCTGGTCGCGCTGCTGCTCGGCGTCCTCACCGTGACCGGCCTGGTCCAGGTCTGGTACGTGTACATCCTCGCCTTCGCCACCGGCGCCGTGACCATCTTCGACAACCCCTCGCGCCAGATCTTCGTGGTCGAGATGGTCGGTCCCGACGACGTCTCCAACGCCGTCGGCCTGAACTCGGCCAGCTTCAACCTGGCCCGCATCGCCGGCCCCGCCGTGGCCGGGTTCCTGATCGCCATCATCGGCACCGGCCCGCTCTTCTTCTTCAACGCCGCCTCCTACCTGGCCGTCATCGCCAGCCTGATCGCGATGCGCGAGTCGGAGCTGCAGGTCCAGCCCCGGATCGCCCGGGCCAGGGGGCAGCTGGTGGCCGGCCTCCGCTACGTCGTCGCCAAGCCGGAGCTGCTGCTGCCGCTCATCATGGTCGCCTTCATCGGCACCTTCGGCCTCAACTTCCAGATCCTGACCGCGCTCTTCGCCACCAACGTCTTCCACCGCGGAGCCAGCTCCTACGGTCTGCTCACCTCGGCCGTCGCCGCCGGCTCCCTGATCGGCGCCCTCTACTCGGCGCGCCGCTCACGGCCGACCACGCTGGTCCTGGTCGGCGCCGGCATCGTCTTCGGCGTGCTCGAGATCGTCTGCGGGCTGATGCCCACCTACCTCGCCTTCGCCGTGCTGCTCGTCCCCACCGGGCTCGCCGCGCTGGTCATCTCGACCTCGGCCAACAGCACCGTGCAGCTGCACTCCGACCCATCGGTCCGGGGCCGGGTGATGGCGCTCTACCTGCTCGTCTTCATGGGCGGGACCCCGATCGGCGCCCCCTTCATCGGCTGGCTGGCCGACCAGTTCGGTCCCCGCTCGGGGCTGCTCTTCGGCGGCGCGATCTCGATCCTGGCCACGGTCTTCGCCATACTCCTCGTCCTGCACCTCCAGAACCGCGGCGTGAGGTCGTGGTTCCGGCAGCAGCGCTACGGCCTGTCGCCGGTCGACGAGGAGGAGGACGACACCGAAGAAGACGAGGGCCGGCGGCTCGAGACCGCCTGACCTCGAGGGCCCCTCAGAAGGGCGGGCCACCCTGGTTCATCATCGCCGTGGCGGCGCGCTCGAAGTAGTCGAGGAAGGCGGCGCGGACGGCCGGGTCCAGGTCCAGGGATTCGATGGCCCCGGCCATGTGCCCCATCCAGGCGTCGCGCTCCCGCCGGCCGATCGGGAAGGGCATGTGGCGCATCCGCAGGCGGGGGTGGCCCCGCCGCTCCTGGTACCAGCCGGGACCGCCCCAGTACTGGATCAGGAAGAGCCGGAGGTGCTCCTGGGAGGCCAGGTAGAGCTCCTCGTCCTGGGGATAGAGCCGGCGCAGGACCGGGTCCTGGTCGACGCCGGCGTAGAAGCGGTCGATCAGGCGGGTGAAGGTCTCCTCCCCTCCCGCCGCCTCGTAGACGCTCGCCATTCCGCCGGATAGCCTACCGGGACGGCGCCCCGGGATCCGGGCCGGGCTGGGCGGCGAGGAAACGCCGGGCCTCCCGGTGGCTGCGCAGGCGGACGAAGCGGAGACGGCTCCACCTCGCGTCGCGCATCGCCTCCGGATAGGAGCGCCGGAGCCGCGGGTGCTGATTCCAGGACCAGAGCACGATCGAGCGGCGGCTGAGGGTCTCCCCAAGAGGCTCTCGGTTCCCGTGCCAGAGCTCGGTCCGGAGCAGCGCCCGGCGGAACGTCCGCCACACGACCTGGATCAGCACCTGGAGGCGCGGCAGGTCCAGCCAGACCACGGTGTCCGCGCGATCCCACACCAGCGGCCGCGCCAGGGAGCTGTAGTTGCCGTCGATGACCCAACCGTCCCCGGCGGCCAGCTCCCGCACCCGTTCGCGGAACACATCGGGCTCGGCCGAGGTCCAGTTCGGCCCCCAGAACTGATGGTCCAGCTCCAGGAAGGGAACGCCGAGGCGCCCGGCCAGCGCCCGGCCGAAGCTGGTCTTGCCGGAGCCGGAGGCTCCGACGATGGAGACGCGCCGCATCGGGTACTCGAGTATGGACGGCCGGCCCGGGGGGCCCCGGCCGCCGCCGCCGGTCGAGAGGCGGCAGGCCGCGCGTGACTCCGCTGATTCGCGTCCCCCGCCCCCCGCCGGGCTGGTGCCAAACTGGCGGCATGCAGCAGACGACCCAGCCCGCCAACGACGAAGCCGCCGATCTCGAGGAGGAGCTCGCCGAGCTTCGCCTCTACCCCGCCGAGCCCCTGCAGCCGTCGGAGCGCCTCCTTGAGGAGGGCGAGCTTCCCTTCGAGCTGACCGGACCCGAGCCGGAGGCGGCGATGCTCCGCCTGCTCGAGCGTTTCGGCTTTCCGCAGCGACTGCTCGTCGCCCCCGCCGAGGAGGAGGGCGACGGCGACTACCGCATCCTCGAGGAGAGCCGATGGCTCCGCGCCGCCCGGGAGGCCGGCATCGACCGCATCCCGGTGCGGGTTCTGCCCGCGCGCGGGCTCTCCGCGGCCCTCCTCATCCTGATCCTGAACCAGCCCCGCGCGGCCGCCGTCGCCGCCCAGGCCGACGCCCTCGAGCAGCTGCTCGCGGCCGGCATCTCCGAGGGCGCGATCGCCCGCGCCGCGGGCATGACCAAGGCCAAGGTCGCCCGCCTGGGAAAGCTCCTCGAGCTCGACCCGAACCTGCGCCGCGCCCTCCGCGAGGACGGGATCAAGGCGCCGGTCGCCTTCGCCGCGGCGGCGCTGCCGGGCGAGGTGCAGGCCCTCCTCGCCGCCGACTACGAGCGGGATGGCGCGCTGACCTCGGCACAGGTCAGGGAGGTCCGCGACCGGATCGCCCTCGAGGAGGCGGCCGCGGAGCGTGAGGCGGCCGGAGAGGCGATGGTCGAGGACGAGGTCCAGCCCGAGCCCGAGAGCGCGCCCGTCCCCGACGTCGCCACCGACCGGGTGCGGCGCCAGGCCAAGGCGCTGCTGCAGCAGCTCGAGCAGACCGACCTGCCCGAGGAGCTGGCGGCCCGCCTCGCCGGCGTGCTCGAGGACATCGGGCAGGTCAAGGGAGAGGACTGACATGGCGGCGACCGATGCGGGCACCGTCACCGTCGGCGACCTCACCGTCCGGCGCATGGGCTTCGGCGCCATGCGCGTCACCGGTCCTGGCATCTGGGGTCCTCCGGTCGACCTCGACGGCGCCCGGGCCGTGCTCCGGCGCACGGTCGAGCTGGGCGTCAACTTCATCGACACCGCCGACGCCTACGGCCCCAGGGTCTCCGAGCAGCTCATCGCCGAGGCGCTCCGGCCCTACGCCCAGGACCTGGTCATCGGGACCAAGGGCGGCCTCCTTCGCGACGGCCCCGGGAGATGGCGGCCGGACGGGCGGCCCGAACACCTGCGTGAGGCGCTGGAGGGAAGCCTGCGCGACCTCGGTCTCGAGCAGATCCAGCTCTATCAGTTGCACCGGCCCGACCCCAAGGTGCCGTTCGAGGAGTCGGTCGGCGAACTGGTGCGCCTCAAGGCGGAGGGCAAGATCCGCTGGATCGGCCTCTCCAACGTGACCGTCGACCAGCTCGAGAAGGCGATGGCGCTCACGCAGGTGGTGTCGGTCCAGAACCGCTACAACCAGACCGACCGGCAGTCCGACGACGTCCTCGCCGCCTGCGAGCGCCTCAGCCTCGCCTTCCTGCCCTGGGCGCCGATCGGATCGACCGCCGGCACCACGGCCGCCGTCGTCGAGCGCGTGGCCGGCGCCCATGGGGCCACCCCCAGCCAGGTCGCCCTTGCCTGGCTCCTCCACCGCTCGCCGCAGATGCTGGTCATCCCCGGCACCTCCTCCCTGGCCCACCTCGAGGAGAACGTGGCGGCGGCGGCACTGCAGCTGACCCCGGATGAGATCGAGGAGCTGAACGCGGCCGACTGAGGCCGCGGACCGGGTGGGAACGCTTCCCGCGCTTCGCTCGCTGCTGGATCCGGCGGCGCTGGAGGACCACGTGCGCCGTGCCTGGGGCCTGCCCCGGACCGGCCGGTGCTTCCTCCTGCGCTCGCTGGTGAACGACGTCTACCGGCTGCAGACCGGCGCCGGGGGCGCCGTCCTCAAGGTCTACGGCCGGGCTCGGACATCCGACGAAGCCGCCTGGGAGGCGGACCTCGTCGGCCACCTCCGGCGCCAGGGCGTGCCCACGCCGGAGGTCCTGCCCCTCCCCGGCGGCGGCGCCGTCTCGGTCGTGGCCGCTCCCGAGGGCGAGCGGGCGATGGTGCTGCTCCGGGCCTCCACGGGCCGGAAGCCGGCGCCTCCCTTCGCACCCGACCTCCGGCGCGCCTACGGGGCGATGGCGGCGCGCTTCCACCTCGCCGCGGCGGGGCTCAGGAGCGCTCACGGCCGGCCCTCGCTGGAGATCGACGCCATTCTCGAGCGCACCCTCCCCACCGTCCTCGACGCGCTGCGGTCCCGGCCGCGGGACGGCGACATGGTGGCGGCCCTGGTCGATCGCGTCCGCAACCATCTGGATTCGCTCGGCCAGCTCGAGCACGGCCTCCTCTGGGGCGACGTCAGCCTGGACAACCTGCACCTCCTCGACGACGGCTCGATCGAGATCCACGACTTCGACGCCGCCGGCCGGGGGCCGCTGGCGGCGGACCTCTGGGGACCGCGGCTGGGACAGGACTGGCCGTCGTTCCTCGACGGCTACCGCAGCGTCCGGCCGCTGGAGGGGCGTGAGCTGGAGGCGGTCGATTGGATGGTCGTGCCCCAGGTGGTCGCCAACATGGAGTTCAGGCTGGGCCGGCTGCCCTCATGGAGGGGCGAGCTCGAGGTGCCGCCCGGGTCCATCGAGGCCGAGCTGGAGACGCTGCGCGGCTGGGCTCGGGAGGTGCTCGGAATCGCCGCCTGAGACGCCGGGGACGGTTCCGCGTCCGCGGACCGGCGGCGACGCGTACGCATCGTCAACCCCAGGGGAACCGGCTGCGCGCGTTCGGGGCCGCGGTCGCGGTCGGCCCGTTCCCACAGGAGGATCAGTCAGCGGTGCATCACCTCCTGGACCGTGCGGGCAAGCAGGCAGAATTCGTTGCCCTCAGGATCGGCGAGGACCACCCAGCTGGCCTCAGGACCCTGCCCGACGTCGACCTGTCTCGCACCCAGGGCCAGCAGGCGCTCCAGCGCGTCGGAAGCGCTGCATCCGTCGGCGCGCAGATCCAGGTGCAGCCGGTTCTTCACGCCCTTGGCCTCGGGCACGGCGCACACGTCGATGGTTGGCCACGACCGGTCAGGGGGAGCGATGCTGATGACGTCAGCATCGGCCTCGACCTCCTCCCACCCGAGGGCGGCGAGCCAGAAGTCCGCGACCACCCGGGGTCGTACGGAGTCGATAACGATGGCGGCGATGCGGCTGGTCACGCTGCGCATGTTGGCAGCCCACACCGGAAGTTCCGAGTTGTCAGAGGCACGGGGGTTCAGGCCGCGCCGGATTCAGCTGGCCATGGACCGACGGCCGGGGCTCATCGGGGCTCCGCCATCCGCCCCGAGCCGCCTCAGGCAGGGCCTCTCCGGCGCCGCTCGGGCACCTTGGCGATGATCGGCACGCTGAGCAGGGCGATCACCGCCATCCCCACGAAGACGCCGCTCATGACCGCGGCCGGATGCGGCGAGCCGTCCAGGAGCAGCGCCGCGATGGAGACGGCGATGATGCCCCCCACCTGCCGGAACATGCCCCTGAGCCCGGAGATGGCGGCCACCTGATCGGGCATCAGGTCGATCGCGGCGTTGTTGGACGCTGGTCCCGCTGAGCCGACGCCGAGACCGCAGAGGAGCGCGGCCAGCCCCAGCCACCCGTATGGGCCGAGCCCCTGCGGCGGCGGGAACGCCATGATGGCGACGCCGACGGCGACGAGGAGGAAGCCGACCACCATCGGCGCCCGGTAGCCGGTCCGGCGCATGGCCATCGACGCGACACCGGCGATCATGATCATCCCCACCGCGCGGACGGTGAGCAGCGTCCCCGCCTCCAGGGCGTTCATCCCGTAGGCGTCCTGAGCGAAGAGCGGCACCAGCTGGAAGACGCCGAGAGCGGAGGCGCCGTACATGAGATTGAGCACGTTGACGATGGCGAAGGCGCGCCGGCGGAGCAGGCTGGGCGGGATGATCGGGTGGCGCGCATGCTCCTGGCGGACCAGGAAGCCGGCGAGCAGACCCAGACCCACCACCAGCAGCAGCCAGGGCAGGGCGGCATGGATGCCCTGCTGGCCGAGCTGGTTGATGCCGAGCATGAGCAGGAACAGCCCCGCACTCATCAGCGCCGTCCCGGCCGCGTCGATGGCGGGGGCGTGGAGCCGCTCGGAGGCGGGCAGGATGACGATCATCAGGATCACCAGCACCACGCCGACGGGCACGTTGAGGAAGAAGATCGCCCGCCAGGGCAGGTAGGTGATGATGACGCCGCCCAGGGCCGGGCCGAGCAGGGCGCCGAGCGGGAAGACGCTCGAGAAGAGGCCGATGGCGCGGTCGCGATCCTTGCCGAACCGATCCGAGACCAGACCCGACGCCGAGGGCATGAACCCCCCGCCGCCGAGGGCCTGGACGAAGCGGAAGCCGATCAGCATGTAGATGTTGACCGAGAGCCCGCAAAGCAGCGAGGCGGCGGTGAAGGTCACCACGTAGACGAGGAACATGCGCTTGCGGCCGAGGCTGTCGCTGAGCCGTCCGGCGATGGGCATGGCCACGGTCTGGCCGAGCAGGTAGCCGGTGATCGTCCAGCTGGTCCAGGCCAGCGAGGCGTGGAGGTCGACGGTAAGGGTGTGGAGGGCGGTGGCGACGATGGTGGAATCGATCGATCCCATCAGCAGCGCGACCGACGCGGTGGCGAACACCACGTAGCGGGAGGTGGCCCTCGTCTCCTTGGCCCGCCCTCCTATCGCATCGTGCATCCCCCTCCCTACGCTACTCCCCCATCCCGGACGAAGCCGGATCGAACGGGTCGTAGAGCCGAGGGCCCGAGCTCGGATCGAGGTCGGGCGGAGGGACGATTGAGGAAGGTGCAGACCGGGTCGAGCCCCGCCGGCCCGTTTGGGACCGGCGAGCGCTCTTCCACGGCCTGCCTCTACCTTCCGCTACTCAGGGCCCCCCCGGCCCGTCGGTCCCTCCCCCTCCGGGACCGCCACGGCGCCCCAGTTTGGGCGTCGCTGTTGGAGTGGGTGTCGAAGTCGGTGTTGGCGTCGGGCTCGGGCTCGCGGTGGGAGCCGGAGTCGGGCTCGGCGAGGGCTTCGGAGTTGCCGGTGCGGGGGAGGCAGTTGCCTCCCCCGGTACCGGACTCTCCCTCTCCTTTCCCCCGGGCACTGCGGTCGGACCCGTGTTCGGGTTGCCGGCCGCTCCCGTCGGTGTTGAGCTCTTGGGCAGGGTGATCGAATGCGTCGCGGGGTTCGGCGTCGTGACACATGACGTCTGACAACCCTGGAGAACCTGAACGATGGCGTTGCCCCAGCGGCCCGGATCCAGCGAACCGGTGGCCGCGGTGGCGACGGCGGCGCCGCCGAAGGTGCCGACCGCGGCGACGGCGGCGGCGAGGACGAGGCGCCGGCCACGCGCGGGGCGCAGGCTGGCCGCGGTGTAGGCGGCCTGAACGGGACGGGGGCGCGAACCGCGCTCCTGGCCGAGGGTTCGCGTCAGCTCAACCTCAAGCCAGTGCTGGCGTTCTTTGTCGTCGCGCCGCTCCAACCTCATTCGTCAGGGAAACGCGGCGGCGCGGGGAAGTACCCATTTTTTTCCCGAGAGCACGTCACGCGAACTCGGAAATGGCTTTCCCGGATGCGGATCAGACGGGTGGGACCATCTCCAGCCCCAGCCACCGGGCCAGGCCCTCGATCTCCCCGACCACGGCGGCGGTCATGTCCGGGGTGAAGTCGACGTCCTCATGGATGGCCGAGACGCGCAGCACCCCCGCCTTGCGGTCGGCGGTGGCGTCGAGCTTGCCGACCATGCGGTCGCCGAAGAGGATGGGCAGCGCGAAATAGCCCCAGCGGCGGTTCGCCGCCGGCTTGTACATCTCCAGCTGGTAGTCGAACTCGAAGAGGTCGGTCGTGCGCTTGCGGTCGTGGATGAGGCGGTCGAACGGAGAGAGGAGCGCAGCCCGGCCGCTGAAGGGGCGGCCGAGCTGGTCGGGGTCCACCCGCCAGGGCCCCCTCACCCCCTCGACCACGGCCGGCTCGCCCGCCTCGCCCACGTCCATCGGCTCCACCGGGCATTCCGGCCCTCGCGGCCGGGCGATGCCGAGAGCGCTCAGCCGCCGCTGGTTCCGGCGGTCGAGCGCCTCCCCGGCGGGGATCACCGGGACCTCGGGATAGACTCGCTCGGCCAGGTCCCACAGCCGCTCGCGGCCGACGCGGCCGGTGATCGCGACCTCGCCGCGCAGGACCATGAACTCCAGCATCTGCGTGACGTTCCGGTTGTTGGTCCACCCGGTCGACGTCCAGGGCTCGGTGCAGGTGTCGGGCAGGTCCCGCGAGGTCAGCGGGCCCGAGCTCCGAAGCCGGCCCAGGATGTCCTGGCGGCAGGCGTCGTTGGCGCTCATCCACCGGCGCCGGCGGTTCTGCCAGTCGTCCCGCTCCGGCCACTCCGCCATGTCGGCGCGGTAGAGGGCCAGGTCCTCGCCGGGCCGGACCATCGCCTGCACCTCGACCAGGCGGCGGTCGGCGAGGGCGGCGGTCAGGTCCGCGGGCGCGTAGGCCGACCCGAGCCGGCTCCACGCGACCAGGTCGGCATTGGGCGCGATGGCAGCCGTCGGATCGATCTGGAGCAGCGTCAGGCCGCGCACCACCTCGAGCAGGTCGGTCGGCCGCGGACGGTCGAGGAGCTGGGCGCGCACCGCGATCCGGCGGGCCTCGGAACGGGTGATCTCGTGGACGGCCACGGCGTCCAGCCTAATCGACGCCCGGCGCCTCAGCGCGATCCCGGGCCGGACGGGGCCGGGCACGCCACCCGGCGGGGGATGGCCTCACGACCCCTCCTGGGAGGTGTCGAACATGCCCACCTCCTCCTTCTCGCGGCTCTGCAGCCGCCGGGCGAGAAGGCCTCGGGCGGTGGCCAGCCGGGAGGCGATGGTGCGCTCGGGAACGCCGACGGCGTGAGCGATCTCGCGGTTGCTGAAGCCGTGGAGGTGGCGGAGGACCAGCGCCGCCGACTGCTTCGGCGGGAGGCGGCGCAGCTCCTGCACCAGCTCCGGGTTGGCCGGCATCTCGGTCGGATCCTCCTCCTTGGGCCGAGCGTGGAGAAGGAGGGAGACCGTCTCCCGGATCCGCTCCCGGCGGCGGTGGGAGATGGCGACGTTGACGGCGATCCGGTGCAGCCAGGCCTCGACCGGCGCGTCCTCGCGCCAGCGGGACCACGCCTGGTAGGCGCGCACGTAGGTCTCCTGGGTGCAGTCCTCCGCCTCGGCACGATTCCGCAGCGTCGCCAGGAGCGTGCGGAACACACGCTGATACGTCGCCTCGTAGAGGCGGTCGAAATCTTCCCGCGAGCCCGGCTGATAGCGACCGGCTGGCGTTGGTTCCTGCCCAGTGATGGGTGGATCCGCCATCGGCTTGCTATGGTCTCACGTTAGCTACGGTCAAGGCCCACACGGTAGGCACTCAATGCCAGTGCCTGCTCGATCAGCTCGTACAGCTTGGCGCGGCTGCTCCAGGGCAGCTCCAGGTACGAGTCGGGGCTGGTCGCGGCCTGCGTGAAGCCGAAGCCGAAGGCTATCTGCTGGATCCTGGCCGAGTCGAGCGGGTCCGAGACCAGGAGCAGGGTCTTGATCCCCCGCGGACGGGCCAGCGCGGCGACGTTGCGGATGCTCTCGTAGGTGGTGCGGCCGCGGTCCTCCTCCAGGAGCCGGCTCTCGGGAACCCCGCGCCGCTCGAGGTAGGCGCGCCCGACGCCGGCCTCGGTGTAGGTGTCGCCCGGCTCCTTGCCGCCGGTGGTGATGATGTACGGCGCCATGCCCTGCGTCCACAGGTAGTAGGCATGCGCGAGCCGGGCCTCGAGAACCGGCGAGGGCCGTCCGTTGTACTCCGCCGCGCCGAGGACGACGATGGCCTGTGCCGGCTCCATCTCGTCCACGTGCGATTCCGACCAGACCACGTAGCCGTTGAAGCCGACGTAGCCGGCGAGCGCGATCATGAGTCCGGCCAGGCAGAGAGGAACGACGCGCAGCATCCGTCGGGCACATACCATACCCCTCCCGGCGGGCGCAGGACCAGCCGCCCGGCCACCGGTTTCGGTGTCCCGGCCGGTTCAGACGACCTCCAGCGGCTCCTGATGCATGGGGCCCCCGTCCTGATCGGCGACGAAGGCGTTGGCCTCGGCCGCGCGACCCTGCCGGCAGCTGACGATGAGATAGAAGGGGCCGGCCCAGGAGAGCTTGGCATCCGTCTCCGACGCCCAGGCCGGGTGATCGGGGTGCGTGTGGTAGTAGCCGACGATGCTGAGGCCCTTGTCGTCGACCTCCCGCTGGATGCGGATCTGGTCCCTGGGGTCCATCAGGTAGCGGTCGCGGGCGCGCTCGACGTTGGTGTTGCGGACCCGCCGGACCTCGGTCACGGTCTCGCCGTCGCCGTTGGCGATCAGGATCCCGCAGATCTCGTGGGGATAGCCCTCGGCCGCGTGCTCGTGGATGCGCTCCATGGCGTCCTGGCTGATCCTCATACGCTCCGCCTCCTGTACAGACCGGCGGAGAGATAGCGGTCGCCGGAATCGGGAAACACGGTGACCACGACACCGTGGTCGAGGCCGCTCCGGGCCAGGCGCTCCACCCCCCAGAGGGCGGCGCCGGACGAGTGGCCGACGAGCATGCCCTCCTCAGCCGCGACCCGCCCCGCCAGCGTGTACGAGGCCTCGGTCGGCGCGCCCCAGACCTCGTCGGCGATGGATTCGTCCCAGATGCCGGGCACGATCGCCGTGGGCAGGTGCTTGAGGCCCTCCAGGCCGTGGAAGGACTCCTCGGGCTGGATCGCGACCGCGATCAGCGTCGGGTCGTGCTCCTTGAGCCGGCGCGTGGTGCCGACGAAGGTCCCGGTCGTGCCCAGGCCGGCGACGAAGTGCGTGACCCGGCCCTGGGTCTGGTGCAGGATCTCGACCGCCGTCCCCTCGTAGTGGGCGCGCGCGTTGGCGGGGTTGTTGTACTGGTCCGGGTAGAACCAGCGGTCGGGGTCCTCGGCGACCATCTGGCGGCAGAGCCGGATCGCCCCGTCCGAGCCCTCCATCGGGTCGGAGTAGGTGACCTCCGCGCCGTAGGCGACGATCAGCTGCTTGCGCTCGTCGCTGACGTTGGAGGGCATCACCAGCCGCACCTTGTAGCCCTTGGCCGCGCAGACCATCGCGTAGGCGACGCCGGTGTTGCCGGAGGTGGCGTCGATCAGCGTCCGGTCGCGCGTCAGCAGGCCCCGCCGCTCCGCGTCCTCGACCATGGCCAGCGCCGGGCGGTCCTTGACCGAGCCGCCGGGGTTGAACCACTCCGCCTTGGCGAAGACCTCGAGGTCGGGGAACTCCTTCTCGAACAGACGGACTCGCAGCAGCGGGGTATTGCCGACCACGTCGGTGATCGATTCGGCGCCGAGGCGCAGGGACATGGACACGTCTTGGACTTACAACCGGGCGCGCCAGCCGGCTGTTCCCCGACGCACCGAATCAGAAGTACCGATGGATGAGCAGGATGCAGACGACGACGTAGACCACCCCCAGACCGTAGCCGACGATCGAGCGGCGGAGCACGGTACCGCCCTCGGGCAGCAGGATGTTGAGCACCGCCTTTCCGATCAGCAGGCCGGCGCCGAAGACGGCGAAGCTGGGCCGGTGGTTGAGGACGCCATAGATGATGACGCCCCCGAAGAGGGCCACCTCGAACAGCTGCACGATGGTGTAGAGCCCCATGCCACCGGCCCCGGCCCGTCTCTCAGACGCTCGCGGTGGGAACGGCCAGCGTGCCCTTGACCCGGCTCATCGCCGCGTACCGGGCGCCGTCCTCGAGCTCCGCCTCGATCTCGAGCAGCCGGTTGTACTTGGCCACCCGGTCGGAGCGGCAGGGCGCGCCGGTCTTGATCATGCCCGTGCCGGTGGCGACGACGAGGTCGGCGATGGTCGTGTCCTCGGTCTCGCCGGAGCGGTGGGACACGATCGCGCTGTAGTTGTTGAGCTTGGCCTGCTCGATCACGTCCAGCGTCTCGGTCAGGGTCCCGATCTGGTTGACCTTGACCAGGATCGAGTTGCCGACCCCGCGGTCGATCCCCTGCTGGAACCGCTCCCGGTTGGTGACGAAGATGTCGTCGCCGACCAGCTGGGTGCGGCCGCCCAGGCGCTGCGTGAGCTGCACCCAGCCGTCCCAGTCGTCCTCCGCCATCCCGTCCTCGATGGAGATGATCGGGTAGCGGTCGACCCACCTCGCGTAGAGGTCGACGAGCTGATCGGAGGAGAGCGTCTTGCCCTCGCCGGCGAGCTGGTAGGCGCCGTTCTTGTAGAACTCGCTGGCCGCCGGGTCGAGGGCGATGGCGACGTCCTCGCCGGCGCGGTAGCCGGCCTTGCCGATGCCCTCCAGGATCAGCTCCAGGGCCTCCTCGTTGGAGCGGAGCTCGGGGGCGAAACCGCCCTCGTCGCCGACGGCGGTGGATAGCCCGCGCTGCTTCAGCACCTTGGCCAGCGCGTGGTAGACCTCGGACACGGTCCGGATCGCGTCGGCGAAGGTCTCGGCCCCGACCGGGGCGATCATGAACTCCTGCAGGTCGACGTTGTTGTCGGCATGAGCGCCGCCGTTGACCACGTTGGAGAGGGGCAGGGGCAGCGAGGTGGCCTGGACGCCGCCCAGGTACCGGTAGAGGGGCAGCCCGCTCGAGGCGGCGGCGGCGGAGGCCACGGCCAGGGAGACACCGAGGATGGCGTTCGCACCGAGCCGGCCCTTGTTGGCGGTCCCGTCCAGCTCGATCATGGCCTCGTCGACCCCGCGCTGGTCCAGCGAGTCGCGGTTCTCGATGACGGGGGCGATCTCGTTCTCGATGTTGGCGACGGCGCGCCGCACGCCCTTGCCGCCGTAGCGTCCGGGGTCTCCGTCGCGGAGCTCGACCGCTTCATGGGTCCCGGTGGAGGCGCCTGAGGGGATCGTCACGGTACCGACGGCGACCTCGGTCTCGACGGTGACACGGACGGTGGGATTGCCGCGAGAGTCCAGCACCTCGAGGGCGCGTACTTCTTCGATCTCGGTCATTGCCCCGCCAGTCTAATGAGTTCAGGGAAGCGGATCTGCCGGCGAGGCGAACCCGTAGTCGAGCAGCTTCTTGGCGTCGTCGAGGTCCGTCTCCGAGTTCAGGACGACCGCGATCAGGCTCCGTCCGCCGCGGGTCGCGGTGGCCGTGACGCAGTACCCGGCGTTGTCGGTGAAGCCGGTCTTCAGGCCGGTGATGCCGGGGTACCCGCGCAGGACCAGGCCGTTCACCGACTCCAGGTCGTAGTCCTTGTGGGTCTTGGTGGCGGCGATGTCGATCTCCCTGGTGCCGGCGATGGCCATCACCTCGGGGTCGTCGGTCTCGAGGTGGCCGGCGATCACGGCGAGGTCGAGGGCGCTGGCGTGAAGGCCGGGCTGGTCGAGGCCGGTGGGGTCGGTGAAGGCGGCGTCCCCCACCCCCCAGGCGCGGGCCAGCTGGTTCATCTGGGCCAGGAAGCGGGGCTCGGGGATGATGTCCTGCGCCAGCACCAGCGCGGCGTCGTTGGCCGACTCCATGAAGATGCCGTAGAGGAGGTCCTCGACGCTCAGCTGCTCGCCCTGAGTCAGGCCCATGGTCGTGTCCTCGCCGGGGAGCTTGGTGGCGGAGGCGGGAACCGTGAGCATGGTGTTCGGCTGCACGTGGCGGAGCGCGACCGCCACCGTCAGCATCTTGGTCAGGCTGGCCGGCGGCAGCTGGGCGGTGTCGTTCTTGCTCCACAGCACCTGGTCGGTCTGCATGTCGACCAGCACCGCGCTCACCGCCCCTAGGTGGAGCGGTGGCGGCGGGTGCATCGTCATCCAGCTGGTGGAGAAGGTCAGGGGCGTCGGGGTCGGCCTCGGGCTCGGCGACGGCCGGCGCGCCGCCGGGAGCTGGTCGTGCTGCGCGGCGGTCGGGGCCCCACCGCAGGCTCCGGCGAGGAGGAGCACCGCGAGCAGGAGGGGAAGACGGCGCATGGCGTCAGCTCACGTCGGGGAGTTCGGCGAGGGCGTTCTCCATCGCCAGGAGGAGCGCCACGTAGGCCCGGACCGGGTCGCCCAGCTCGGCGGCGACCCGCCAGATGGAGGTGTCCTGCTCGGCCCGCCGGGCGGCGAGCAGGCGCCGGTGGCTGGGGGTCATATGCCCGCCGTGGGAGAGGGCAGCCTGAACCAGCGAGGCCAGCCAGGTCGCGTAGAGGGCGATCTCTTGAAGACGCGCGTCATCGGCGTCACGTGCCGGGAAGGGGTGGCCGCGGTAGTCGTCGAAGAGCCGCCGCAGCCGCACGCCTTCCGGGGTGAGGAGGCGGCCGGGCCCCCTCCCGTTCACACCCCGGCTCGAAGTCGCTCCACGACGGCGTCCGCCACCTGGCTGGTGCCGACCGCGGTGGGATCGTTGCGGTCCGCCTTGAGGTCGTACGTCACCGACGTCCCCTCGCGGATCACGTCGGCGATCGCGGCCTCGTAGGCGTTGGCCGCGTTCTCCTCGCCGAGGTGGCGGAGCATGAGCGCGCCCGACAGCATCACCGCCATGGGGTTGACCCGGTTCTTCCCCGTGTACTTGGGAGCGCTGCCGTGCGTCGCCTCGAAGACCGCGCCGACCTCGCCGACGTTGGCGCCGGGGGCGAGCCCGAGCCCTCCGATCATGCCCGCGCCGAGGTCGGAGATGATGTCCCCGTACAGGTTCGGGCAGCAGAGGATGTCGTATTCGGTCGGCCGCAGCACGAGCTGCATGCACATGTTGTCGACGATGCGATCCTCGAACTCGATGTCCGAGTTGCGCTCGGCGACCTTGCGGCCGACGTTGAGATACAGCCCGTCGGTGTGCTTCATGATGTTCGCCTTGTGCACCAGGGTCACCTTGCGGCGGCCGTTCTGGCGCGCGTAGTCGAAGGCGAACTGCACGATGCGCTCGGTGCCGAACACGGAGATGGGCTTGATCGAGAGGCCGCTGTCCTCCCTGATCCGCTTCCCCGACAGCTCGGAGATGCGGGCACGCAGCTCGTCGCACTCCGGGGTCCCCAGCTCGAACTCGATGCCGGCGTAGATGTCCTCGGAGTTCTCGCGGACGACGACGAAGTCGAGGTCGTCGCGAAGATTGCGGGCGCCCTTGTAGGCCTTGACCGGGCGCACGCAGGCGAAGAGCTCGAGCTCCTGCCGCAGGGCGACGTTGACGCTGCGGAAGCCGGTTCCGACCGGGGTCGTGATCGGTCCCTTGAGGGCGACCTTGGTGCGCCGGATGGAGTCCAGGACGCGCTTCGGAAGGGGTGTCCCCTCCGCCGCCATCACGTTCTCACCGGCCTGCTGAACATCCCAGTCGAAGGTGACGCCGGTCGCCTCCAGGGAGCGCACAGTGGCGTCGCAGATCTCGGGACCGACCCCGTCGCCCGGGATCAGGGTTACAGCATGCCTAGGCAAGGGCTCCGTCCTATTTGAAGTAGTCCGCGTTGACCTTGATGAACGAGGCCCATTCCTCGGGCACCTCGTCCTCCGGATAGATGGCGTCGACCGGGCAGGGGTCCACGCAGGCGCCGCAGTCGATGCACTCGTCCGGATCGATGAAGTACTGGTTCGCGTCGTCGTCCGTATGGATGCAGTCCACCGGGCAGACCTCTACGCAGGACGCGTCCTTTACGTCGATGCAGGGCTGGGTGATTACATAGGCCAAAGCGTTAGTCAGTGTACAACGACCGGCCGACCCGACTCCCCGACCCCGGTCCCGAGGCGACCCGACCTCAGCGCGGATGGTAAGGTCGCGGAGGCACTGGCCATCATGCCCCGTCGCACACAGCCCCAGCCACCGCCGGTCGGGGGACTCTGGCTGAACGACATGCCGGAGCTCCTCTCCCCCCTGTCGAACGAGGGCGGGGAAGCCGTTTGGTGGGCTCGGAGCCGTTCCGGAGCCGAGCTCCTCGCCCGGCGTCAGGACGCCCCCTCCGGCATTCCCGCCTCGACCATGATCGACCGGCTCCACGCCCTCCACGGGACCGACGCCGCCGTGCCCGTCGTCGGCGCCATCTGGCGCGAGGACGGGCTCTGGATCCTGCAGCCGGTGAGCACGACCGCGCCCCTGAGCTCGGTGCTCGACGGTCGGGCGCTGCCTCCCGCCGAGGCCGTCGGACTGGCGACGTCCGTGCTCGACGGGCTGGCGGCGCTGGAGCGAGTCGGCCTGGGCATGCGGCTCGATCCCACCCGGATCGGCGTCGACGCCGCCGGTGGCGTCCTTCTCTCCGGCGAGCTCAAGCCTCTCGAGGACCTGCCCGCCGGGACCGGCGCCCAGAGCGTGGGCGCCATGCTCTGCCGTGCTCTCGGGGTCGGCGAGGGCGCCGGCGCCGACCTTCAGCCGGCGGAGCGCCTCTCGCCCGCCCTGGTGGCGGCGGCGCGAACGCTGGCCAGAGGCCGCGTCGCCAGCCCGGCCGACGCCCTGGTACTGGTGACGGAGGCGGCGGGCGGCCTCGCCGTCCCCGAGCAGCTGGACCGGGCCCGGCAGCAGCTCGCTCAGCTGGCCCGGCCGCGCGTGAGCGAGCAGTCCGGGCGACCGGCCCCCTCGCCGATGCCCACTCCCGCCCCGGCCTCTCTCGGGCGGGGCCGCCCGGCTCCGGCACCGCCGCCGATCTCGCTGCCGACGCCGCCGCGCTCGCGCCCGGTCACGCTCTCGCCGATCCCGCCGCCGGCGGCGGCGCCCGCCGAGGAGCCTCCTTACCGGCCGCGGACCCCGGCCCGCGTGCAGCTGCCGGCCAAGCCCGGCGTGCCGCCCTCGGTCGTGCTCGCCGGTGCCGTCGGGCTCCTTGTCGTGATCTTCATCATCTTCGGGCTGGTCCAGGCCCTCCGGCCCCACTCGGGCGGTCCTGCCGCCAATACCGGGGGCCAGGCGACCCCCACCGCCGGCACCTCGCCGAAGTCGTCGCCCTCGTCGGTGCCGACGCCACCGCAGTACCCGGCCAGCGCCGGCGTCGTCCATCAGGTCGTGCTCACCTACGATCAGCCCCAGCCCTGCGGCCCCGCCGCTCAGGCCTGCGGCGTGCAGGTCCAGGTCAACTTCGCGCTGCTCACCCAGGGCCAGGACATCACCTGGAACTTCCAGGTGACCAACGTCTGCACCGGCAGCACGACCACGGTTCAGAGCCCGTCGGCGCAGGTCCACGCCTCCGCCGGCTGGAACAACGTGATCAGTTCGAGCATCATCACCCTGCCCCCGGGCAAGCGGCTGGAGATCGTCGCCGTGACCCAGCAGCCGGCACAGGCCGCCTCGCCCCCGCTCTACGCCGGCGCCTCCAGCTGCTGAGCCCGGCGGCGGCACGGGCCGATCATCAGGACCCGCCAAGGAGGCTCATGCGGATCACCAGCGCCAGCTTCGTCGCGGCCGCCATCGAACGTCTCGGAAGTGTGGCTGGCGGCGCTTCGGCGGGCATAGCCGACGCCGCCGACCTGCTCCTCGCCGGGCTCCGCGAGGGCGGCGTGCTCCAGGCCTTCGGCACCGGGCACTCGCAGGCGCTGGCGATGGAGGCGGCGGGCCGCGCCGGCGGCCTCGTCCCCACCAACATGCTCGCCCTTCGCGACGTCGTCGTCTTCGGAGGCGAGGCTCCCGAGGTGGTGCACGACCAGTTCCTGGAGCGGGACCTGGACGTCGCCGGCCGCGTCTACCGGCTGGCCCGGGTCGAGCCCGCCGACGTCTTCCTGATCATCTCCAGCTCCGGCGTCAACGCCGCGGTCGTCGAGATGGCCAGGCTTGCCCGGTCCGACGGGCACCGGCTGATCGCGATCACCTCGCTCGCCCACACCGAGGCCGTCGACCCCCAGCATCCGAGCGGGCTCCGGCTCCGCGATCTCGCCGACGTCACCCTGGACAACGGCGCTCCGGTCGGGGACGCGCTGCTTCCGCTGCCCGAGGGTGGGGCCGCCTGCGCGGTGTCCACCCTGACCGGTGCCCTGCTGATCGAGATGCTCGTCGCCGAGGTCGTGGGCAGGCTCATCGACGCCGGCGAGCCGCCGCCGGTCTACCTCTCCAACAACGTCCCCGGCGGGGTCGCCCGCAACGAGATCATCGAATCGCGCTACCCGGGGCGGATCCGCCGGCCGGCGTGATCCGGCAAACGCGCGAGCCGGTCGAGCGGTGAGAGCTCGGGGACGCGGATCGGGAGCTTCTCGGCGGGACGCTGGAGGGATCGGGACGACCGGCTTCCGGACCGGCACCGGCTGGGCACGGAGTGGCTCGGCCAGATGCGGGCGGCGCTGGATCGCCACGGATCGGACGTGTCTTCCTGATCACGCCGGCGGACCCGGCTGGCGCCGCCCCCTCCGGAGCGGCGCCATGAGCCGGGCTCACTCCACGGTCGGACGCGCCTCGCCCTGACCGCCCTCGGAGATCGGCGCCATCACCATGAGCACGCCGTGGCGGAGGGTGGCGTGCGCGGCCCCCGGGTCGATCCGCCGGGGGAGCGTCAGGTACAGGTGCCAGGCGCCGACCTGCCAGTCGCGCCGGAGGTAGTGCTGCTCGTCCTGCGAGTACTTGCACTCGGCCTCGACCTGGATCCGGTCGGGGCGGACGACGACCCTGGTGTGCGGCGCCTGCGCGCCGGGGATCGGCGTCGCCACGCGAAGGTGTCCGGACGCCTCGTAGATGTTCGCCGGCGGCGTCACCGCATTCCTCATGGCAGTTCCTCCCAGTTTCCCGGCGGCCCGGCGCCGGATCGGATCAGGTCGCCCGGTAGACGGTCTCCCGCTCGAGGAGCCGGCCCCGCAGGTCCGCGTCGGAGGCCACGTCGGCGGCGGTCAGGGCCATGGCCAGAGCCCCGTCGGCCACGGCCAGGTCGGCCGACTCGGTGGCGCACGCGGCGGTGAACTCGGGCTGGTGGTTGACCGCGCCCTTCGACTCGATGCTGATCATGGGGTGGATCGAGGGCATGCGCAGGGAGACGTTGGCCATGTCCGTCGAGCCCCCCTTCTTGGGTGGGAGCTCGGGGAAGACGCGGCCCAGCGCCTCAGCGTTCCGCCGGTACAGCTCCCCGATCTCGAGGTCGGGGATGAACTCCGAGTAGGCGGGGCTCCCCTCCTCGATCCGCAGCCTGCTGCCGGTGGCGAGGGCGCCGGCCTCGAAGCAGTTGTTGACCCGCCGGCGCAGCTCCTCCAGCGAGCGCAGGTCATCGGCCCTGATGTAGTAGTCGGCGCCGATATGGGCGGGGATGATGTTGGGCGCGTCGCCGCCCCTGGTGACGATGCCGTGCACCTGGTCACGCGCGTTGAACTGCTGCCGCAGCAGCGCGATCGCGACCTGGGCCACGGTCAGGGCGTCGGCGGCGTTGACGCCGAGCTCGGGGAAGGCGGAGGCATGGCTCTCCTTGCCCTCGTAGGAGACCTCGACGTGGGCCACCGCCAGGCAGTCGGCGTGGGCGCGCTCCTGGGGCGAGGGGTGAACCATCATCGCGGCGTGGACGCCGTCGAAGGCGCCGCCGTCGAGCATCAGGACCTTGCCGCCGCCGCTCTCCTCGGCGGGCGTGCCCAGCACCCTGACGGTGATGCCGAGGTCGTCGGCGAGGCGGGCCAGGGCGAGCCCGGCGCCGACCGCGGCGGAGGCGATGATGTTGTGCCCGCAGGCGTGGCCGATGCCGGGCAGGGCATCGTACTCGGCACAGATGCCGATGGTGAGGGGACCGCTCCCGGCGCGGGCTACGAACGCGGTCTCGATGTCGCAGACGCCGGTCTCGACGTCGAAGCCGCTGCCGGCCAGCACGTCCGCGACGCGCTCCGAGGACTCCCGCTCCTCGAACGCGGTCTCCGGGTGACCATGCAGCGCGTGGCTCAGCCCGAGGAGTCGCTCGCGCTCGGCGCCGACCAGCTGTGACAGCCGCTCCTTGACATCAGTCATCACCTCAAAGGGTATGACGGGGCGGTCACGATGGATAGATGCTGAGCAGCGCCTCCCGCTGCCGGGCTAGCTCGTGGAGCCGGTCCACGCCGTCCTCGATCTCCGCGCCGGTGCCCGCCTGCCAGGACTCCGCGGTCAGGGCCAGGACCCGGTCGCGCAGCTGCTCGCCGGAGCCGACCAGGCCGAGGTCGAACTCGAGCAGGCGCTCGAGCGTTGCCGTCTCGTCGCGGATCCGTGCCCAGATCCTGTCCTGACCGGGGGCGGTGAGGGAGCGGATGGTGGACCCGAGCGCGCTCAGCGCCTGCTGGAGGTGCTGCATGGCCCGGAGCTGGGCCATCGGTTCGGGCGGGGGCAGCGGGTTCTCCGCCGTCAGCGGCGGCACGAAGCGCTCCTGGTACCGCCCGCGGAGGACGCCCATCCGGTCGGCCGCGACGGAGAGCGCGGCACCCGCCCGCTCTCGGACCAGAAGGTCGTCCGAGCGGGCCTGATTGGTCGAGCTGTAGTAGTTGTAGCCGTAGGCCCCGAGCAGCAGCTGGAGCTGCTGCTCGAGGCGGCCGGCGGGGCCGCTCGCCACCGGCGGCTAGTTGCCCGACTGCGGCTTGGCGGCCTTGGCGTCGTCGCTGGCCGGCGGCTCGACGCCGACGTAGCCGTTCGCGCCCTCCACCTGCTGGACGCCACCGATCTGGAAGGGGGCGCCGACCGCGACGTTGGGGGCCGAGACCAGCTTGTTGGTCGCCATCCAGAGGGCGGTGAAGTAGCGGATGCTCTCGACCGGGCTCAGGCCGAAGATGTTGAAGCCGATCAGCTCCCGCATCCGGTCGTCGGTCGGGGAGATCAGCACCTTGACGTCGTTCAGGGTGATGCCGTAGATCGACAGCGTCTGCTGGACCTGCTCGCCGATGACCTGGGTCAGCTGGTCCATGCGCTCGTTGAGCGAGGCCAGCGGCGTCACCTGCACGACCCGGTTGATGGCCTGCTCGATGACCGGGGCAGCGTACCGGTTGATGTCGGCGGCGCTGATGGTGTGGCCGTTGACGGGCATGTGCTGGAGCAGCAGGAGCGCGTTCTCGCGGCTCTCCACGTGCACGTAGTAGGAGACCGAGTACTTGGTCTGGGCCATCTCCTTGGAGTAGGCGACGCCCTCGGTCCGGATCACCAGCTTGGACCGGTTGATGTAGATGACCTCGTACTGCCAGGGGCTCTGGCCGCCGTAGAAGGCCTGCTGGAAGGAGCCGATCAGAGGCCGGTCGCCGGTCTGCACCGGGTACTGGCCGGTCTCGTAGGCCTGGATGATCGCGCCGCGGGACTTGAGGATCCCGAAGTGGTTGCTCTCCACTGTCAGCAGCGAGCCGTTGATGATGTCGTTGTGGGGGTAGTGCCAGAGCAGTATCTCGGGACCGATCGCCTCTGACCCGTCATCGGCCATCGTCGAAATAACGTTGCGCACTCCGGGCATCGCCGCGGACCTCCTTGCAAAACCGGTGGGGAGTGGGAGTCGTCCAGCGGAAGGGTAGCTACTGCGCCTTCCGACGGGGATTAACGTTTGCGCTCCACGGCCGGGTCGCCCCGCCCTCCCCCTCCGGCTTGCGGATCGCCGCCAAATGCATAGCGACTCTATGCATCCCCCGCGCGGTGCGGGGAAGGAGGACGTTGAGTCCGACCACACCGACGTCGTCCTCGACAGCGCCCAGCCGATGGAGCCGGCGGCCCGAGGCGCGGTGCTTCACGCCGACAACGCCCCGGTCGGCATGGGCGACATGAGCACCTCCTCCCTCCACCTCCTCTTCAGGGCGATCCGGAAGCACTCGACGGCCGCCCTCTCCGGAGAGGGCGGTGGCCGGGCACGCTACTCCGGCCCGAGCTGGAGCCGTCTCGACCTAGGCCGCGCTGGAGGAGAGCTACCGCACGGCGCCGGCCGACGTGCCCCGGCTTGAGGGCGACGACGCTCGGGAGCGGCGGATGCGCGAGATCTGCCACCCCCACATGACCCGCTTCCTCCCCCGCCTGCTCGACCGCACGGACCGGATGAGCATGGCCGTCGGGCCCGAGGTCCGGGTCCCCTTCTGCGACCACCGCCCGGTCGAGTATGTGTTCAACACACCCTGGTCGATGAAGACCTTCGACCGTGACCGGGTGGCGGCGCTCTCGGTCAACGGCTGGCTGGCCGACCTCAGGCCCACATTGGCGCTCTGACGGATCCGACCTTGCGCGACGATGTGGACATGCCCGATCGCGGACTGCCGGCCGAGGCCGATCGCCTGGCCCTCGCCGTGCATCGGCTCAGCCGGAGCCTGCAGCCGGTGGTCGGCGAGGACGGCACCACACTGCCCCAGGTGATGCTGCTGGCGCTGGTCCTGGATCGGGGACCGATGCGGATCACCGACCTCGCCGAGCTGGTCCCCTGCTCGCAGCCGGCCGCCACCGTGATCGTCGGCCCGGCTGGAGGCGAAGGGC
Organism: Candidatus Dormiibacterota bacterium; assembly: GCA_036272915.1. Lineage (GTDB taxonomy): Bacteria > Chloroflexota > Dormibacteria > Dormibacterales > Dormibacteraceae > DATAXV01. The sequence continues at coordinate 33,107 of DATAXV010000115.1, forward strand.
CTCCTCTCCCGGCACCCCGACGCCCGAGACCGGCGCGCGTCGCTGATCGAGCTCACCGAGGAGGGGTGCGAGGAGTTCCGGCGGCTGCGCCGGGTCAGGACGGCGACGCTGCTCCGGCGCATCTCCCGGCTCGAGCCGCGGGACCCTCAGGAGCTGCTCCGGGCGCTGCCCGTGCTGGAGCGCCTCGCCGCCGAGCCTCCCCCGCAGGCGACGCGGCGCCGGGACCCGGAGCTTCCCGAACCGGTCAGGTAGCTCGGGCGTCCCCGTCCCCGTTCCAGGCCAGGCGGGCGAAGGCGCGGAACTTCTCCTCGTCGAAGGGACGGGGGAGCCCGGGGATGCCGGTGCTGTTCGGCGCCGTGGTCAGGGCGAACTCCATGTCGTCCCAGGTCAGGCCGGTCTCCTCGACCCGGCGCGGCAGCCCGGCCCGGACCCGGTAGCGGTCGAGGACCTGGATGAAGTCTTCCGCGCGCGGTCCCACCGGCAGGCCCCGGCCGAGGTCGGTGCCGGCGATGACCTCGTCGCCCCAGTACTCCAGCGTGGGGAAGCCGCAGATCAGGTTGAAGCCGTCGTGGGAGGTGCCGGCGCAGATGCCCATCGGCCGCGAAAAGGCGTGGGCGAGGCCGAGGACGGTGGTGTCGAAGGCGATCGCGGCCCGGATCGACGCCTCCACCAGGAGCGCCCGGTCAGGCTTCTCCCGCTCCGACTGCTCGGCGAGGATGGTCACCGTCCTCCGCGCGTTGTGCGCCGAGACCTCGTTGCTCCGGCGGCTGAGCAGCGACTCCATGCCGTGGACGAGGGAGTCGCCGGCGTGCTGGGCGATGACGGCCCCGTCGACCAGGTTCAGCAGCTCCGGCGCCACCCAGACCTCGCGGGAGCGGAGCCAGGACTCGGAGCGCCCCTCCCGCCAGCGGGGCCGGGTCGGGCTCTCGAACATCGTGAACGGCGTCACCGCCCGGTAGGGCTCGGGGCCGCAGGGGACGGAGACGATCTCGAGCCGCCTCCCGCTCCGTTCCCAGTGCCGGTACACGGCCAGCCTGGCGGTGTCGATGGCGACTCCCGAGCCGGCCGCGATGACGACGCCGGCACGGGTGGCCTGGATCTTGCGCGCGATCGCGTCCGCCTCCGGCACCGTGGGCCGGCCCGGGACCTCATGGACGTCGGCCGCCCGCTCCACCAGCCTGCGCGCCGGCGCCATGGCCCGGGTCACCGGGTCGATGACGAGCACGTGGGTCTCGCCCACCGAGGGCAGGCCGTCGCGCCAGAAGGCTAGATCTCGATCAGGGTTCGCGGGCATTGCGTCAGCACCTCACATCCGTCGCCGGTCAGCAGCACCACGTCCTCGATCCGGACCCCGCCGAAGCCGGGGACGTAGATCGCCGGCTCGACGGCCAGCACCATCCCCTCCTCGAGCAGGACCCCGTCGTGGGGCGAGACCCGCGGCCACTCGTGCTGGTCGAGCCCGATCGAGTGGCCCAGCGAGTGCTGGAAGTTGTCGCCGTAGCCGGCACCCGTGATCACGTCCCTGGCCAGCGCGTCCGCCTCCCTGCCGGTGAGGCCGGGCCGGATCGACCGCTCGGCCGCCTCCAGCGCGCACAGGACGACGTTGTAGATCTCCCGGAAGCGCGGCGTGGCCGGCCCGATGTGGACCGTGCGGGTCAGGTCCGATCGGTAGCCGCCGGCGGTCGGCGAGATGTCCATCACCACCGGGTCGCCCGGGGCCAGCTCCCGCGCCGTCGGGGCGGAGTGCGGCAACGAGCTGCGGGGGCCCGACCCGACGAGCACGTCGACGGCGCTCTTCTCCGCCCCCAGCCGGCGCTCGATGAGCTCGACCATCCCCGCCACCAGGCGCTCGCTCATGCCCACGCGGAGCTCGCCGATCACCTCCTCGGCGACGGCGTCGGCATAGCCGTGGGCCTGGCGGAGAAGGGCGATCTCCTCGGCGTCCTTGCGGCTGCGGAGGCGGTCGACGACGCCGCGCAGCGGCACCGGCGCCCGGCCCCGGCCGGCCAGGTCGAGGTACTGGGCGGCGGTGGTCCGCTGCGGATCGATGGCAAGGCTCCCGGGCTCTCCCTCGAGGGCGCCGAGCACGTCGGTCCAGAGGGTGGCCGGCTGGGAGTCGCTCCTGACCTCGACCCCCGCCACCTGCGCCGACGCCTGCTCCCGGTACCGGAAGTCGACGAACAGCCGGGACCGCTCGGCGACGAGGAGCACCGCGGTGCTGCCGGCGAACCCGCTCAGGTAGCGGACCTCGGCCGGATTGGTGACCAGGAGCCGGTCCGCGCCCCCGTCCCGGACCAGCGAGAGAACCGCCGAACGCCGCCCCACGTAGTCCACGCCGCCTCCTCCTCCTCGCTTCCGACGGCAGGAATTTCGCCAGATAGAATACCATGCCGTTGGCCGGAACCTCCCTTCGCGGAGGGTCGGAGCCGGCGCGGACCGGTGTTCGAGGCGCGAGAGAGGAGGCCCCTATGAGAGTCGGCGTCGCCATCCCCACCTACGACCTGGAGACGGGCCGGCCGCTCCCCCTTCGCCAGGTCGCCGAGCAGGCCCAGCGCGCAGAGGCGCTGGGCTTCCACTCCGCCTGGGTCATGGACCACCTCTGGCTGGAGCGCGACGGGGTCCGGGTCGGGGCCCACGAGCCCAACGTGACGCTCGGCTACATCGCCGCCCTCACCTCCACGATCACCCTCGGCGTGCTCGTCCTGGGCAACGCCTTCCGCCCGCTGAGCCAGCTCGCCCGCGAGACGGCGGCCCTCGCCGACGCCCTCCCCGGGCGCTTCGTGCTTGGCCTCGGCTGCGGCTCCCAGCCGGCCGAGCACCGGGCCTTCGGCCTCCCCTTCGAGCGGAGGGTGGGCCGCCTCGAGAGCACCCTGCGCGCCCTGCCCCCGCTGCTCCGCGGGGAGCGCCTGGATCGCCGGGACGACTTCATCGACCTCGACGACGCCAGCATCCTCACGACCCGACCGGCGCCGCCGATCTGGGTCGCCGGCTTCGGGCCCCGGATGCTGCGCATCACGGCCGCCCACGCCGACGGCTGGAACAGCGCCTGGCACGGCCCCGACCACTCCACCTTCGCCTCCCAGCTGGCCGTGGTGCGCCGCGAGCTGGCCGCCGCCGGCCGGACCGAGGGCGCCTTCGAGGTGACGGCCGGCCTGGCCATGCTCCCGCTCGAGGGAGAGGCGCTCGAGCGCGCGGCGGCCCGCGCCGACGGCCTGCGGCCGCGCACCGCCGGCCCCTCCTGGCCCTCGCCGGCCCGGGAGCGGATGATCACCGGCGGGCCGGAGCAGCTGGCCGAGGCGGTGCGGAGATACGAGGCGATCGGCGCGACCCACGTCATCCTCAACCTGTCCCCGAGCCCCTTCGGCCTGCTCGACCCCGCCCTGCCGGAGCGGGCGGCGGCGATGCTCGGCCACCTCGCATAGCGGCGGTTGCAGCTGCCGGTTCCAACCAATAGAATCCGTTTGTGGCCAGCGAAACGGGGACCGGCCCCGCCGAGCAGTCGGGCGGGTACCTGAGCCGCCTGGTGGACGTGCTCGAGGTGGTGAGCAGCGGCAGGGCGCTGACGCTGACCGAGGTCGCCAGCGAGACGGGCATCCCTCCCAGCACCGCCCACCGCCTGCTCGGGCTGCTCCTCGACCGCGGCTACGCCCGCCGTCTCGAGGGAACGCGCGGCTTCGTCGCCGGGCCCAGCCTCCAGCGCATCGGGCTGCGGGCGCTCTCCCAGCGCCAGGGGCGCTTCGACGAGGTCGTGCGCGAGATCGCCGGCCGCACCGGGGAGAGCGTCTCCCTGGGCATGCTCCAGGGCCGGGAGATCGTGCTCGTCAGCCGTCGCGAGTCCGACCACCCGCTCCGCTACGTCATCAGCGTCGGCGATCCGGTCGCGATCGACGCCACCGCCATGGGCATGGTCGTCGTCGCCAGCTCCACCGAGGAGCAGCGGGGGCGGCTGCTGCGCCGGCTGCCCGACGGGGGCGCGGCCTTCCTCGAGGAGCGCGCCGGGGAGCTGCGCGAGGCCGCTCGCCGCGGCTACGCGATCTGGGAGAACAGCGGCGAGGTGGTCGGACTCATGTGCGTGGCCGTACCCCTGCTCGACGCCGATCGCGAGGTCATCGGCGGCATCTCCGTGGCCGGGCCCACGGTCCGCTTCTCGCGGCGGGCGGCGCAGGCGACGGTGGCCCACCTGCAGCGGGCCGCCGCCGGTCTTTCCGACGGATTCATCGGTCCCTGGTAGGGCGATGTGACCGTGGTTCCACGGGTGCGGCGAGCGACAGAGTAGACCCTGACCGGCTCGGGGGTGAGCGTAGAGAAGCGCAGCTGAGGAGGAGAGACATGGACACGGATGTTCCGCGCGACCTGGTGTTCCGAGAGTTGAGGGGGCGGATGGATCGCCGGCGGTTCCTGGGGGTCGCGGGCGCGACGTCGCTGTCGGCGGTGCTGGCCGCGTGTGGCGCCTCCGCCGGTCCCGCCTCGGGGAAGAAGAACGGCAAGGCCTGGGCCAAGGCCCCGGTCACCTTCGTCTTCCTCGACACGCAGGACCCGAGCCATCTCGACCCCGCCCTGGAGGACGAGTTCGACTCCTTCAACATGATCCGGAACGTCTACGACCCGCTGGTCTGGACCGACGAGGCCCGCTCCAAGCTGGTGCCCTGGCTGGCCACCTCGTGGGAGTCGTCAAGCGACGGGCTGACGCACACCTTCCACCTCCGGTCGGGGGTCACCTTCCACGACGGGTCGTCGCTCGACGCCAGCGCGGTCAAGCTCAGCCTCGACCGCTACAAGGCGATCGGCGCCCCCGGCGAGGGCTACCTGCTCGCCGACATGGCCAGCGTCACCGTGGTCGACCCGACGACGGTCCAGGTCAGGATGAGCACGCCCGACACCTGGTTCCCGGCCCACGTGACCAAGTTCCCGATCATGAGCGGCCAGGCGATCACCCAGAACCGGACCGCGAGCGATCCCTGGGCTCAGACCTACTTCGCCTCCCACGCCGTCGGCTGCGGCGCCTACAAGTTCGTCAGCTGGCAGAAGGGCGTCGCCATCACCCTGGAGAAGAACGCGAGCTGGTGGCGCGGCTGGCAGCCGGGCTCGATCGACAAGGTGATCATCAAGCCGACCCCGGAGAGCTCGACGCGGGTCGAGTTGATCGAGAGCGGCCAGGCCGACTTCTGCACCGAATGGGCGGTCGGCGACGCCGTCACCGTCGGCGGCAAGTCCGGCTTCACCCTGCGCAAGTACAAGACCTACGACACCGACCCGATCGTCTACTACAACCAGAAGAAGCCGCCGTTCGACAACGTCAAGGTCCGCCAGGCGCTCCAGTACGCCTTCGACTACGAGGCCATGGGACGGTACTTCCAGGGCTACTCGTCGGGCATGGCCGGGCCCTTCCCGCCCTTCTACCCGAACGCGGACAGGAGCCTGACCCTCTTCAAGCAGGATGTGAGCAAGGCCAAGTCGATGCTCCACGCGGCCGGGGTCAGCCCCTCCAGCCTGGACATCACCTACATGGCCGCCAGCGGCTACGACGACCTGGTCACCGCCGGCACCATCGTCCAGTCCTCCTTAAAGGAGGTCGGGGTCAAGGTCTCCGTGCAGCAGCTGCCCTTCCCGCAGATCGAGGCCGCCTACAGCAACGCCTCGACGGCGGCGATGATGACCGCGATCTACAACTCGCCGTTCACCCTCGACCCGACGCAGTTCCTGTCCTCGTTCCTGCCCACCAACTCGACCTCGATCTTCAGCAACTACAACAACCCGGCGGTGGCGAACCTGATCAACAAGATCGAGGCCACGGCCGACAAGTCGGAGCAGCAGACGCTGCTGAACCAGGTCCAGAAGCAGATCCGCGACGACGCGCCCTGCATCTTCGGCGCCACCCCGGAGACGCTGATCCCGGTCCCCGACTTCGTCCACGGCTACGTCATGCAGACCACCGACTACCGCTTCCCGTGCCTCTTCTACCTGCTCCGGGTCATCGAGCACTGAGGCCCATGAGGTGATCGGACCCGGATGCTCGCGTATCTAGGGCGCCGCCTGCTCTGGGCGGTGGTGCTGCTGTGGATCGTGACCGTGATCACGTTCGTGCTCTCGCACGTGGTCCCGGGCAACCCGGCGCTGTTCCTGGCCGGGCTCGGCGCGCCCAAGTCCCGGGTCGAGGCGCTGACCCGTCAGATGGGGCTGAACCGGCCCCTGCCCGAGCAGTACTGGATCTACATCAGGGGCCTCGCCCACCTCGACTTCGGCACCTCGGTCCGCACCGGCGACCCGGTCGGCCAGGACGTCGCCCACTTCCTTCCGGCCAGCCTCGAGCTGGGCGGGATCAGCTTCCTCGTCTACGTGATCCTGGCCATCCCGCTGGGCACCCTCGCCGCCTCCCGGCAGGGCCGGCTCGTCGACGGCATCCTCCGCATCGTCTCCATGGCCGGCTCCGGCGTCCCCGTCTTCTGGCTGGCCATCCTCTTCCAGGAGTTCTTCTTCGCCCACCTCGGCTGGCTGCCCTTCGGGGGGAGGATCGACATCACCGCCTCCCCGCCGCCGCACGCCACCGGCTTCTACACCATCGACAGCCTGCTCGACGGCGACTTCGCCCTCTTCGGCAGCGTCGTCGTCCACCTGATCCTGCCCGTCGCCACCATCGTCCTGGCCATGCTCGCGGTCGGCCTCCGGGCGACCCGGGCCAGCGTCCTCGACGAACTGCGCAGCCCCTACGTGCGCACGGCCCGGGCCAAGGGCGTCTCCGAGCCGCGGCTCTACACCGTCCACGTGCTCCGCAACGCGCTCAACCCGGTGATCAGCATCATGGGCATCCAGGCCGGCTACCTCCTGGGCTGGATCGTGCTCGTCGAGACCGTCTTCCAGTGGCCGGGCATCGGCTACTACACGTTCGAGTCGATCCAGGCCCTCGACTACGCGCCGATCATGGCGCTGACCCTGATCGGCTCCTTCACCTTCATCGTCGTCAACCTGATCTCCGACCTGCTCTATCCGCTCCTCGACCCCAGGATGCGGACGGCGTGAGGGGGAGCTGAGATGGCCGCGCTGCCCGAGCCGGGCGGGCGCTCCGCGCTGCTCCGCCTGACCCGGCTCGGCCTCTTCCTGCCGGTCGGGGGCGTCATCGTCGCCTTCTTCGTCTTCCTCGCCCTCTTCCCGGGCGTGGTCGCCCACTACAACCCGGACCTGATCTACGTCGGAGGGAAGTTCGAGCCCCCCGGAGGGAAGTTCCTGCTCGGTACGGACGAGGTCGGGAGGGATCTCTTCTCCCGCCTCGTCTACGGGACCCGGATCTCGCTCGGCATGTCCCTCGCCGTGGTCGTGCTGGGCGGCGCCATCGGCGTCCTCATCGGGGCCGTCGCCGGGTTCGTCGGCGGGCTCGTCGACGAGCTGCTGATGCGGCTGGTCGACCTCTTCCTCTCCCTCCCCTCCTTCATCCTCGCCATCGCCATCGCCGCCGTCCTCGGCCGCAGCACGACCTCGGTCGTGATCGCCCTGGTCATCGTCTGGTGGCCCGGCTACGCGCGGCTGATCCGGGGCATCGTGCTCAGCGTCAAGCAGCGGCTCCACGTCGAGAGCGCCCGGGCGGCGGGGGCCTCGCCGGCCTACATCGTCCGCCGCCACATCCTGCCCTTCACCTACAACCAGCTCAACGCCCGGCTGACGCAGGACATGGGCTACGCCCTGGTCAGCGTCGCCGGCCTGAGCTTCCTCGGCCTCGGCGCGCAGCCGCCGTCGCCGGAGTGGGGCGCCCTGCTCAACTCCGGCCGCGACTATGTGGTCCAGGCCTGGTGGTACCCGCTCTTCCCCGGACTCGCCATCACCGTCTGGACGCTCGGCGTCTCGATGCTGGGCAACGCCATCTCCGGACTCGGCGACGGGGATCGCGGCCGTGGCTAGGGCCGCCGGCCCGGAGCCGGCCGGAGACGGCGAGATCGTCCTCTCGCTCCGGGAGGTGCGGACCGCCCTCCGCCTCGGCGAGGGCGAGATCCATCCTGTCGACGGCGTCAGCTTCGACCTCGTGCGGCGGCAGACGCTGGCCATCGTCGGCGAATCCGGCTCCGGCAAGTCGATGACGGCGGCGTCGATCATCGGCCTCCTGCCCGAGCGCGTGGCCAGGATCTCGGCGGGGTCCATCCTCTTCCGCGGCGAGGACCTCACCCAGCTCTCCGAGGCCGGGCTGCGCCGTGTCCGCGGCAAGGGCATCGCGCTCATGCCCCAGGACCCGATGACCGCGCTCAACCCCTCGCTCACGGTCGGGTACCAGGTCACCGAGCCGCTCCGTGTCCACGAGCGCGCGAGCCGGGCCGCCGCCGGCGAGCGGGCGCTCGCCCTGCTCGCCAGAACCGGCATCGGCAACCCCGAGGCGGCGCTCCGCGCCTATCCCCACCAGCTCAGCGGCGGCATGCGCCAGCGGGTGGTGCTGGCCATGGCCCTGATCTGCCACCCCGAGGTGCTCATCGCCGACGAGCCGACGACGGCCCTCGACGTGACCACCCAGGAGCAGATCATCGACCTCCTCCAGGAGATGCAGGCCGACTCCGGTCTCTCCCTGATCCTCATCACACACGACCTTGGCGTCGTCGCCCGCATCGCCGACCGGGTCCTGATCATGTATGCAGGCCGCTCCGCCGAGTACGGCACGACCGAGGACATCTTCTACCGCCCCAGCCATCCCTACACCCGCGGCCTCCTCGCCTCGGTCGACTTCGACAGCTACGCGCCGGGCAGCCACCTGGGCTCGATCCCGGGCGCCCCGCCACGGCTGGATGCGCTGCCCAGCGGCTGCGCCTTCCGCACCCGCTGCCCCTTCGCCCGAGCCGTCTGCGAGGAGCGGGTCCCCGTGCTCCGGGCGGGACCCTCCGTGCCCGGCGAGGTCGCCTGCCACGTGGCCCTGGCCGGCGACCTGCCGCCCTGGCCGGAGGCGAAGGAGGTGAAGCCGTGAGTAGCCCTGTGTCAACCCGGAACGTCAGTTCGCATGGTCCGAACGGCGATGGTTGCGCGCAAGGAGGACGGGGCGTTCCGGCGTTTGGTGACGGTTTGGAGACGGCACGTTCAGGAGCCGCCAAGGAGTTCGTCAA
>DATAXV010000116.1:0-10584 GCA_036272915.1 Candidatus Dormiibacterota bacterium
ACCGCAGACTGGCGACGCGCCGGCGGCCGGAGCTGGCGGTCACGGTCGATCCCGAGCTCGCCGCCTTCTCCGCCTGGTACGAGCTGTTCCCGCGCTCGGCCTCGCCCGATCCGGACCGGCCGGGCACCCTGGCCGACGTCGAGGCGCGCCTGCCCGGCATCGCCGAGATGGGCTTCGACGTCGTCTACCTGCCGCCGGTGCACCCGATCGGGCGCGCCTTCCGCAAGGGGCCCAACAACTCCGAGAACGGCGACAACGGCGCCGTCGGCAGCCCCTGGGCGATCGGCGGCCCCGAGGGCGGTCACACCGCGATCCATCCCGACCTGGGCACGATCAAGGACTTCCGGCACCTGGTCCGGACGGCTCGCAAGCTCGGCCTCGAGATCGCTATGGATCTCGCCTACAACGCCTCCCCCGACCACCCCTACGTGGACAAGCATCCGGAGTGGTTCCGGGCCCGGCCCGACGGCACCATCCAGTACTCGGAGAACCCGCCCAAGCGCTACCAGGACATCTATCCCTTCGACTTCGAGTCGGAGCACTGGCAGGCGCTCTGGAACGAGCTGCGCAAGATCGTCACCTTCTGGATCGACCAGGGCGTGCGCATCTTCAGGGTCGACAACCCCCACACCAAGCCCTTCGGCTTCTGGGAGTGGCTGATCGAGGGCTTGAAGAAGGACTACCCGGAGCTGATCTTCCTGTCCGAGGCGTTCACCCGGCCCAAGGTCATGCACCGCCTCGCCAAGCTCGGCTTCAGCCAGTCGTACACGTATTTCGCGTGGCGCAACACCGCCGAGGAGCTTCGCGAGTACCTGGTCGAGCTGACCCGGACCGAGGAGCAGGAGTACTTCCGGCCCAACTTCTGGACCAACACCCAGGACATCCTGACCGAGGCGCTGCAGACCGGTGGTCGCGCCGCCTCGGCCATGCGCGTCGTCCTGGCTGCGACCCTCTGCACCAACTACGGCATCTTCGGACCGAGCTTCGAGCTGGTCGAGACCACCCCTCTGGTCGCCGGTAGGGAGGAGTACCTCAACTCGGAGAAATACGAGGTGAGGCACTGGGACCACGAGCGCGAGGGCAACCTGTGCGGCCTGATCGGCCGCCTCAATCATCTCCGCCGCCAGCACGCGCCGCTGCAGCAGATGCGCAACCTGCGCTTCCTGCGTACCGACAACGAGCAGCTGCTGGCCTATGCCAAGAGCAATGACGACGGGTCCGATCCCGTGGTCATCATCGTCAACCTCGACCCGCACTGGAAGCAGTCGGGCTGGGTCGAGCTCCCGGTACGTCCCCTGGACGGCGCTGCCACTTACCAGGTTTCGGACGTGCTGAACGATCGGTGCTACGACTGGCAGGAGTCGAGCTGGAACTTCATCGAGCTCGACCCCGCGGAGACGCCGGCCCACATCCTCGTCACCGATCGTCCCCTCCTGCTCCCGGAGGGCTGATGTCTAAGGGTGCCGGTGCGCCCATCGTGGAAGGGTAGCGACACACGTGACCGACGACCGAGATTCAACCTGGTACAAAGACGCGATCATTTACGAGCTCCACATCAAGTCCTTTTATGACAGCAACGATGATGGAATCGGCGACTTCAAGGGACTGATCGAGAAGCTCGACTACATCGCCCGCCTGGGCGTGACCGCGATCTGGATGCTGCCGTTCTACGTCTCGCCGCTGCGGGATGACGGCTACGACATCGCCGACTATCGCAAGGTCAATCCCAGCTACGGCAACATCCGCGACGTCAAGCTGCTGATCAAGGAGGCGCACAAGCGCGGCCTCCGCGTGATCAACGAGCTGGTGTGCAACCACACGTCGGACCAGCATCCCTGGTTCCAGCGCGCCCGCCAGGCCAAGCCAGGGAGCGCGGCCAGGGACTACTACGTCTGGAGCGACACCAACGAGAAGTGGCCGGACGCCCGCATCATCTTCCGGGACTTCGAGACCTCGAACTGGACCTGGGACGCGGCCGCTCAGGCGTTCTTCTGGCACCGCTTCTATTCGAACCAGCCCGACCTCAACTTCGACAGCCCGCGAGTCCGCGACGAGATCCTGCGCGTCTGCGACTACTGGCTGGACATGGGCATGGACGGCATGCGCCTCGACGCGATCCCCTACCTGTACGAACGGGAGGGGACCAACTGCGAAAACCTGCCCGAGTCGCACGAGTTCCTGCGCAGCCTGCGCCAGCACATCGACGACAACTACGCCAACCGCATGCTCCTCGCCGAGGCCAACCAGTGGCCGGAGGACTCGGCCGCCTACTTCGGCGCCGGCGACGAGTGCAACATGGCCTTCCACTTCCCGGTCATGCCGCGGCTGTACCTGGCGCTGCGGATGGAGGATCGGTTCCCGATCGTCGACATCCTCGCCCAGACGCCGTCGATCCCGGAGAGCTGCCAGTGGGCGATGTTCCTCCGCAACCATGATGAGCTGACCCTGGAGATGGTCACCGACGAGGAGCGGGACTACATGTACCGCGCCTACACCGAGGATCCGGTGGCGAGGATCAACCTGGGCATCCGCCGCCGTCTGGCGCCTCTGCTCCAGAACAACCGCAGGCGCATCGAGCTGATGAACGCGCTGCTCTTCTCGCTTCCCGGCACGCCCGTCATCTACTACGGCGACGAGATCGGGATGGGCGACAACATCTACCTCGGCGACCGCGACTCCGTGCGGACCCCGATGCAGTGGACGGCGGACCGCAACGCCGGCTTCTCGGCGGCCAACCGCCAGCGGCTGTTCCTGCCCGTGATCCTCGATCCCGAGTACCACTACGAGGCGGTCAACGTCGCCATCCAGGAGGCGAACCCGCAGTCGTTGCTGAACTGGATGCGGCGCCTGATCTCGATGCGCAAGAAGTACTCGGCGTTCGGTCGAGGCTCGTTCCGCCTGCTGGCGCCGGACAACCGCCGGATGCTGGCCTTCATGCGGGAGCACGGCGAGGAGCAGATCCTGGTCATCGCCAACCTCAGCCGCTTCCCTCAGTTCGCCCACCTGGACCTGTCCGGCTTCGCCGGTCTCACGCCGGTGGAGATGTTCGGCCACACCGAGTTCCCCACGATCAACCAGGACCCCTACCTCTTCACCCTCGGCCCGCACGGTTTCTACTGGTTCGCGCTGCAGGCTGTGAGACCCTATGAGTTGGGAGAGACGGTGACCAAGCTGACCATGGAGAATGGCGACTTGGAGCGAGCGCTGCCCAGGTATCTGGTCCAGCAGCGCTGGTACGGGGCCAGGAGCCGCCGGCTGCGGGAGGTCGGCGTCACCGACACCATCAGGGTCGGCCCGGCCGAGCTCAAGGTCGTCGAGGCGCGCTACACGGAGGGTGATCCCCTGAGCTACGTGCTGCCCCTTCACCGGACCGGTGAGGGCGATGTCGTCGACGCCATGGGCGAGGCCTCGTTCGGCGAGTACCTGCTCGAGTCGATGGGCCGGCGCCGGAAGTTCCGCGGGGAGCACGGCGAGCTGCAGATGCTGCCCACGGCTCAGTTCCGGGCGCTGACCAACGGCGCGGAGCTACCGCCGACGCTGATGCGCGGCGAGCAGACCAACACGTCGGCCGTCTTCGGCGAGCGCCTGATCCTGAAGCTCTTCCGCAGGCTCGAGGAGGGGATCAACCCCGACGTCGAGGTGGCGGACTTCCTGACCCAGCGCGGCTACGAGGCCGTGGCCCCGGTCGGCGGCTCGATCGTCTACCGCTGGGGCAGGGACCAGAGCGCGACGATCGCCATGCTGCAGGAGTTCGTGCCCAACCAGGGCAGTGCCTGGGAGGCCTTCCTGCGCGAGCTGGGCGACTGCACCGAGTGGGAGGCGGATCGGGAGCTTCCCTACCCGCGGCTGCTCGGCCAGCGCACGGCGGAGATGCATCTGGCCCTGGCCTCGGAGACGCTGGATCCGGCCTTCGCGCCGGAGCCGACCACGTCGATGGCCCGGCGCTCGGTCTACCAGTCGGTGCGCGGGCAGGCCGTGCGCACCTTCCAGCTGCTGCGCGCCCAGCTCTCCTCGCTGCCCGAGAGCCAGCAGGGGCTGGCCCGGGAGGTGCTCGCCCACGAGGCGGACATCCACGACCGGATGCGCCTCCTCATCGATCAGCCGGTGACGGCGACCCGGATCCGGATCCACGGCGACTACCACCTCGGGCAGGTGCTCTTCACCGGCACCGACTTCGTCGTCGTCGACTTCGAGGGTGAGCCCGCCCGGCCCATCTCCGAGCGCCGGCTCAAGCGCTGGGTCCTGCGCGACGTCGCCGGGATGCTGCGCTCCTTCGCCTACGTCGGCGAGGCCGCCGGCGGGGAGGAGGCGGCGACCTGGGCGCGGCGGATGGCCGGAGCCTTCTACGCCGGCTACCTCGAGGCGACCAAGGGGGCGCCCTTCCTGCCTCAGACGGAGGAGGAGCACGAGGTCCTGCTCGACACCATGCTGATCGAGAAGGTCCTCTACGAGCTCCGCTACGAGATCGACCACCGCCCCGACTGGGCGGCGATCCCACTGCGCGGTCTGCTCGACCTGGTGAACCGGGAGCGACTGCTCACCTGACTGTGAGCACAAATAGAGGAGGCCGGGTTATGTCCCCGGCCTCCTCTGTTGTTATCTCTGTGAAAACGCCGTCACGCCACGTCAGCCTGGTGAGCTAGGTCAATAGGAGACCGTAGGCCTTTACGCCATAACCGCTACAGCGGCAGCGTACGTGGTATAGCTATTCCCGCTCTACGAGCCGTGACGGCCAATTTCCAGTCCGGCGGCTCCGCCATAGGCACCTCCTTTGTGTTAAGTAGGTGTGCTGTTGGTTAATACTGTGCTCCGTCGGTCCGCGGCTGTCAACCCCCTTGGGGTAGGTGGCCGCCGCCTATCCTTGGTCGGGTGTTGGACATCGAACCGGACCTGGAGGCGCTGCTCGAGCAGCTGACGGTGGAAGGGGAGGCCCACGATCGAAGAGAGCCCGACCACGCGCGCCAGGTGCTCAACCTCGAGCCGGTCACGGCCGAGCTGATCTCGATGCTGATCCGGTCGTCGCGGCGCCGGCGCGTCCTCGAGATCGGAACCTCCAACGGCTACAGCACGATCTGGCTGGCCTGGGCGGTCGGGGAGGAGGGCCGGGTGACTAGCCTCGACCGGAGCGAGGAGAAGCAGCGGCTGGCCGCCGACAACCTGGTCCGCGCCGGGCTGCGCGACCGGGTCGACCTTCGCTGTGGTGAGGCGACCGAGCTGGTCTCCCAGCTGGAGGATGGCCTCGACTGCGTGTTCTTCGACGCCGATCGGATCAGCGCGCCGCAGCAGCTGGAGAGGCTGCTTCCGTTCCTCGACCAGGACGTGCTCCTCCTCGCCGACAACGCCATCTCCCATCTTGAGGAGATCTCCGGCTACCTGCTGGCGGTGGAGTCGATGCCCGACCTCGCCCACACCGTGGTGCCGGTCGGCAAGGGACTGAGCCTGGCCCACCGGCGATAGGCCTCGGCGGAGGCCGGCGCCCGGGAGCGCGGCCACCATCAGGCCGCCGGTGGCTCGCCGGCCGCTGCGGACAGGGCGGAGCGGGCCCGGTCCGGCTGATCTCCGGTCCTTCGCTGGATGGTGTCCGCCATCAGCGCCGCCCAGCTTGGGACGCCGAGTCGGCCGTCGAGCCGCCGGAGGAAGCGGGGAGGGCTCCCAGACCTCGCTGCTCATGGTCGACCTGCGACGGTCTGGTGGCGCCCAGCGGCAGTCGCCAAGGAGAGCCGCATCAAGCGCGACGTCGACCCAGGCCACCTCTCGGCCACACGCTGGCCGGCGATCGGGATCGCCGGACGGCCTGACCCGAGTGGGCGAGGGGCGGGACGGCGATCAGGCCATCCCGCCCGGCTACATCGACGGTGAGGTCAGCCGCTGACGGATGCCGGCATCTCCAGTGCCGTGAGCGGCGTCGCGATGTCCTCCAGCGACTTGCGTTCGGCGTCGACGCCGATGAGCAGCTCGACAAGACCTCCGACGATCATGAGGCCGCCGCCGAGGACGAAGCCGATGGTGAGGGGTCCGCGCGCGGTCGCGCCCATGAGGGCGCCGAAGATGGGGGGCGCGACGGCGCCGCCGATCAGCTGGCCGACGGAGAAGAACACCGAGATGGCCGACCCGCGGAGCTCCACCGGGAAGATCTCACTGCAGGTGAGGTAGGCGGCCGAGGCTCCGGCTGTCGCGAAGAAGAAGCAGGCCATCCAGAACAGCGTTTGCGTGATCGCGTCCAGCGAGTCCGCCGCGAAGAAGAGTCCTGATATCAGGAGGATGGCGCCGGAGATGATGTAGGTCCCTCCGATCATTCGGCGCCTGCCCCAGGTGTCGAACAGGCCTCCCAGGAGGATGCCGCCAAGCAGGTTGCAGGCGGCGAAGGGGAAGAAGTAGTAGCCGGTCTTATCGACCGGCACCCCGTACCAGGTGTGCAGGATCCCGGCGTCGTTGAAGAAGATCGCGTTGTAGAGGAACGACTGGGTGACGAACAGCACGACACACAGGATCGACCGGCTCGGGTACTTGACCAGCAGGGTGTGGACGATCTGGGCGAATGGCGCCTCGCCTCCGCCGGTGAGGACGATGGCCCGCGAGTCCGGGACCGGGTCGAGGTGCGCGCCGCTACGCTCGACGCGGTGCTCGATGTCCGTGGTCGTCGCCTCCGCGTCCTCGGCGCGGCCATGGGTGATCAGCCAGCGCGGGCTCTCCGGGATCCCGCGGCGAATGAAGATGACCCCGAGTCCGATGATCGGGCCGATGAAGAACCCGAGGCGCCAGCCCAGGTTCTGGGCGAAGAAGCTGGTGTTGAGGAGCTGGGGCGCGACGATGGATCCGATCATGGCCCCGGCCCAGTACGTCGAGTTGATCGCGATGTCGACCCGTCCGCGGAACTTGGACGGGATCAGCTCGTCGATCGCGGAGTTGATCGCCGTGTACTCGCCGCCGATGCCCATGCCCGCGAAGAACCGGAAGATGAGCATGAACCACAGGCTGGGCGCGAGACCCGAGATGCCGCTCGCGATCAGATAGAGGACCAGCGTCAGGATGAAGAGCCGCTTCCGGCCCAGCTGGTCGGTGAGCCGCCCGAAGACGAGCGCTCCGACCACCTGCCCGACCAGGTAGAACGTGGCGAGCAGCCCGGTCTGGGCCGCGTCGACGTGGAAGACGCTCTGCAGAACCGGGTTGGCGTTGCCGACCAGCGTGATCTCCAGCCCGTCCAGAATCCAGCAGGCGCCGAGCCCGACGATGACCATCCAGTGGAAGCTGGTCCACGGCAGTCGGTCCAATCGGGCCGGCACCAGGCTCCTGATGCGCGTCGCGCCCGCCTGAGCATCACTCACTGGCGCCTACCTCCTTCAGCAAACCGTGACCTCACCGGACGAGCAGCACGGGGCAGCGGGCGGCGTGCACGATGCGATACGCCACGCCTCCGAGCAGCAGGTCCGACAGATGCGCGCCGCGATCGCCGACGATGATCAGGTCGGCGTCGGCCTCGCCGGCGATGGACAGAAGCTCCTTCGCCGTCGGGCTGCCGCCTCCCGACCTGACGACGCCCTTCGCGTTGACCCCGGCCTCGCGTAGGGCGGCGAGGGCCTCCTCGACCAGCGCCTTGGCGAGCGCCTCGTCCTCGAGCCTCGGTGGCGCCGCCGTGATCGTGGTCGGCCTGCCCGTCGCCGCGCGCCGCTCCAGCTCCAGGATGTGCGCGACCGTCACTGTGGACTGTCGTGCGGCTGCGAGCTCTCTGGTCGCCTCGATGACTCGTTTGCGACGAAAGGCGTCATCGTCGATCGCGGCTACGATGCGTTCGAACATGCTCGGCTCCCCTCTCGTGAACGTCGGTGTAACCCGCCTAGCCAGGTCAGGATAGCGCACGCTTAACGTTTCGCTCACAGTAATTCACGCCTGTGTTCGTGCGTAGACGACTGATGGGGAGGGGCCCGAACCGGTCGGGTCACCTCAACAGCCTCTGGGACCGGACTGTTCGCGTCACTGGTAGCACCGATCGAACCGGTAGCCGGAGGACTGTCGAGCGCTCGCCCGGATGTGATGCCTGAATAGGAGAGAGCCGGGCGACACTGCCTATCGTCCGGCTCCCGGCCACGTCGTCGCTCCCAATCCGGAGCCGGTGGTCAGACCGGCTCCGCCTCCGCCTCCGGCGCCACGTTGAGGGACGGCTCGTAGCAGGTGCGCTCGTACTCGATCACCATGCGGCGGGCGGAGAAGGGCCCGGCCAGCCGGCGGATCGACTGGCGCATCCGGTGCACCCATCCCTGCGGGATGCCCGCCCGGTCGCGGTCGTAGAAGAGCGGCACCACCTGCAGCTCGAGCAGCTCGTAGAGCCGGGCTACCTCCTCGGCGTCGTCGGGCTCCCGCTCGCCGAGGACGGCATAGGAGGGGATGGCCCAGCCCACCTCGGGCGTGTAGGCCTCGTCCCACCAACCGTCCAGCACGCTCAGGTTCAGGCCGCCGTTCGCGGCCGCCTTCATGCCCGAGGTGCCGCTCGCCTCGAGGAAGCGGCGAGGGTTGTTCAGCCACACGTCAGAGCCCTGGACGACCGGCCTGGCGACCTCGATGTCGTAGTCGGGCAGGAAGACGATCTGTGGCTCGTGTCTGCCGGCCGCGACCACCTCGTGCAGGATCTCCTTGCCGGCGGCGTCGGCCGGGTGGGCCTTGCCGGACACGATCAGCTGCATCGGCCGGCCCGGCTGGTGGAGCAGCCGCCCCAGGCGCTCCGGATCCCGGAGCAGGAGGTTCGCCCGCTTGTAGGCGGCGAAGCGGCGAGTGAAGCCGATGGTCAGCGCCTCAGGGTCCAGCCCCTGGGCGCCACCGCGCTGCGCGGCGAAGCCGAGCAGCCGCCGGCGAAGGGCGGTGTGGCGTCCCCAGAGCTCGGCCGCCGGAATCCGCTCGACACCCTCCCAGCGGTCGTCGTCGGGCTCCAGGTCCCACCAGTCGGGGGCCACGTAGTCGCGGAGCAGGGCCGCGATCTCGGGGGCGACCCAGGTTGGGAGGTGGACGCCGTTGGTGACGGCGCCGATCGGCACCTCGTTCTCCGGAACCCCCGGCCAGGCGTCGTGCCAGAGGCGGCGGGAGACGGCGCCGTGGAGCTTACTGACGCCGACCGTCTTCGCCGCCAGCCGCAGCCCGACGAAGGTCGTGCAGAGGGGCTCGCCGGGGTCGTCCGGCTGGCGCCTGCCCAGGCGCAGGAGGGTCTCCAGCGGGAAGTCGAAGCTGGCCAGATAGGGGCCGACGAAACGGTCCAGGAGGTCGCGATCGAAGTAGTCGCTACCCGCCGCGACCGGCGTGTGGGTAGTGAAGACCATGCCTCGCTTGGCCCTGACGATGGCCTCGTCGAGCCCGGGGTCCTCCGCGGCGCGGACCTCCCGGAGACGCTCGATCGCGACCAGGAAGCCGTGGCCCTCGTTCATGTGGAACACGGTCGGGGCGTAGCCCAGCGCGCGCAGGGCACGAACGCCGCCGACGCCGAGCGCGATCTCCTGGGGCAGCCGTCGCTCCGCCTCGGAGGCGTAGAGCTGGTCGGTCACGGTGCGGAGCTCGGGCGGGTTGGCCTCGATGTCGCTGTCGAGCAGGAGCAGAGGGATCGACCCGACCTGGACCCGCCAAACGGCGAGGTTCAGCGTCCGCTCGCCGATCGGGCAGGACACGTCGACCGGGCGCCCGGTCATGTCCACGGCGCGACGCAGGGGGAGGCGCTCGAAGTCGTTCTCCGGGAAGACCTCGTACTGCTGCCCGGCCTCGTCGATGCGCTGGCGGCCGAAGCCGCGGCGGTAGAGAAGGCCGACCCCGACCAGGGGCATCCGCACGTCGGCGGCGGCCTTGAGGTGGTCACCGGCGAGGATTCCGAGGCCGCCGGAGTAGATCGGCAGGACCTCGGTGAGCCCGAACTCCATGGAGAAGTAGGCGACGAGCGGCGTGCCCTCGTCGCCGAGGGCGGGGGGCCGATCCTGGTGCTCGCGACGGGCGCGAAGCGCCGTGTCCAGCGCGTCCCTCACACCGGCGCGGTCCAGTGCCCGCTCGACGCCGGCGTCGCCGAGACGCTCGAGGAGCAGGATCGGATTGTGGCCACAGTCCTCCCACTGCACGGGGTCGAGCGCTTCGAAGACGCGGCTGATCCGCGGTTCCCAGGTCCATGTCAGGTCCAGGGCCAAGGCTTCCAGTTCCGTGTGCATCGAAGGCATGCTACTCATCCGCTGGGTGCGGGGGGGTGGTTAGGAGTCCGTAGTTCGCCTTCGGCGCCAGCACGTGGCCGGCCGACCGGTCGGTCAGCGCGCCGGCGAGCTGGCCCTCGTCGATGGCCGGGAGGACGGCCTGCACGCCCTCTTCGGCGAGCTGGAGGGAGCCGGCGAACACGACCATGTCGGCGCTGGCCTGGAGGGTCATGACGGCGGCGTGGACCGACGAATGGTGGTGCTGGGTGCGGCCATCGTGACGTCGTCGATGATGATGACGCCCGTGAGACCGCGGCTGTGAAGGAGCCCCTGGGTGCCGTTGGAGCCGCTGTTGTCCTCGTCATCGAGGACCACGCTCCCGAGCCGGTGGCTGGTGAGCGCCTGCCGCAGGTGGTCGGGGGTCGGCGCCGCC
>DATAXV010000117.1:0-13410 GCA_036272915.1 Candidatus Dormiibacterota bacterium
AACACCTGATCCTCTTCGACCGGACCTCCAGCTACTACGAGGTGACCCAGGCCGCCTTCCTCGCCGCTGGGATCACGGTGCGAGGCCTGATGGAACTGGACAACATCGAGGCGGCGAAGAAGATGGTCGAGCATGGCCTCGGCGTGTCCCTGCTGCCCCGCAGCTCGATCCGCGGCGAGATCCAGGGCGGCACCCTCCAGGCCGTCGATCTCACCGGGGCGCCGCCGATGCGGCGGACCCTGGTCGCCATGCGACGAGCCGACGCCGGCCTTCCCAGCTCGCTCGTCGCCGCCTTCCTGCTCCTCCTCGAGTCCGCCCCTTCGGAGCCGCCGCCGGCCGTATGAGCCGGCGGCGGGCTGGGTGCGTTCCTGGAGCTTTACGCGGCTCCCGCGACCATGCCGTCGAGTGCGGCCAGGGTCTCCGCGTCCAGCCGAACTCCCGCGGTGGCCACGTTCTCCTCGAGGTGGGCGACGCTCGAGGTGCCCGGGATGAGGAGCGTCAGGGGATCGTGGGCGAGGAGCCAGGCGAGCCCGACCTGGGCCGGGGTCGCCCCCAGCGAGGTGGCTGCGGCCACCACCGCCGGCTGCTCGGCGACCTTGGCCATGCCCGGGAAGGCCGAGCCGAGCGGGAAGAATGGGACCCAGGCGATGTCGTTCTCGCGGCACAGATCGAGAATCGGCTCTCCTGCGCGGTCAACCAGGCTGTAGGGGTTCTGGACGCAGGCGATCCCGGCCGGTAGCGCCTGACGCAGCTGATCGACCGAGCAGTTGCTCAGGCCGATCCCGCCGATCTTGCCCTCCTCTCGGAGAGCGACCATCTCGGCGATCTGGCTGTCGAGATCGACGATTTCGACGGGCACGCGGCCCTCGGCGGGATCGACCAGCCGAAGGTTGACCACATCCACGCGCTCGACCTCGAGACTGCGCAGGTTGGCCTCGACGCCAGCCCGCAGCTGCTCGGGCCGCTGGGCGCTCTGCCAGGCGGCATCGGCGTCCCGCGTGGCACCGACCTTGCTGACCAGCACCAGGCCCTCCGGATAGGGGTGCAGGGCGGCATGGATGAGCTCGTTGGAGACGCCGTCCCCATAGAACTGGGCGGTGTCGATGTGGTCGACACCCAGCTCGACCGCGCGGCGGAGAACGGCCAGGGCCGCCTCGCGGTCACGCGGTGGACCCCACACGCCGGGGCCCGGAAGCTGCATCGCTCCGTAGCCGATCCGGGCGACCTGATGCCCGCCGAGATCGGCGGTTCCGGCCAGGGCCGCCGCTTTCCTGTCTACCGTCCCGTTCCCGCTGTTCTGCATGTCCGGCATGCGGCACTGCTCCTGTTCAACTCTCAGCTGCGAAGCCCGGTAGACTCCTATGTGGAGGAGGCTCCGGTACGGCGGTGATGCTACCACAAACGGAGGATCCTCCACTTATCTGAACCATGAAGAGAGAGGAATCGAGAACCCAGCGCGCCGATGCGCTGCGCAACCGCCAGCGGCTGATGGAGGTCGCCTTCCGCGCCTTCTCCTCGGGCGATGAGCCGGTGACCCTCGAGGCCATCGCCAGGGAGGCCGGCGTCGGCATCGGCACCCTCTACCGGCACTTCCCGACGCGGGAGGCGCTGGTCGAGGCGGTCTACCGGACCGAGCTGTCGCGGCTCCGCGAGAATGCCGAGCAACTCCTGGCGACGCACCCCGCCGACGTCGCGCTTCGCGCCTGGATGGACGGCTTCTCGAAGTACGTCGCGGCCAAGCACGGGATGGCCGAGACGTTGCGTGCCATCGCCGCCACCGGTGCCATCAGCAAGTCGGAGACACATGGCCTGATGATCGGGACCATCCAGTTCCTGCTCGACGCCGGGAGAAGCGCCGGCAGCGTCCGCTCCGACGTCGACGCCGAGGACATCTTCGCCAGCCTCACCGGGATCTTTCTGGCCTCGGGCTCCCGGGACCAGGCGGCCCGGATGCTCGATCTGCTCATGCACGGCCTCCGTCCAGCCGTCGCGCTTCACCCCACCCCCCGCTGATCGCGCCCTCCCAACACGCCCCACGCTAGCTATCCATATGATATGGATACCGAATCATATGGAAGAGTGTTGGACTGGCCGCTGGCCGGCGGCTGGCGTGACGGTGGCCGCGGCTGCCGCGACCGGCGCTCTGATCGTCGGAGGACTGGCCTCGTCAGAGCCCTCGGGCTCCATCGCCGGCTACCTGACCGTCCGCAACGCTGTGCTCACAGCGGCGCCGCTGACCGGCCTCGCGCTCCGCTCGTGGCCAAGCCTCCGCGTTCTTCTCTCCGTCTGGGCGGTGGTCCAGGCCGGGGACGCCGCTGTCGGAGCGGCCGAGGGCAGTGTGCCCAGGGCCGGTGGTCCCGCCGTCTTCGGTGTCGCCCTTCTGGTCGCCGCGTGGAGGCTCAGGCTCCGAGCCCTCTGAGCAACGCGGCCGCCCGCGGTCAGCCCGTCGGGATGGTGGTCGCTCGCCGAGGGGGGCGATGGGGATGTCCGGATTCCAGATCAGCGTCATGGTCTCGCTCGGCGATCCGGCGGCCAGGAAGTGGAGGCCCTTCGGTCCCAGCTCGGGGCCACCTGCCGCGCAGGGCAGGGACGGGTCGTGGTTGATCGGATGGGGGCAGCACCGGTGCTGCCCCCACCCGACGCTCTCACTGCTTGACCAGGCCGAGGACGTGCCCCTCGGGATCCGCGAAGAGGGCGAACGCGATGCCCCCGGGGATCTGCACCGGAGCCTGGACCGTCCTGCCGCCCAGCCGCTCGACCCTGGCCAGCGTCGCCCCCAGGTCGTCGACACCGACGTAGAAGGTGGCGTGCCCGGGTCCCTCCGGCGCCGTCCCGATCCCGCCGTCGATGCCACCGGTGTCCCCGAAGTGGACCATGGTGTACGCGGTCGGGTCTCCATCGGGCTCGGCCAGCGGCCATCCGAAGGCCCCCTCGTAGAACCTCCTCAGCGCCCTCGCGTCGCGCCCCAGGACCTCGAAGTGGACCACCGGATTCGTGTTTGCGTTTGCCATGGCAGCAGCGTGCGCCAGGGATTGTGACACCCTTCGTCACAATCCCTGATCTACCCTGAAGGAAATGCGCGCCGATCGCCTGCTCTCGATCCTTCTGCTCCTGCAGGCACGCGGGCGGATGACCGCCGGCGAGCTGGCGCGCCAGCTCGAGGTGTCGCGGCGCACCGTTTGCCGCGATCTCGACGCGCTGAGCGGGGCCGGGGTGCCGGTCGTCACCGACCGCGGGCCCAACGGCGGTGCGTCGCTGCTCGAGGGCTACCGGACCGACCTGACCGGCCTCACCGCCGCCGAGCTCGAGGCCCTGCTGGCGTTCGGGGGACAGGGGCCGGCCGCTGACCTCGGCCTCGGCACCGAGATCGACCGGGCCGCCCGAAAGCTGACGGTCGCCGCCGGGTCGCGAGCCACCGGACGGCTCAGGGACCGCATCCTGATCGACGGCGACCGGTGGTTCCGGTCGTCCCCGGTGCCCGCCCATCTGGCCCGCGTCCAGGATGCCCTCTGGCTCGATCGCAGAGTCCGGCTGCGGTACCGGCGGGCACTGGACCGCGTCGTCGACCGCCTGGTGGATCCCTACGGGCTGGTGTGCAAGAGCGGCACCTGGTACCTGCTCGCGGGCGTGGGAGGCCAGCCTCGCGTGTACCGGGTCTCTCGCATCGAGGGTGCCGAGCTGAGTGAGGAGGCATTCGAGAGGCCGCCCGGCTTCGATCTCCGCTGGGCGTGGGCGGCTCAGGTCGGGGATTTTCGCGGCGGCACACCCGAGCATCTGTCGGTGCTCGTGCGCGTCGCCGCCGACGTGTCGGACCGGTTCAGCCGGGTCGCGGGCGACCAGATCGTGGAGCGGCGCGGGGAGGGGATCGCCGTCCTCGAGGTCCCAGGGTGGTGGGCGGCGGTCGGTCTGCTGGCCATGTTCGGCGCGACGGTCGAGGTCCTAGAGCCGGAGGATCTGCGCCTGCGGATGGCCGGCATCGGGCGCGAGCTGGCCGGCCTGTACGGCAGCGCCCCCAGGCCCTGAGCCCAGCCGGTCCGGCCGTGGACGCCCGGCGCCCCTCTCCCGCCTCCCGGTCAAGGCCGGGGGCGCGGCCGGCTCGGACGCCGACCCGGGTGGCGGCACCCACAGTCGGTCGGTGAGGGTGGACCCGCGGTGGCGCCCGGCGGGTCCGTGCCGATCAGACCAGGTCGGGCCTGGTCCACTCCTTTTCGAGGACATGCTCGTCGAGGAAGGCGAGCACGGTCTGGTACCAGACCGGGATGTTGCCGGGCCGGAGGATCCAGTGGTTCTCGTCCGGAAAGAAGAGGAAACGCGACGGCACCTCGTGGCGGCGCAGGTCGGTCCAGAGCCGGAGCGCCTCGGAGATGGGGACGCGGTAGTCGCGCTGGCCGTGTATCACCAGCATCGGCGTCCTGACGCTGGCGATGCTGTGCCGCGGCGACAGCTGCCGGTACCGCTCGTCCGGCTGATAGGGGCTCCCCCACTCCCGCTCCCAGAACGGCCCCGAGTCGGTGCTTCCATGGAACTGCTCCAGGTCCCAGAGGCCGGCGTGGCTGACGATGGCGCGGAAGCGGTCCGAGTGGCCCGCGATCCAGTTCGCCATGTAGCCGCCGAAGGAGCCGCCCATGGCGGCGGTGCGGGTGGCGTCGAGGTCGGGCCGGCGCAGCGCCTCGTCCAGCGACGCCTCGAGGTCGGCGAGCACGACCTCTCCCCAACGGCCCCAGGCGCGCTGGATGAAGTCGTGGCCGTAGCCGATGGACAGCGCCGGGTCCGGCTGGAGCACGGCGTAGCCCCTCTCCGCCATCAGGTGCGGGTTCCACCGCCACTGCCAGGCGCCCCAGCTGCTCAGCGGGCCACCGTGGATCCAGAGGAGGAGCGGCGCCGGGTGCTCCGCCGAGGCGCCGGCGGGAAGGGTCAGCCAGGCCCTGATCTCGACCCCGTCGGCGGCGTGGGCGACGACCTCCTCGACCCGCCCCGCCACGGTCAGGGCCGGGCCTGGTCCGGGCAGCTCGGCGACCTTCCCGCCGGCGTCGATCCGCACCGGGCGGGGCGCCTCGGACAGCGAGGAGCGGAGGGCATAGAGGCCACCCTCGGGCGCCGGGCAGAGGCTGGAGAAGCAGCCCTCGTCGGTGAGGCGCCGGAGCTCCCCTGAGGCCAGCTCCAGCTCGTAGACGGGCACCCTCCCCCGCTCGGCGATGGCGAGGTAGAGCCGGCTCGCATCCGGCGACCAGGCCGCCTCCTGCGGCCAGAGGTCGTGGGCGGAGAGGGCATCGTGATGCTCTCCGCTGGCCAGGTCGACCAGCCAGAGGCCGAGGTCGCTGGCCCGGTCGTAGGCGGCCCTCTCCTCGCGGAGGACGGCCACCCAGGCGCCGTCGGGCGAGACCGTGGGCGCCATGTAGTCGCCGTCCGAGGCGAGGGTGCGGCGGCCGTCGGGACCGATCGCGACGAGGTCGAACTCGATCAGCCCGGCGCCGGCGTCCCTGGCCCAGTTGGTGACCACCGTGCTGCCGTCGGGGGTGAGGTCGTAGCTCGATTCGTGCAGCGCCTGGCTGACCTCGCCGGTGACATCCTCGACCTCGCCGCCGCCGGCGACGTCGAGCTTGAGCAGGCGCGCCGACCGCGGACCCAGCTCGTGGTCCCAGTACCGGATCGGATAGCTCTCGAAGAGGATCGCGCTGCTGCCGGCGTCCTTGCGCCTCTTCGCCTTCTCGGTGTCGGCGGCGAGCGTGTCCGAGTCCACGAAGAGCGGCGCCGAGAAGGCGAGCACCGGCGCCGAGCGGGCGGCGGTGACGCCGCCCACGCCGCCGCTGATGGAGGCCAGGGGCCGGGCCTCGCCACCCCCCGCGGGCAGGACCCACAGCCGCCCCTCGGCCTCGTCGTCCTTCACCGTCGGATCGGGCCGGGCGGAGGCGAAGACCAGGGAGCCGTCGGGGAGGAAGGCGGCGCCCCCCTCCCCCTTCTCCGAATAGGTCAGGCGACGAGGCCGGCCCTCACCGCCGGTGGCCAGCTCCCAGAGCGAGGTGCCGTAGCGCTTGCCGTCGGCGGCGAGCTGCTGGACCGTCATCACCAGCCGCCCGCCGTCCGGCGAGAGGATCAGGCCGCCGACCCTGGGAATGGCCGTGTAGCCGTCCAGGGTCAGGCCTCGAACGTGGTCGTCGCCTTCTGCCATAGGGGGCATCATGCAGGACTCAGCGGCCGGCGGCGTAGCCGAGCATGCCCCTCGGATTGGCCGCCGCGCGCAGCATCCCCGAGGCGGCGTCCCTGCCCGCGGCCGAGATCCGGCCCAGGGACCAGGGGGCCTGGACGACGACGTCGTGGCCGCGGCGGCGCAGCTCCTCGATGGTCGCCGCGCCGACCCGCTCCTCGACCACGAGCCGGCCCGGCTCGAACTCATGCGGGTAGAACGAATTGCGCATGCTCGCGGTGTGGAACATGGGCGTGTCGATCAGCCGCTGCAGGTTCCAGCCGAGCGCGGCCATGCGGACGAAGAAGGTCAGCGTCCACTGGTCCTGCTGGTCGCCACCGGGCGTGCCGAAGGCGATCCCGTCGCCCCGGCCACGTACGGCGAGGCTCGGTGTGAGCGTGGTCCTCGGGCGCTTGCCCGGGGCGAGCGAGCTGGGCAGGCCCTCCTCCAGCTGCACCATCTGCAGGCGCGACCCCATGCAGAACCCGAGACCGGGCACCACCGGGGAGCTCTGCAGCCAGCCGCCGGAGGGAGTCGCCGAGACCATGTTGCCCCAGCGGTCGACCACATCCAGATGGCAGGTGTCGCCCCGGCCCCTGGTCTCCGCGGTCGGCTCAGCCATGGTCGGCTCGCCGGCGACGCCGGGGGTGGCGACGCCGATCCGGGGCAGCCGCGGGGTGCGGCCGCCGGGGGAGCCGGGCCTGAGCTCGACGGAGGCCCGCTCGCCGATCAGGCCACGCCGCTCCCTCGCGTACTCGGGATCGAGCAGCTCGGAGATCAGGTCGGGGCTGAAGGCGGGGTCCCCGTACCAGGCGTCGCGGTCGGCCATGGCCAGCTTGGCCGACTCGGTGACGAGGTGGATGAAGTCGGGTCCGATCGGGTCGAGACGCTCCAGGTCGTAGCCGTCGAGCAGGGCCAGCTGCTGCAGGAAGACGGGCCCCTGGCCCCAGGGGCCGGTCTTGTGCACCCGCCAGCCCTTGTACTCGAATTGCTTCGGCTCCTCGACGGTCGCCCGCCAGCGGGCCATGTCGTCGCCGCGCAGCAGACCCGGCTGCGGCTCGCCGCCGAGCCCGGCCGGCGTGCTGCCTCGGAAGAAGCCGTCGACCGCCTCGGCGACGAAGCCCTCGTACCAGCAGCGGCGGCCGGCCTCGATCTCGGCCTCGCGGCCGCCCGCCGTGGCGACCTCCTTCAGCACCCGCTCGTAGGTCGCGGCCAGGTCGGGGTTGCGGAAGCGCTCGCCGGGGGTGGGCACGCCTCCCCCCAGGTAGACCTCGGCCGAGCTGGGCCAGTCCTGGCGGAAGAGCTGCTCCACCCCGGCCACGGCGTCGGCGATGCCGGGCACCATGACGTAGCCGTCGCGGGCGTAGCCGATGGCGAAGGCGAGGAGGTCGGGCAGCCGCCAGGTGCCGAACCGCTCGAGGAGCCGGAGCCAGCCGCCGAAGGCGCCGGGCACGCAGGCGGGGAGGAAGCCGCTGCCGGGGATCTCCTCGACGCCGATGTCCCGGACCCGGTCGATGGTCGCCGCGCCGGGAGCGACGCCCTGGCCGCAGACGACGTCGACGCGATCGTCGGCGGCGCCGTAGTGGAGGACGGGCACCTCGCCGCCCGGACCGTT
Source organism: Candidatus Dormiibacterota bacterium (assembly GCA_036272915.1). GTDB lineage: Bacteria > Chloroflexota > Dormibacteria > Dormibacterales > Dormibacteraceae > DATAXV01. The sequence continues at coordinate 7,800 of DATAXV010000117.1, forward strand.
GAGGTGGGGCTCGACCACCTGCAGCACGAAGCCGGCGGCGGCCGCCGCGTCGGCGGCGTTGCCGCCCCGCTCGAGGACGGCCATGCCCGAGGCCGTGGCCAGCCAGTGGGTCGAGGCGACCATGCCGAAATCGCCTCTCAGCTCCGGCCGGGTGGTGAACACGTGCTCTGGCATCGGCGACTCCCTCCCGTGATTCAGATGTTGCTGCGCGACTGCCCGCCGTCGACCGGGATGCAGACCCCGGTCAGCAGGCTGGCCGGATCCGAACAGAGGAAGGCGACGGCGCTTGCCACCTCCTCGGCGCGGCCGAAGCGGCCCAGCGGCAGCTCCCTCTTGACGAAGGCGGCCATGCCCTCGGGGTCCTGCTGCGTCCGGCGCCACCACGAACCGCCCTCGTAGAGGATCGAGCCGGGGGCGACCGCGTTCACGGTCACGCCCCCGGAGGCGACCTCCCTGGCCAGCGAGGTGGTGAAGCTGATCTCGGCCGCCTTGGCCGCGTTGTAGGCGGGGGCGCCTCCGGCCTCCCGGCCGAAGATCGACGAGACGGTCACGATCCGGCCCCATCCCCGCCGGCGCATCCCCGGCAGGGCGAGCTCGCTCAGCCGCACCGCCGGGAGCAGGTTGCCGGCCATGGCCTGCTCGAACTGCGCGGCGCCGGAGTCGGACCAGCCGGTGCCGGCGCGCAGGCCGAGCCCGTTGACGAGGACGTCCGGTCCCTCGCCGCAGGCCGCGATCGCGGCCCGGCAGCCCTCCTCCGAGGTGAGGTCGGTGGCGACGCCGGCGCCGCCCACCTCGGCCGCCACCCGCTCCACGTCGGCGGCGGTCCGCGCCGCCACCACCACCCTCGCGCCCTCCTCGGCCAGCCGTCTGACGATGGCGAGGCCGATCCCCCGCGTGGCGCTGCTGACCAGCGCCGTCCTGCCCTGAAGACCGAGATCCATGGAAGTCATCGTAGGCTCCGGCACGGATAGACTTCGGCGGGATGGAGATGGCGTCGCCGCCGCGGGGGGACCGGCTGGTCGAGCCCAGGGACGCGGCCTCGGTGCTCGTCGTCGATCCGGCCGTCCGGCCCTGGACGGTGCTGATGATGCGCCGGCCCTCCGCCGCCCGCTTCGCCGCCGGCGCCTGGGCCTTCCCCGGCGGCTCGGTCAGCACCGAGGACCGCACCCACCCGGACCCCTGCCGGGCGGCCGGCGTCCGCGAGCTGCTCGAGGAGATGGGCCTGCTGCTCGGCCGCGACCTGGCCGAGGACTCCCCCGAGCGCGTCCGCGCCGGCCTGGAGCGGGGGCTTCCGCTGGAGCGGGCGGCGGCGGAGCACGGGGTCTCGCCCACCCCCGAGGCGCTCGTCTACCTCGCCCGCTGGGTCACCCCGGAGGCCTCGCCGATCCGCTTCGACTGCCGGTTCTACCTGATCCGGCGGCCGCAGGGCCAGGACGTGACCGCCCACTCGGGCGAGGTCGCCGAGTGGCGCTGGATGACGCCGCGGCAGGCGCTCGAGGACCCCGAGGTCGAGCTGATCTACGTCACCCGCCGCCTGCTCGAGCAGGTCGGCGCCCACGCCGACGTCGAGGCGCTGATCGGGCTCCTCCGGGACCGGCCGGAGACGCCGCCGGTCCTACCCCGGCTGATCCGGGGCGCCGACGGCCGCGTGGAGAGGGTCGAGGACGACGCCGCTCCGCTGCCCGACCCCCCGGGCCGGTGAGCTCCGGCTCAGCGCCAGTGGTCACGCCAGCGGTCGTAGAGGACCGACTCGACCCCGGCCTCGCGCAGCACCTCGAGCCCGGCGCCGTCGCGATAGGCGGTCCGGTAGTAGACGCAGCCGACGTTGGAATTGACGATCATCTTGGCGCACATGACGCAGGGCGAGGTGGTCACGAACATGACCTTGCCCGCCATCTGAGCGCCGGCCTTGATCAGCGCGTTGGCCTCCGAGTGCAGGCAGCCGCAGCGCCCCGGCTCGGAGCTGTCGCAGCGGTTGGGAAGGCCCCTGGCGTTGCCGTTGAAGCCGATCCCCAGCACCTGGGTGAGGTCGGACGTGGCGATCACCGAACCGACCTGGTTGCGGCTGCAGGTCGAGCGCTTGGCGAGCTCCTCGGCCATGCGCATGTAGACCTCCTCGAGCGGTATGCGCGCGGGAAGTGACTCCATGCGCGCATGGTACGCGGAACGCCCGGCAGGACGAGCCCAGGAGCCAAGATGTTGGGGCTCGCCGCAATACAAGACCCCAGAAGTGGTGCGTTGGGACTTGACCGGAGCGGTCCCGACGCTTACAGTGATGGCTATCGGTGTGAGGGCCTCGGGCGAGCGTGGCGGGTACGTTCCGGGGCCCTTGACCGTGTCTTCGGCACCCTCGCCGCCCGAGCGGCCGGGCGCGTGCCACCGGCTCCGGGCCGCCCCGACGGTTGCCCCGTCCCATCCAGGTGGAGGTGCTGTCCCTTGTTCTTCGATCTCCCTCTCGAGGAGCTGCGTGAGTATCTGCCGGCGCGCGAGGAGGCCCCCGACTTCGACGCCTTCTGGGCGTCGACGCTGAAGGACGCCCGCCGGCACGACCTCGACCCCGTGTTCGAGCCGGTGGAGACCGGTCTGCGCATCGTCGACACCTTCGACGTGACCTTCAGCGGGTACGGCGGCCACCGCATCCGCGGCTGGCTCCAGGTCCCCCGCGACCTCGTCGGCCCTCTCCCCTGCGTCGTCACCGTGCTCGGCTACGGCGGCGGCCGGAGCCTGCCCGTCGACTGGCTGGTATGGAGCTCCGCCGCCTGCATCGAGCTGGTCATGGACACCCGCGGCCAGGGCACCGGCTGGAGCCCCGGCGACACCCCGGATCCAGAGGGTGGCGCCAACCCCCAGGCCCCCGGCTTCATGACCGCCGGCATCTCCGACCCCGAGCGCTACTACTACCGCCGCGTCTTCACCGACGCCGTGCGCGCGATCGAGACCGCCCGGAGCCACCCCGCCGTCGACGAGCAGCGGGTCTTCGTCAGCGGCGGCAGCCAGGGCGGCGGCATCTCCCTGGCCGTGGCCGGCCTCGTCCCCGACCTGGCCGGAGCCATGCCCGACGTGCCCTTCCTCTGCCACTACCGGCGGGCGGTGGCGATCACCGACAACCAGCCGTACCAGGAGGTGCGCACCTACTGCCGCACCCATCGCGGCCAGGCCGAGAGCGTGTTCCGCACCCTCTCCTACTTCGACGGCGTGAACCTCGCCGCCCGGGCCAAGGCGCCGGCCCTCTTCTCCGCCGGCCTCATGGACCAGACCTGCCCGCCCTCGACCGTCTTCGCCGCCTACAACCACTACGCGGGCGCCAAGGAGATGCGGGTCTGGGACTACAACGACCACGAGGGAGGCGGCGCCTTCCAGACCCAGGAGAAGGTGAACTGGCTCCAGGACCAGCTCTCCGGGTCCTGACGCCGGCCCGGTCCGGGCGGCCGAGGAGGCCGCCCGGACCATGCCGGTAGACTTCCTGGCGGCCCATGAGCGAACGCCTATCCGTCTATCTGTGCGGCTCCCGGTCCTTCGGCGCGGCCGCGCTCGACCTCCTCTGCCGGCGGGGCAACCCGATCACCGGCGTGGTCTCCCCGGTCCAGGACGGCAGAGGGCGCAGCGACCGCCTCTACGACGCCGCCCGCGCCCAGGGGGTCCCCCACACCGCCGGCGAGGACTTCCGCGCCGACCGCATCCCCGAGGGGACCGACCTGCTGCTCGCCGCCCACAGCCACATCTATATCGGCGCCAAGGCCAGGTCCAGGGCCCGGCTCGGCTGCCTCGGCTATCACCCCAGCCTGCTCCCCTTGCACCGGGGGCGGGATGCGATCCGCTGGACCGTCCACATGCGGGAGCGGATCACCGGCGGCACCGTCTACTGGTACAACGACGCCGTCGACGGCGGCCCGATCGCGGCCCAGGACTGGTGCTTCTGCCGGCCCGAGTGGAGCGCCGGCGACCTCTGGTCGGAACAGCTCTTCCCGATGGGGATCCGGCTGTTCGACGGCGCGCTCGACGACATCGAGTCGGGCCGTGTCGTCGAGCGGCCGCAGGACGAGAGCCTGGCCACCTGGGAACCGAGCTGGGAGCGACCGCCGCTCGATCGCTCCCACGACTGACCCCGGGTCAGGCCCGGGGGAACACGTCCTTCAGGACCTCGCGCGTGGGCGGCTCCTGAAGGACCTCGCCGGACGCCTCCTGCCATTTGGCGAAGTGCGGCGTCTCGCGGTGGGCCTGGAGCGCCTCCTCGTCCCTGTACATCTCGAAGAAGTGATACGTGTGGGCGTCGGCGCGGTTCTGGAACACCTCGAACCGGATGCATCCCGGCTCGTCCCGCGGCGAGCAGATGGCGTCGTTCTCGATGACCTCGAGGAACGTGTCGAGGCGCTCCGGCTTGACCTTTACCGTGACGAAGATCGCGTGCATGCCGTCTCCTCTCAGTGATGCCGATGACCCGTCTCGACCAATCATCGCGCGCCGGGGGCACCCGCCGGTGGATGCGGCGGGTCAGGGGGCGAGGCGCCGCATCTCCCAGCCGCCCTCGACCTGGCGCAGATGGAGGCGATCGTGGAGCCGGTGGCTCCGGCCCTGCCAGAACTCGATCGTCTCCGGCGCCACGCGGAAGCCTCCCCAGAAATCGGGCAGCGGCGGCCCCTGGGGATGGAGCCGCTCGAGCCGCTCGACCTCGCGCTCCAGCGCCTCCCGGCTGTCCAGCGGCCGGCTCTGGGCCGAGGCAGCGCCAGCGACGCGATTGCCCGCCGGCCGCTGCGCCCAGTACTCCTCCGACTCCTGGTGGGTGGTCCGGGTGACCGCTCCGGAGACGCGGACCTGCCGGTAGAGCGAGGGCCAGTAGAAGACCAGGGCCGCCCTCGGGTTCCGTTCCAGCTCCATGCCCTTGGCGCTCTCGTAGTTGGTGTAGAAGGCGAAGCCGCGCTCGTCGGCGCGGTGGAGCAGCACCATCCGCGCCGAGGGAACGCCGTCCGGCGTCGCCGTGGCCAGGGTCATGGCGTTGGCCTGACGCTCGCCCGCCTGCCAGGCCAGCGCCAGCCAGCGCTGGAAGGTGCCGATCGGGTCGGGCCCGATCTCCGCCTCGCGGAGGGGCTGGTCGGTATCGATCGGGGTGCTCATCGGCCTCCTCTCCCTGTGGCGATCATCGTGTCAGCGCCCGCGTCAGGCCCCGCCTCCAGCCCGGCACCGGCCGCTCGAGGCGGCCTCCATCTCACCGCCAAGGGCCCAAGGCGCAAGGTACGTCCAGCGTCGGCTGTCCACTGCCAGCTTCCATGGTGACTGCGCCATGTTGGCGCACCGCGGGCATCCTGTGCGCTCCCGTTCGGGGCTGGCGTGAAGTAACGTGAGAGCGGTGGACCTGGGATCGCTCCCGCCGCAGCTACGGCTCATCTTCCGCGCGCTGGAGAAGGCGTTCGCCAGCCGAGAGCCGGCGATCCGATCGCACGTCCAGGAGGTGCGGGACCAGAACCCGGGCGCGACCTCCGACGAGCTGAGCGAAATCCTGATCCGCCAGGCGCGGCGCCGGGTCGCCGGGAGCGCCGCCGTCAGCGGCGCCACCGCCATCGTCCCCGGAGTCGGCACCATCCTGGCCATCGGCACCTCCGCCGGCCAGGGCATT
>DATAXV010000118.1:0-55112 GCA_036272915.1 Candidatus Dormiibacterota bacterium
ACTCGATGAGTCCGGCCGGCGACTCGCCGCCACCAGACGGGGTGGCGTCGCTCACCTGCGGCTCCGGCATGTCCGCCGGCCCCGGAGCCGGGGTCTCGGCGGCGGGCCTGGGCTGCTGGTCGGCGAGATCGCTCGTGCTCAGACCGTCGTGCTCGCGCTGCTCCATGTCAGGACCTCCTCTCGGCGTCCGCCGGGGGCGCCTCCGCATCCGACGGTGTCCCGCCCTCCTCGACGAGTGAGGCGAAGAGCGAGCGATAGCGTTGCATCGCCTCGCGCAGGTCCTCGGTGGTCGCGTCTCCGCGGCCCCCGCCCATGGCGACCTCGTGCGCGGCCCGGTAGTCCTGGACCTCGCGGGGATGGTCGACGGACGCGTCGTCGGCCATGTCGTCGAACTCGCGCATCGGATAGCCGCGCTCGGTCATGACCGCCGAGATCAGATGGTCGGCCTCGGCCACGGCCTTGCCGGGGGCATCGACGAACGCCGCCTGGACGCTGTGCCACTGCGTCTCGAAGCGCTCCCGCTCGGCAGGGCGCAGGGGCCGGATCTCGAACTCCCGGCGGCGATCCTGACGCTGCCTCAGCGCGCGCTCGGCAGCACCGGTGCCACCGGTCTGCTCGACCGCCCGCTCGTACTCGGGCCCGAATTGCTGACGGAGCCGTGCCGACCGCTGCCGCTGCAAGATAACGGCGACGGCGGCCACGATCAACGCCACGACAACGACGGCGACGATGATCCACCAGTAGGAATGCAAATGTGTCCTCCTTGTCTCCCTCTCGTGGGGAAGGCTGATTTGATAGTGATGATATCAGATATAGTGACAAGAAGACCTAGTGATTGTCCCGGTGTGGTGGTTACGCCGCCGACGATGCCTGGCGCACCGTCCAGGCCAGGGTGATCATCGCCAGCCCGGCGACGACGAGAAGGAGCTCGGGTGGAGCCAGGAGCCGGCTCGCGGCGGCGAGTGGGAAGGGCGCGACGTAGCCGGTGTACGACACCGCCTGGTAGACGGAGGTGAGCCCGGCCAGGTGAGCGGGCCGGGCGAGGCGTTGGACCTCGAGCAGACCGCAGACCTGGCAGCCGCCGTATCCGGCACCGAGGATCACCGCCGCCGGGAAGACCAGGGCCGGCTGGGCCGCGGCGGCGGCCCCCGCGGCGGCGAGAAGGCCGACGACGACGGTGCCGAGGGCGGCGGCGAGCAGACCGGGCCGACCCGGGAGGTCGAGCCGGCGGGCGAGCGGCTGGACGGCGATCCCCGAGCCGGCGGACAGCATCGTGATCACGCCACTGAAGAGCAGAGCGCCCCCGCCCAGCTGGGTCCTCACCACCTCCGGGAGGTAGGCGAGGGCAATCGCGGCGGACCCGAACACCCAGGGCGCCAGGGGTACCACCACGGTGAGGAAGCGCCGGCTGCGAAGCTCGGGCGGCAGCGGGCCGGCGTTCGCCTCCTGCCGCCGGCCGGGGAGACGGGTCTCGGGCGCGCGGATGGCGAGGAGCAGGGCGGCCGAGGCGAGGATCAGGTGCGGGAGGTAGGGGATCAGCGTCGGCGCCGGCGCCCACTGGGCGAGGACCCCGGCGACGAGCGGGCCAATTCCGAACCCGACGCTCATGGCCACCGTCAGCCGCCGCGGGCCGTGGTTGACGCCGTCCCCGCCACCGGAGAGCTCCTTGATCCAGGCGGCGCCGGCGCTGAAGGCGGCGCCGCTGGCGATGCCCGCGACCAGGCGTCCCGCGAAGAGCCAGCCGGCGCCCGTGCCTCCGGCGGCGAGCAGCAGGGTGCTGCCGATGGAGATCGCCAGGGCGGGCACGGCGACGGGACGCCGACCGACGCGGTCGGAGAGAGGCCCGCCGAGGAGCAGGCTCGGGATGAGGCCGAGGACATAGAGGCCGAAGGTGGCCTGGATGGTGGCAGGGGAGAGGTGGAGCCGGGCCTGGTACATGAGCAGCAGTGGCGCGAACTGCTGCGCCCCCCAGCCGACGGCGGCCACGGAGAGTCCGGCACTCCACCAGGTCTGGCCGGGCGCGCGCCCGGCCGCGATCCGTTCTTGTGTCGTCATGCCCACCATGCTCCCGAACTCGTGGAGCCATCGCCACTGTCGGGAATGACAATGTCCGATAGAATTACGACATGGCTCCGGGATCAGTGGCCCTGGCCGTCAGCGAGGGGGTTCCCATCTTCGAGGCGGCGATCCCCTGCGAGGTCTTCGGCCGCCCTCGACGGGACCTGGCCGACCCCTGGTACGACTTCCGCGTCTGCGCCGTCGATCCGGGGCGGACCCGGCTCGGGGGTGGTTTCATCGCCGGGACGGCGCACGGCCTGGAGGATCTGGCCGGAGCGGACACGGTCATCGTCCCGGCCTGCGAGAACGTCCACGAGGAGCAGCCCGCGGAGCTGGTCGAGGCGGTCCGCGCCGCCCACTCCCGCGGTGCCCGCATCGTCTCGATCTGCTCGGGCGCCTTCGTGCTGGCCGCTGCCGGCCTGCTCGACGGGCGCACGGCCACGCTGCACTGGATGCACGCCGACCTCCTCGCCCGCCGGTATCCGCGCGTTCGGGTCGATCCCACCGTCCTCTACGTCGACGGCGGCGACGTCCTGACCAGCGCCGGCACCGCCGCCGGCCTCGATCTCTGCCTCCATCTCGTCCGGCTCGACCTGGGCGCCGAGATCGCCAACCTGCTCGCCCGCCGGCTGATCATCCACGCCCACCGCCCCGGCGGGCAGGCGCAGTTCGTCGAGGGCCCGGTCCCCAGGCATGAGGACGAGGCGCTGGCGCCGCTCCTGCACTGGGCCCTGGAGCATCTCGACCGGCCGCTGACGTTGGACGACATGGCGGCGCGGTGCCACGTCACCACCCGCACCCTGATCCGGCGCTTCCACGCAGCCACCGGCACCGCCCCGCTCCGCTGGCTGCTGTCGCAGCGCGTGCAGCGGGCCAGGCTGCTCCTGGAGTCGACGGACGATCCCGTCGGCCTGGTCGCCGAGCGCTGCGGGCTCGGCACCGAGGCCAACCTCCGGCACCACTTCACCCGCGGCGTCGGCGTCGCCCCGACCGAGTACCGGCGGACGTTCCGGGGCGGCGTCGCCGCCTCGTAGGCCCCCCTCGAGGCGCACACCGCGCCGCCGTCCGCCCTGCCTTTAGCATCTCCGCGTGCCGATGAGGCTGATGGAGCCGGAGCCGCCGGCCGGTCCCTGGCGGGTGGTGGCGCTCGACGACTTCGCGGCCACGGTCCTGGCTCTCGCCGGCACCGTCCCCGGACGGCCCCCGATCGTCGCCGTCGACGGCCGCAGCGGGGGCGGCAAGACCACCGTCGCCTCACGCCTCAGAGAGGCGATCCCGGGGGCCGCCGAGGTGCATACCGACGATGTCGCCTGGCACCATTCCTTCTTCGGCTGGGACGACCTCCTGCTGGGCGGGATCCTGGACCCGGTCCGTCGCGGGCAGGAGGTCAGCTACCGGCCACCGGCCTGGAGCGAGTGGTCGAGGGACGGGGCGATCACGGTCGCGGCGGGCGCCTCGCTACTGATCGTGGAGGGCGTCGGCTCCGGTCGCCGGGAGCTGGCGCCCGCGCTGGACGGCTTGATCTGGGTCCAGTCGGACCTCGACGAGGCCCAGCGCCGCGGCATCATCCGGGACGGCGGCGATGCGCACGCGGTCAGTTTCTGGCACGAATGGATGGGAGAGGAGCTTCCGTTCCTCGCCGCGGACAGGCCCTGGGAACGGGCCGGTCTCATCGTCTCGGGGACCCCGGACCTGCCCCACGACCCCAGCTCCGAGGTGGTGGTCGCGCCGCCGCTCGGCCCCGCCGGCTGAGTCGGACGCGGCGGCACGCCAGCTGATCGAGCCGACGCGAACTGGCCCGTGGCAGTGCCGCGGAACGGGCGTTCGCACTTTGGTGCCGGGAGGGGGATTCGAACCCCCACGCCCTTTCGGGCAACGGATTTTGAGGCCGCAGTGTCTGCCGTTCCACCATCCCGGCCCTGATCGCGAACACCGACGATAGCATCAACCATCGTGGGCGACGAGTAGCGCGAGCCCCCTCCGCCGCGGAACGCCGCAGCCGCTGGCGGGGACATGAACCCGGGCAACGCGTCCGCTCGCCACGCCGTCCGCTTCGTTGGTGTCGGCGAGAGGACTCGAACCTCCACGGGTCACCCCACCAGATCCTAAGTCTGGCGCGTCTACCAGTTCCGCCACGCCGACCCGACAGGATGTGATTATCCCAGCAGGCGCGGCACCCGGAGCGCCGGCGATGCCGGTTCGATCCGTTCCGGAGCGGGATCCATGGGGAGGGATCCGAACGGTGGACGCGGGTCCAGGGCCGGAGCTCAGCCCCTCTCGTTCCCGGTAGGATGGGGGGCCATGGGAGACGACGAGGCTCTGGTGCCTCCGCCGCCCGAGCCCCCGACCAACCCCGGCGGCCTCGGGCCCTCGATCCGGGCCTCTGACGCCGAGCGCGATCAGACCCTGGTCGTGCTTCGGGAGGCGGCGGCCGAGGGGCGGCTCACGCTCGACGAGCTCTCGACGCGCGTCGAGACCGCGCTGTCGGCGCGAACCCGGGCCGATCTCGACCAGGTCACCATCGACCTCCCCGTCTCGACCTCCGCAGCGCCGGCCACCCCGGCCGTGCCCAGGACCCCAGGCGGGCCCATGGCGGTGGCCCGCCGCGCCAAGCGCTGGTCGATCGCGATCCTCGGCGGCGTCGAGCGCAAGGGCACCTGGCGCATCGAGGAGGAGCACTGGACGGTCTGCCTGATGGGCGGCGCCAAGCTCGACCTCCGCAACGCCATCATCACCTCGCCCGTGACCACGATCAACGTCGTCGCCGTCATGGGCGGCTGCGAGATCGTCGTGCCCGAGGGGGTTCACGTCGATCTCGGCGGCATCGACATCATGGGTGGCAAGGACGTGAAGCTGGCCGGGCCGCCACCTCCTCCCGAGGCACCGGTCGTCCAGATCAACAGCTACTGCCTGATGGGAGGGCTCAGCATCACCGATCAGGCGGGGCCGTCGGCGATGGACATGCCCTCCGAATGGATGCAGCAGCACGCCCAGCGCCAGCAGCTACGGATGCAGCAGCACGCCCAGCGTCAGCAGCTGCGGATGCAGCGCCGCATGGAGCGGCATCTGCGTCACCGCGATCCCTGAGCGGCGCTCCTCGTCCTCAGCCGCGTCGCCAGCAGCTCACGCTCCGCCGGGTTGGCGGCCAGGCGCAGCGCCCACTCGCCCTCCTCCCTGGCCTCGTCGACGCGACCCAGGTCCCATAGCAGCTCGGCCCGGGTCGAGTGCAGCAGGTGGTAGGAGTCCAGCCCCCCACGCAGGCCCTCGATCGCGTTCAGCGCCGCCTGCGGACCGCTGACGTGGCGCAGCGCGATGGCGCGGTTGAGGCGGACGACGGGCGTGTCCTGATGGTGCAGCAGGATGCCGTAGAGGACCAGGATCTGCGACCAGTCGGTCTCCCTCCAGCTCCGGGCCTCGGCGTGGACGGCGGCGATCGCGGCCTGGATCTGATAGGGTCCCCGGCGGCGGAGGCTGGCCGCCCGCTCGATCAGGCGCACCGCGCCGGCGATCATGGGGCGGTCCCAGCGTTCCCGGTCCTGGTCCTCGAGCAGGATCAGCCGGCCCTCGCCGTCGAAGCGTTCGGGGGCCCTGGCCAGGTGTAGCCGGAGGAGGGCGAGAAGCCCGAGCGGCTCCGGTTCGCGCGGCAGCAGGCGGGTGACGAGCTCGGTCAGCCACTCCGCCTCCGTCGACAGCCCGCGCCGCTCGGCGGTCTCACCCCTGCTGCTCAGGTAGCCCTCGTTGAACATGAGGTAGAGGACCGCCAGCACCCCGTCCAGCCGCTCGGCCATCTCCGCTTCCGGGGGCAGGCGGTAGGGGATGCCCGCCGAGACCACCTTCCGCTTCGCCCTGACCATGCGCTGGGCGATGGTCGCCTCGCTGGTCAGGAAGGCGCCCGCGATCTCCTTCGTGGTGAGGCCGGCCACCGCGCGAAGGGTCAGGATGACCTGCGCCTCGTGCCCGAGCGAGGGGTGGCCGCAGGTGAAGAGAAGATAGAGCCGCTCGTCGCTGCGCGGCTGGAGGGGCTCCGCGGCGAGCTGGGCCAGCTTCTCCCGGCCCCGGGCCTCCCGGCGGAGACGGTCGATCGCCCGGCGGCGGGCGGTGGTGGCGAGCCAGGCGCCGGGTCGCTCCGGGACCCCCTCCCGAGGCCAGTGCTCGAGGGCGGCGACGAGCGCGTCCTGGACCGACTCCTCGGCGACGTCGAAGTTGCCGATCTGTCGGGTGAGGGCACCCACCAGCGGTCCCGCCTCGCGGCGGAACACGGTCGCGGCCGCCTGGCGGGCGCCCTCCTCCCTCACTGCTGACCCATGCTCCCGTTCATCTCGATGATGGGCCGGATCTCGACGGTGCCGCCCCAGGGCCACGACTTGGCCATGTCCATGGCGGCGTCGAGGTCGGGGACGTCGACGACGGCGTAGCCGCCGACCGTCTCCTTGGCCTCGATGAAGGGGCCGTCGGTGATGAGGGGACCGTTCTTGGTGTGGCGCACGGTGGTGGCCGTGGCGGGCGCCTGGAGCTGTTCGCCGCCGATCAGCCGGCCGGCGTCCATCTGCTCCTTCCACCAGGTCGCGATCTGGCCGTAGTACGGCGCGACCTCGGCCTCGGACCGGCCGGTGGTCTCCTCGGTGTCGCACAGCAGCAGCACGTACTTCATGTCGTTCCTCCTGATCGGGAATGGTTTCACGTACAGCTTCTCGACGAACGGGGATGTCCTGATATCGACAGCTGCGCTATGATTCCGCCCGAGCTGCGGTATGGGGAGCGTAACCATTGCGTCCATGTACGGGAACGCGGGCAGCACGATCGCCCGCGAGGCGGCCGAGGAGCTCGGCCTGCCCCTGATCGATCGCGCCATCCCGGTCGAGGTGGCGGAGCGGATCGCCCACCCCCTCGACCAGGCGCTGGCCGACGACGAGCGGGAGCCGCGCAACCTGGCCACCCGCCTTCTCGACGGTGCGATCAGCACCTCCGGCCTCTTCGTCGGCGTACCCATCGGCCACTCCCACCTCGGCGACGACGAGAACGTCCACGCCACCGAGGAGGCGCTGCGCAAGGCCGCCGCCACCGGCGGGGCCGTGGTCCTGGGCCGGGCCGGCGTCTTCGTCCTGGCCGAGCGCACGGACACGCTGCGGGTGCGCCTGATCGGCTCGCCCGAGCGCCGGGTCTTCGCCGCCATGCGGCATCTCGGGGTCGACGAGGAGACCTCCCGCCGGCAGCTGGCGGAGGTCGACCGGGCCAGGGCCGCGTACCTCGACCACTTCTATCCGCGCCAGGACTGGCGGGACCCGGAGCACTACCATCTGCTCCTCGACAGCACGGTGCTGTCCGAGGCCCTCTGCACGTGGCTGATCGTCGCCGCCGCCAGAGACCTCTTCTCCCGCGCCGCCTGATCAGAAGTGGGCGACCGGGACCTCGCCCTTCTCCTCGCTCGCCGTCCGCTCCTGTCGCAGCGACGGACCGCCGGGCAGCGGTAGCTCGCGCAGCAGCAGCACGCAGAGCAGCCCGGCCACGGCCGCGGCCAGGGTCAGCCAGGAGAGAGAGCCGATGGCGAGGGCGACGGCGTCGTGGATGCCCGACACCATCCCCGGTATGAACGGCTGGAACTGGGCGGGCAGGACCTGCTTGAGGATCGCCTCGACCGCGTTCCCGACCGCGCTCAGCTGGGTCGCCTGCGTACCGCTGGCGATCCGCGTGGCGACGGCGGCGGGGACGCCGTGCTTCTCCATCTGCTTGGGCAGGTCGGCGATGAAGACGGAGTTGAAGATGGTCCCGGCGATGGCCAGCCCGATCGATCCCCCGATCTGCCTGAAGAACGTCAGCGTGCTGGTCGCGACGCCCATCCGCGACACCGGCACCGCCGCCTGCACGACCACCGTGTAGCCGGCCATACCCGGGCCAAGGCCGAGCCCGAGGATCAGCAGCCAGCTCCAGAGAACGGGGTTGCTGGTGCTCGCGGTGAGGTGCAGGAGGAGGAAGGCGCCGACGCCGAGGAAGACCATCGAAACCGCCAGCAGCACCTTGTAGCGGCCGAAGCGGCTGATCAGCTGACCGGCCAGGATGCTTCCTCCCATCAGCCCGACCAGCAGTGTCCAGATCTCGTAGCCGGACCGGGTGGCGTCGACGCCGCGCACCACCTGATAGAAGCGAGGCATGTAGATGACGGCGGCGAACATGCCGAAGCCGAGCAGGAGCACGGCGACCATGGTCGCCGCGTAGGTGCGGTTGCGGAAGAGGTCGAGCGGGACGATCGGCTCCCTGGCCCGGCTCTCGATCACGACGAACACGACGAGCGCGATCAGGCCGAAGATGATCAGGCCGCCCACCTCCCAGGAGGTCCAGCCGTAGAGGCGGCCGCTGGAATCGGCCTCGCCCTTGTCGGTGAGCCCGATCAGGAGGGGGACGACGCCGATGGTGAAGACGATGATGCCGAGGAAGTCGAGATCGCGGATGCTGGCGGCGCGGCGACCCAGGCTGGGCAGCACGGCGGCTATCACCGCGAGGGCGAGGATGCCGACGGGCAGGTTGACGTAGAAGACCCAGCGCCAGCTGACGTCGTCGGTGAGGACGCCTCCGAGGAAGGGGCCGATGATGAAACTGATGCCGAAGACGGCGCCGAACAGGCCCTGGTAGCGGCCGCGCTCGCGGGGGGTGAAGAGGTCGCCGATGATGGCCAGGGAGACCGGGAAGAGGGCGCCTGCGCCGATTCCCTGGAGGGCGCGGAAGCCGATCAGCTCGGGCATCGTCTGGGACAGGCCGGAGAGGGCGGAACCACAGAGGAAGACGACGACGCCGAAGAGCAGCATCGGCTTGCGGCCATAGGCGTCGGAGAGCTTCCCGTAGACAGGCACCGTCACCGTCGAGGTCAACAGGTAGGCGGTGACCACCCAGGTGTAGAGGTTGGTCCCCTTCAGATCGGTGACGATGCGGGGGAGGGCAGTGCCGACCACGGTCTGGTCGAGCGAGGACAGGAAGAGGACGAGGAGGACGGCGACCATGATCACCGCCTTGGTCCTTCCCGCGACCGCGGTGGGTGCAGAGCCTATCGCTGCGTCAGCCATCTGTTCTCACCTGTGTGCTGGGACCCCCGCATGAGCCGGTGGCCGAGTCACCTCGACCGTATCACCGATGCATCCTACTGTCTCGGCGCCACCCGATCCAGCCGTTCCCAGTCCGAGAGCGAGTTGCCGCACAGCGGACGGGCTCTCAATCGCCAGACTGTGTCACTGCTGGACCGCCGGCTCTGTGCAAGGAGTGAGGACGCATGCCCGTGAAGGATTCGCCGCGGAAGGGGGAGGCCCTGGCCGGTCGCGTGGCCGTCGTCACCGGTGCCGCGCGTGGCATCGGTCGGTCGGCTGCGGTGGCCCTGGCCGAGGCCGGCGCCGACATCGTCGGGATCGACATCGCCGGCGAGGTCAGTCCGATCCTTGACTTCCCACCGGCCACGCCGGACGACCTGGCCGCGACCGGTACAGAGGTCGAGGCCGCGGGCTCGCGCTGGATGCCGATCATGCTCGATCAGCGACGCTGCGCCGACGTTCGCGCGGCGGCGGAGACGATTGAGTCGCGGTGGGGCGGCGCCGACATCGTCTTCGCCAACGCCGGCATCCAGGCCTTCAAGCCACTGCTCGAGATGGAGGACGCCGACTGGTACGACCAGATCGACGTCAACCTCAACGGCACCGCCAACGTCCTTCGCGCCTTCGCACCGCTGCTGGTCCGTCGTGGCGGCGGCCGGATCATCATCACCTCCTCGACGCAGGGCCAGCACGGGACCAAGTTCGGGTCGTCCTACTCCGCCTCGAAGTGGGGCCTGCTCGGACTCATGAAGTCCGCCGCCCTCGAGCTGGGCGTCTACGGCATCACCGTGAACGCGCTCGTCCCCGGCCTGATCGACACCGCCCTCACGCGGCACGAGGACCGTTACGCCCAGGCTCTCGAGGAGGCGGGGAGGGAACCCACCGGCCGCCAGCGCGAGGACGAGCGCGCCGCCATCGACGCGCTCAGCGCGAAGTCGCCTCTCGGGGTGCCCTTCATCGAGCCCGAGGACGTCACCCCCGTGGTCGTCTTCCTCGCCTCCGATGATGCCCGAATGGTGAGCGGCACTTCCTTCTCGGTCACCGGCGGTGACAGTGCGCACTTCACCGTCTGACCGGGGTCCCTGCAAGTCTCAGCGCCGCTCACCACGCGCGGAGGCGGTCGAGGGATCGCTTTTTGATGTGTTGAGGTGGCTTCGCCGAATTCTTGTCGTACGCATCCACCGCCAGCAGGACGTAAGTCGCGACCGCCGTTATGCGCAGGTCGTCGGTCTGCAACTTCATGCACCCGCACCTGCCATCGAATCGCGAAGTCGTCGCGTGGAGGGCCGTTGGAAGCCGCGGGATCGCAGGTGACCCTTGGCTTCGAACCAGTGGAGATTGTCGCGTCGTCGGCGAGTCCCTACATTGCGTCGATGAGTGCTTGTTCGTCGTCGATACAGCGCTGTGACCCCTCGCTACGGTCCCCCTCTCAGGGACCCTAGCCGAGCAGCAGCACCGCCGGCGCCGCGGCCTCGAACTGGCCGTGGAGGGAGCGCCCGGTAGGACGGAAGCCGAGATGCAGATAGAAATCGCGCGGCGACTGTGGTCCGAGCACATAGGCGGTGGTCAGGACCTCATGGCCGCGCCGGCGGGCCTCGGCTGCCACCGCCCGGACGGCGAACCGGCCGCAGCCCGACCGCTGGGCGTCCCCGGCGATGTTCAGCCTCCAGAGCGTAGAGGACAGCAGCGGATCGCCTGGCCGGAATCCTCCCATCACGAATCCGACCAGCCGGTCGCCGGTGTAGATCAACCGGGGCCAGGCGTGCTCCGGATCGGCGTAGGCCTCGGCCAGGGAGCGGGCGACCGTGGCGACGTACCGCTCCTGTCCCGGGAGCAGCGCGATATCGCACGCAGGCCCGACGTTGGCCGGCGTGACCCTTTCGAGATGCAGGTCGTCCACGATTCCCTCCTGACTTCGTTGCCGCAGACAACCAGAGGGTATGGCCGCATCACTGACAGGGCGGTGCCGGCCATCGCCAGGGTGGGGCTAACGTGCCCTTTCCGCCGCCCCCTCGAGGACCGCTCGCAGCCTCTCCAGGTCCCTGGCCACCCAGTCGGAATCGGCCTCGAAGCGTTCATCGGTCATGCCCGGCTCGCGGATCAGGGTGATCGCGACCTCGGAGCCGGTGCCGTTGCGATGGGCCCGCATGGGGACATACACCTCCTCCTTCGATGGAGGGAACACCGTGTGGTCGGCGACGCCGAAGGCGTTCGGCTCGCTGAACTCGATCTCCGTCTTCGCGCCGTCCTCGCCCTCCGCGACCCAGCGCCGGCCACCGGCGCGGCCGGTCAGACGTCCCAGGCCGGAGGCCCACCGTGAGAAGTTCGGGGGATCGGCGAGGAACGCCGAGATCTCGTCGAGGGGCCGTTCGATGCGGACCGTCATGGTTCGGGATTCGCGAGTTGCCATACCCCGAGGGTGGGGGATCACCACCGCCGCCGGCTTGAACAAAACGGACGCCGTATCGTCAGCACGGCGGGCCGGTGCCGTCCCCCCCTTCGCCAGGAGGCCGAGATGAGCGAGCGAATCGGTGATCAGGTGTCGGCGCTGGTCTTCGACGTCTTCGGCACCGTGGTCGACTGGCGGACCGGTGTCGCCGAGCAGGTCGCCGCGATCGCGTCCGAGCGGGGTGTGCAGCTCGATCCGCCGTCATTCGCCGACGAGTGGCGCGCCCGCTACGGCCCCTCCACGGAGCGGGTCCGGACCGGCGATCGAGCCTGGGCCTACCTCGACACCCTTCATCGCGAGTCGCTCGACGGACTGCTCGAGGCGCATGGCGTCGCCAGCTCGTTCGACGAGGACACCCGCTGTCGGCTGGTGCACGCCTGGCACCGGCTCCCGGCCTGGGAGGACACCGTCCCCGGGCTCACCCGGCTCCGCACCCGGTACGTGCTGGCCACGCTCTCCAACGGAGGCGTCGCCCTCCTCACCCACCTGGCCAAGGCGGCGGCGCTGCCCTTCGACTGCATCCTCTCCGCTGAGCTGGCCCACACCTACAAGCCCCATCCCGCCGTCTACCGGATGGCGGCCCGGCTGCTGGACCTGGAGCCGGGGCGGGTGATGATGGTGGCCGCCCACGCCAACGACCTGGAGGCCGCCGCGAGCGTCGGGCTGCGCACGGCATTCGTCGAGCGTCCCGACGAGCTGGGCCCGGGGCTCGTCCCCGACCGGATCGGGGAGGTCGCCTGCGACGTCGCCGCCGGGAGCCTCACCGAGCTCGCCGACTCCCTCGACTGCTGAATCCGCGGTGGACCGGGGCCGTTTGCCCGGCTGCGAGTTCGCTGGTAGTTTGGAAAGCAGGTATTCACACTCGTCCAGGGAGGACGCAATGGCCATCAGAGCCGGATCACGACCGATCACCGCGCCGGGTTGGACGGAGCACAAGCCGGTGGGGGTCGGTTTGGTTGACTGCGACGTCCACCACGGCGTCAGGAGCCTCAACGACCTGATCCCCCACATGCCCCAGCCCTACCGCCAGCAGGCCGAGGAGCAGGGCGTCCGGATGGCCGGCTCCGGCTACTTCAACGTCGCCAAGGACGCCCACCGCACCGACCTCGTCAGCGGCGCCGACCGGCCCGCCCAGGACCGCCAGCTGGGGACCAGCTACGAGCTGCTCCGCGACGAGCACCTGGACCTCTGGAACGTCGACTACGCGCTGCTCACCGGGGGCAGCGCCTACGGCGCCTCGATCCTGCCCGACCCCGACTTCGCCGCCGCCATATGCCGGGCCTTCAACGACTGGACCATGGAGCAGTGGGCCCAGCGCGACCAGCGGCTCCTCGTCGCGCTCGCCGTCTCGGTCAGCGACCCGGTCCAGGCGGTGAGGGAGATCGACCGGCTCGGCGACCACCCCCAGGTCAAGGCGATCATGCTGCCGACCGGCTCGCGGATGCCCTACGGGAACCGCCTCTACCACCCGATCTGGGAGGCGTGTGAGCGGCACGGACTGGTCGTCGGCATCCACCCCGGCAACGAGGGCGCGGGGATGGCCGGCCCGCCCACCGGCGTCGGCTACCCGACGTACTACATCGAGACCCGGATGGCCCGGCCCCAGATGGCCATGGCCCACGCCGTCTCCTTCATCGCCGAGGGCGTGTTCGAGCGCTATCCCCGGCTGCACGTCCTGTTCGACGAGTGCGACCAGTTCTGGGCGATCGGCCTGATGTGGCACATGGACGCCGACTGGAAGTCCCTGCGCGACCAGACGCCATGGCTCAAGCGGCTCCCCAGCGAGTACTTCCGGGACCACATCCGGGTGGGGGCGCAGCCGTTCATGGAGCCGGAGAACGACAGCCAGCTGGAGGCGGCGATGCAGGCCCTGCACGCCGACGAGACCCTGGTCTTCTCCTCCGACTGGCCGCACTGGGACTGGGACGACCCGGCGACCACGTTCCACGGTCTCTCCGAGCGGAGCGCACGTCGGATCTTCGCCGAGACCGCCTGTGAGATGTTCGGCATCGAGGCGCGGCCGGCCGACGCTGTCTGATCCCGGGCCGGAGCAGGTGGCGATAAGCGAGGCGGTGCGCGTGGTGGTGGGTCCGGTCGAGGACCTGCCGTCGGGCTCACGGCGGCTGGTCGTGCCCTTCCGGGGCAGGGCGGGCATCGGCGTCTTCAACATCGGCGGCCGGTACTTCGCGCTGCGGAACCTGTGTCCGCACAAGACCGGACCCCTGTGCACGGGCAAGGTGACGGGGCGGATGGTGGCCGTGGGGCCGCCGTCCGCCGGTGATGCCGGCATGGTGATGGCGCGGGACGGGGAGATCATCCGCTGCCCCTGGCATCTCTGGGAGTTCGAGATCGCGAGCGGGCGCTGCCTGGTCGATCCCCAGGTCAGGGTCAAGACCTACCCGGTCCAGGTGGAGCAGGGGGAGGTTGTCGTCTACGCCAGGGAGGCGGACCTTCCCGAGCAGCCGCCGGACCGTGAGCCGCCGCCCGCCTGAGGCGTACATCCAAGGGATGATGCGACGGTCGAAATCCACCTTCCGACGGACCTGAAATCGCCCTCGGGGGCGACGGCCGGCGGGGGATGCCGACCGTAGCGTCCGGCTCATGATCACCATGCTTTCGGAGGAGGCGCCCCGCACCGGGGAGACGGTCGAGCGGGCCGTCAGCCTGCGCGGCCTGACCAAGAGCTTCGGCTCCAACCACGCCGTGCGAGGTCTTGACCTGGAGATCGAGAGAGGTTCGACGGTCGCTCTGCTCGGTCCCAACGGCGCCGGCAAGAGCACCACCATCTCCATGCTGCTGGGGCTGCTCGAGCCGGATCGGGGCGAGGTCCGCATCCTCGGCAAATCGCCCCGGCGCGCCGTCGCCGAGGGCCTGATCGGGGCCATGCAGCAGGACGCCGGCCTGATGCAGGGCGTCAGGGTCGGCGAGCTGCTGGACATGGTCAGGCACCTGTACCAGCGCCCGCTGCCGATGGTCGAGCTGATCGAGTCGGCGGGTCTGGAGTCGCTGCTCGGACGGCGGGCCGACCGTCTCTCCGGCGGCCAGGCGCAGCGTTTGCGCTTCGCCATGGCCCTGGCCGGCGACCCCTCGATCATCGTGCTCGACGAGCCGACCTCGGCCATGGACGTCGACGCCCGTCACGCCTTCTGGCGGCGTATGGAGCGCCTGGCCGAGGCGGGCCGCACCATCCTCTTCGCCACCCACTACCTGGAGGAGGCGGACGCCGCGGCCGATCGGGTGGTCGTCGTCGCCCAGGGCCGCGTCATCGCCGACGGGAGTCCGGCCCAGATCAAGAGCCGGCTGGGGCAGCGTCGCATCCGCCTGACCTCGCCGGAGGCGGCGGAGCGCCTGGAGGGCCTGGCCGCCGTGAGCCGCGTCGAGCGCACCGGCCGCCAGGTGACGCTCTTCACCGCCGACGCCGACGCCACCGTGCGCGACCTGATCGGGCTCGGTCTGGCCTGGAGAGACATCGAGATCGGCGGCGTCGACCTCGAGGACGCATTCATCTCCCTGACGGGAGAGGTGAGATGACACGCCTGCTGCTGCTCGAGATCAAGCGATCGCTGCTCGATCCCCGCTACCTGGTCCTCGCCGTGGTCATGCCGGTCGGCTTCTACCTGCTCTTCAGCGAGCTCTTCGGCGCCCACGGGCAGCGCGTCGAGGGCCTCCCCCAGCCGCTCGAGCTGATGGTCTCGATGGCCGCCTACGGGGGCATCTGGGCGGTGTTCTCAGGGACCGCCCCGCGGATCGCCCAGGAGCGCGGCACCGGCTGGCTGCGCCAGCTCCGGCTGACCCCGCTTCCCGGCGGCTCGGTCATGGTCGCCAAGGTCGTCGCCAGCATGGTCGCCGCGCTGCCGGCGATGATCCTGGTCTGCGTCACCGCCGTCGTCGCCCACGGCGTCAGCCTCGACGCCCGGACGTGGGCGGAGCTGCTGGGAGCGCTCTGGCTGGGGACGCTGCCCCTGGCCCTGCTCGGCTTCGCGATCGGCTTTCTGGTCGGCTCCGAGGTCGCCTACGGCGCGGTCATGGTCCTCTACTTCGGGTTCGGCGCCGTCGGCGGGCTGTGGATGCCCCTGTCCGCCCTGCCCGCGGCGATGCAGGACATCGGCAAGGTGCTCCCCTCCCACGGCCTGGGCGATGTGGGCTGGAAGATCGCCGCCGGTCAGGTGCCGGACACCTCGAGCCTGGTCGTCCTCGCGGTCTGGGGCGTGGCCTGTGCCATCGTCGCCCTGGTGGCCTATCGCGTGCAGTCGGCCCGGCGCTGATGAATGCCGGCCGGAGACCGGGGTTGTAGTTGGCGGACGGCCCGCGGATCGGTCTTTCCGCAGGCCATTCCAACTTGTCAGGCCGCCTGTTCCTTTGAACCGGCGGGGCGAATCAGACGCGAACGACCTCTATCCCCCCAGTCGTCGAAGCCGGGGTCTTGCGTGAATAGGACCGGATCGTTGGCGGCGGCCGTCGCGGCGATCCACATCTCCTGGACCTTGGGGCGCCGGCCTTTGCGGCGAGCGTCCGCCACGAGGCGAGCAAATGTCGATGCGACGCCGTCGTCTAGGGGCAAGGCTGCGTATGTGATCTGAACCGCCCGCAGCGTGGCCAGCCGCTGCGCTCGGGCGGCCACGGTTTCCGCCATGTGCACACTCAGTTCGAGCTCGGCCAGAGTGACCACAGAAACGGCAGCCTCATCGGGTAGGCGATCCGTATCGAGAGGGCGGCGCTGTTCCTCGGCGATGAACACGGGGGTTTCGAGAAGGCCCCTCATAGCTCGTCCACGGTCTCCGGCAATGCCTCGTCGAGTTTCCTCTTGAGGTCCGAGTCAGCCTGAATCAAGCTCTCAACAACGCGTTCACGAGGACCCAGGTGCTGCGGCTCGGCAACGGGATCAGTTTGACAACCGGGCGGTGATCGACAGTGATCTGCACATGCTCGCGTCGCAGTACATCGGCAGTGCGGTTTACGCAGGTCCCTAACGGACACCTGTTCCATGCGCCCCGGGCCGCGGTCCAGCGCGCAGACCGCGGGGTCAGCTTCGCCGGTGAGGATGAGGAGGAATGGAACGAAAACGTGGGCCAGAGCCCGTGCCCCTGCGATCCATGGGCGAATCGAGTGCCGGGGGCAGGCTGACCCGATGCCGCGCGCGTATGGGTCCGCCATGAGCCAACGAGGCGTGTCCGTCGGCGGCGAGGTCCTCGACCCGATCTCGACGTTTGGTGTCGGGACACCTGCCGCTCACCACCGAGCGGGCCGCATCAGGCCTAGGGCCGGGCTCCCGGGCACCTCCCCTCTCCTCTTCGGCCGCAGCGCGACGCGGAAGCAAAGATAGGCGAGGGCGCCGAACGGGAACGCCATCATCCCGGCATGAAGAAGCTGCCCGAAGAGGTCCTGATTGGAGAACACGAGGATCGCGCCGGCCGCCGCCTGGGCGAGGATCGCTCCCAGGAACCACCAGGCGCCGACGACCAGATCGCGACGGTCAGGGGCCCGCCAGCGCATGAGGAGAAGCAGCGCGATCGCCAGCAGCGTGGCGACGACAGCCCCCGTCCGGTGGACCAGGTTGATCGCGACCAGCCCCGGCGGCCCGATCGTGTCGCAGATCGGCCACCCGGTGCCGCAGGCGGTCGACGCTCCCGCGTGCGCCACATACGCCCCGCTGTAGACCATGACGTAGAGGTAGATCGCGACCCCCCAGACAGCGGCGATGACTCCCCGCGAGGTCGCCTGGGCCTGCAGCATCCGGTCGGGCCAGCGGACCGCAGCGCAGGCAAGCAGCGCGCCCGCGAAGCAGAGCAGCGAGACGCCGAAGTGGGTGGCCAGGATCCAGGCGTTGAGCGGCTGCAGCACGGCCCAGGCGCCAAGCCCGGCCTGGAGGAGCAGCGTGCCGGCGAGGAGGATCGAGACCAGCCAGGCCGACGCCCGGCGCCAATAGAGCCAGAGAAGGCCGATCACCAGCAGGGCGACGAGAACACTCTCGACCCCGACCAGCGTGCGGTGAGTGAACTCGATCGCCGTGGTGACCGTGAACGCCGGGATGAAGTGGCCGTGGCAGAGCGGCCAGGAAGGCCCGCAGCCCTGCTGGGATCCGGTGTCGGTGACCGTGTCCCCGGCGATGAGAACGATGAACATGCCCAGGGCCGCGAGCAACCCGAGCCAGGCCACGAGGGTCCGGACGCGAGGGTGATCGGCGGCCCGGGGGCTCACGCAACGAATCTACCTCCATCGGCGAATGGTCGTCCGCGATGAATACCCGTCGCCGACGGTTCAGTCCAAACGGTCTGAATATGAGCCGCGCGCTGCGCAGGCGGAGGCGAACCCGAGAGTTCGGTGATCCCCTGGAACTTCGGCCAGACCACGATCGCCTCGCACGAGGGGCGACCGAGCAGCCCGCCCCGACCACCGCGTGTGGGATCTGAACGAAGAGGTTGGTCGCCATCCCGAGGAGAAACTGCATCAGCAGGAGAGCTATCGACACGATGGTCAGCCCCCGAAGCGTTCGATGACTGGCCGTCATGACGCGTGAAAGCCGGGTAGTTCCAGCATGCGCGAGCGGACGCGATGACGACCACCGCGAGAACCAGCAATCGTGCCAGGTTCACCGTCCTCCACCTGATGAGCAACGTAGGATCTCAGGGACCGCTTCACCGGCGAGCTGGTGTAGCACCAGACGCTGCTGGTCCCGGAACAGTATCGATCCGAGCGGCGGGCGCGCTGGCGGATAGCTGAGCTCGAGGCGGAGGTCGTCATCACCCTGCTGGACGATGCGGCAGCTTGGAAGCAGAGGA
Source organism: Candidatus Dormiibacterota bacterium (assembly GCA_036272915.1). Taxonomy (GTDB): domain Bacteria; phylum Chloroflexota; class Dormibacteria; order Dormibacterales; family Dormibacteraceae; genus DATAXV01. The sequence continues at coordinate 18,360 of DATAXV010000118.1, forward strand.
AGCGCTAGATGAGGCGGTCGACGTCGCCCGTCGCCCGAATCGTGAGGGGCCTTGAGAAGGGCTGGACCCGGCCGGAACTGGTCTGAGGGGCGCGGGGCTGTCACACGGCGCTCTCGCCACGGTGCTCTGATGAGCGTGAGGCGACGCGAGCGACGACGTGTGCAGCTTCTGCGGGTCGCGGCGGCGGTGGTCGCGGTCTTGTTCGCGGTGTGCTTCCTGACCGTCGTCGCGGGTGTCGCTTACCTGGGTGTCCGCAGCCACCAGGCGGTCACGCTTCCCGCGCCGACGGGTCCGTACCCGGTGGGCCGGACCATCTACGACTGGACCGACGCCAGCCGCCTCGACCCCTTCGGGCCGCCGGGCACCCAGCGGGAGCTCTCGGTCTGGATCTGGTACCCGGCGGTGGCCACCGCCGGGACGATGGCGCCCTACCTGCCCTCCACCTGGGAGCGCGACCTGCCCCTCTCACCGCTCGGGTCCCTGGTCGAGACCGCGCCGTCGCTGATCCGGGCTCACTCCGTGGAGGACGCGCCCGTCCTCGGCGGCCCGCCGCTCCCGGTTCTGATCTTCGAACCCGGGCTGGGCCTGGCCGCCTACAACTACACCTCGATCATCGAAGACCTGGCCAGCCACGGGTACGTCGTCGCGGCGATCAACCCCACCTACAGCACTGCGGTGGTGCTCGGCGGAAGGGTGATCCCCTCGACCGAGCAAGCTGACGACGACGCCAACCCGGCGCGGCTGCAGCCGGTCTGGGTAGCCGACATCGAGTTCGTCGCCGCCCGGATCCGTGCGCTGGACGGAGCCGGGTCGGGTCCGTTCGCCCGGCGGCTGGCGACGACCCGGATGGGTTTCCTCGGCCACTCCCTGGGCGGCGCCGCCGTCGCCGCGGCCTGTCGGGTCGACCGCCATTGCGTGGGGGCGGTCGACATGGACGGCTACCTGTGGGATCAGACCATGCGCGGGATCGGGAGGCCCTTCCTCTTCATCGGTTCCCAGGACGGCCTGGAGGGACCGATGAAAGCGCAGCTGAGGGGCGCTCTCTCCGACGTCCCCCAGGGGGAGGGCTACGTGCTCACCGTGAAGGGCACCGAGCACTTCAACTTCTCGGATCGGGCGCTCTACTTCTTCGCGCCCCTCCGGCCGCTCGGGCTGACCGGTCCGATTGACGGCGCAAGGGGCATCGCGATCACCCGCGCCTACCTGCTCGCGTTCTTCGGCCGCTATCTGGGCGGCCGAAGCGCATCGCTGCTGGCTGGTCCTTCGCCCGCCTATCCGGAGGTCTCGTTCCACGACCTCTGATCTGCGGCTCCGGGCCCGTGCGACGGCGGGTGTGGCTTCGATCTGGTTGAGCCAATTGGCGTGGGTAGGGTGTGGACCAGTCAGGCTGGGATGAAGCCCATGAAGGCGTCGGGCGGCCCTGTCTCCCTGATGGAGGTGCCGTCGTCAACGACCCAGAAGACGCGCCGCGCCGAGCGGTAGGGCTCCATCACCTGGTCGGCCAGTCTGGCGCCTTCAATGCCGTCGATCACTAAGAGCCTGGCTGGACAAGCCCTGTCTCGTAGGCCAGGACGACGGCCTGCACCCGGTCCCTGAGCCCCAGCTTGGAGAGGATGCGGGCGACGTGCGTCTTGACCGTGGCCTCGCTCAGGTGCAGCGACTCGGCCAGCTCGGCGTTGCTGCGGCCCCGGGCCAGCAGCTCCAGCACCTCCCGCTCGCGGGCCGTCAACGACGACAGACCGTCGGGCGGCATCGCGGCGCCCCTGTTCCCGCCCAGGAACCGCTCGATGAGGCGGCGGGTCACGGCCGGGGCGAGCAGAGCGTCGCCGGCGGCGACCATCCGCACCGATGAGACCAGGCGCTCCGGGGAGACGTCCTTGAGCAGGAAGCCGCTGGCCCCGGCGCGCAGCGCTCCGTAGACGTACTCGTCGAGGTCGAAGGTGGTCAGGATGATGACCCGGGCCGGATAGCCGAGGGCGACGATGCGGCGGGTCGCCTCGATCCCGTCCAGCTCCGGCATGCGGACATCCATCAACACCACGTCGGGCCGCGCCCGGCGCACCGCCGCCACCGCCTCCTCGCCGTTCTCGGCCTCGGCCACCACCTCGATGTCGGGCTGGCCCTCGAGGATCAGGCGGAAGCCGCCACGGACCAGCGCCTGATCGTCGGCGACCACGCAGCGCAGACGTCGGGAATCGGTCATTCGTCCTCCAGGCGCAGGCTCGCCACCACCTGGAAGCCGCCATCGGGCAGTGGCCCCGCCGCCAGCTCGCCGCCATGCATCGCCACCCGCTCGCGCATGCCGACCAGGCCCCGTCCGGCGCCGGTGGCACCGGGCATGGCGGTTCCGTCGCCGTTGATCACCTCGATCTCCAGCCCGTCCTCGGCGTGGCGGAGAGTCACCGCCGCGGTGGATCCGGAAGCGTGCTTGAGGATGTTGGTCAGCGCCTCCTGGACGACACGATAGGCGGAGAGGTCGACGCCGGGCGGCAGCGGGCGAGGATCACCCTCGACCCTGACCTCGACCCGGAGCCCGGCGTCGCGCATCCGCCCGACCAGATCGGGCAGCTGATCCAGGCCGGGCTGGGGCGCGATCCCGGCGCCGCCCTCCTCGCCGAGGACCCCGAGCAGTCTCCGCAGCTCGCCCAGCGCCTCCCTTCCCGCCGCCTCGACGGCGCGCATCGCCTCCTGCGCCCGGTGCGGATCGCGCTCGATCAGGGTGCGCCCGGCCCCCGCCTGGACCACCATCACGCTGACGCCGTGGGCGACGACGTCGTGCAGCTCGCGGGCGATCCGGGCACGCTCCTCGCCGGTCGCGACCTGTCCGGCCAGCGCCCGCTCGCGGTCGAGCCGTCGCGCCCGCTGGTCGAGCTCGCGGACCGAGTTGCCCACCAGCCAGAGCCCGGATGCGGCCACGATCTCGAAGACCCAGGCCGGGATCGGCTTCGTGTAGAAGTGTCCGGGGATCCCGACCGCGGCCAGGATCACCCCGGCGAGGAGGGGGAGGGCCAGGGAGAGCGCGCGGCGCCGGCTGTAGACACCGAGCGAGTAGATGCCGACGAAGTTGGCGACCAGGCTCGAGATCAGCGGTGGCGCCAGGAACAGGAACGAGCCGACGACCTGGAGGACGAAGACCAGCTCCGGGCGCCGGCGTCGCCAGATGAGGGGGAGGGAGACCAGGAGGGCTCCGACCAGGCGCGCCAGTGGGGTCGTCTGGAAGTGGAAGAACTCCCAGCACTGGGCGGCGGCGAGGGCCAGGGCCAGCGCGCCGTCGACCCACGGGTGGGGGAGCGACTCGAGCCGCCGCCACGCCTCCGAAGCCCTGTTGATCACCGGGTGTCATCGTGGCACTCGCTACTGGCGGTTGACAGATCCAGATCGAAAGTCCAAGCTGATCCTGCTGCTCATATACGGCCGATACATCCATATACAGATGCGATAGCCATATATGGACGCCGGAGGATGCGGAACCGCCGGATGCCCGGTAGGCCGGGGCCCGCCGGAAGGGAGGAGAGGAAGGATGCGATTGCTGCGCTCATTGGGCATCGCCCTTGCCGCGCTGCTGGTGGTCGGCTTCGCCGCCACACCGATCGCGGCGTCGGCGTCGAGCGGATCCGGCCAGAAGGTGACGATCACCTTCTGGGACACCAACGCCGGACCTGACCGGACGCCGATCTACACCGCCCTGATCAAGCGCTTCGAGAAGGAGAACCCGGGCATCACGGTCAACTACGTGGGGATCCCCGAGGCCGACTACGAGCAGAAGATCGAGGCCGCGATCGCCTCCGGGGCCACCCCTGACGTCGCCAACCCGGGCCAGGGCCAGCTCGCCGACTTCATCGGCGAGGAGGGCGTCCAGTCCCTCGACGGCTACTACAAGTCCTGGTCGGGCCGGAGCCAGATGGATCCCTCATCGGTGAAGAGCGTGCGGGCCGAGGCGCCGGACGGCAAGCTCTACGGCCTGCCCTACTCGGGCAACGTGGACATCCTCTTCTACCGCAAGGACTGGGTCGCCCAGCACAGCCTGCCCTCACCCAGTAGCAGCTGGAGCGCCTTCTACAAGGACGCCTCGGCGCTGACCGATCCGAGCAAGAACGTCTACGGGTTCGGCCTCCGCGGCGGCAGCGGCAGCGTCGCCCAGCTCGAGGGCTGGATCTACGCCGAGTCCGGGCTGACCTCCTACTTCAACGCCAAGGGCCAGTCGACGCTCAGCAACCCCAAGGCCATCGCCGTCGTCAAGAAGGTCGTCGCCATGTACGGAAAGGACACCTCCAAGGGCGACATCAACCAGACCTACCAGCCGATGGTCGCCGAGTTCGAGGGCGGTCACGCGGCGATGATCCAGCACAACCTCGGCTCCTACCCCCAGGACGTCCAGGCGATGGGCTCCTCCGAGGTCGGCGCCAGCATCCTGCCCAAGTCGGCCGTGACCGGCAAGCAGGTGATCGTCAACAGCGGCGATCTGGTCGACATGATCTTCAAGGCCTCCAAGCACAAGGCGGCGGCCTGGAAGTTCGTGACCTTCCTGTCCTCGCCCTACGCCGACAGCTACTGGAACCAGGAGGTCGGCCAGATCCCGACCAATACGGTCGCGGCGAAGTCGGCCTGGGTGGCCAAGAACCAGCCGATCCAGACCGTGGAGAAGGCGCTCAAGGACCCGACCACGGTGGTCGTCAACCCGCCCGTGTACCTGCCCGACTACGCTCCCATCCAGCTGCAGATGGAGCCGGTCTTCCAGAAGGTCCTGCTCGGCCAGGTCACCGTGCCCTCCTTCATGGACCAGTGGGCGGGGTTGATGACCAAGGCGCAGCAGCAGTACAAGCAGAGCATCAAGCACAAGAAGGCCTGAGCCGATGCCTGCAGTCGGGCGCCCCGCGCTGATGGCGGGGAGCGAGCGGGCCGGCGGCGCCAGGCGGCGCCGCCGGCGGGCCTGGTGGGTCCCGTACGCCTGCCTGGCCCCGGCCGCGGCGCTGCTCCTGATATTCGTCCTCTACCCGGTTCTCAGCGTCTTCTGGTACAGCCTGCAGAGCTACAACCCGACCAAGCCGTACCTGAACGCGTTCGTCGGGCTGGGCAACTTCCAGCAGATCCTCACCCAGGACCCGCTCTTCCGCCAGAGCCTCTGGATCTCGGTCAAGTGGGTGGTGTGCGAGGTCGTGCTGCAGTTCTGCCTGGGCATGGGCCTGGCCCTGATCCTCAACTCCACCTTTCGTCTGAGGGGCCTGGCCCGGGCCGTCGTCTTCTCGCCATGGGCGGTCTCGGGCGTCGCCGTCACCGCCATGTGGACGCTGATGTACAACCCCTTCGGCGGGATGTTCGACACCATCCTCAAGAGCACCGGACTGGCCCGGACCCCGGTGCAGTGGCTGGCCGACACCCATCTCGTCTTCGGCGCCGCCGTCACCGCCGAGCTCTGGCGCGGCGTCCCCTTCTTCGCCATCCTCCTGCTCGCGGCGCTGCAGGCCATCCCCGAGGAGCTCTACGAGGCGGCCCGGGTCGACGGCGCCAGCCGGGTGCGCGCCTTCGTCCGGATCACCTTCCCGCTGCTCCGCGACGCCATCGTCCTGGCCACGCTGCTGCGGGCGGTGTGGGAGTTCAACAACGTCGACGTGCTCTACACGATGACCGACGGAGGCCCCGCCAACCTGACCACGACACTGCCGCTCTACATCGCCAACCAGGCGATCCAGTACCACAACTTCGGGTATGGCTCGGCGCTGACCGTGGTCGGCTTCCTGATCCTGCTCTGCTTCGCCATCGTCTACCTCCGGCTGAGCCGCTTCGGGCAGGAGATCTGAGCGTGTCCAGGACCCTCGACCGCGGGCTCACCCTCCACCTGCCCCTGCTGCTCTACGTGGTCTTCACCCTGCTGCCCTTCTACTCGATGCTGATGCTGGCGTTCCACGCCGGGGGCCAGGTGACGGCGACCTTCCACTACCTGCCCATCCCCTTCAGCCTCCAGCACTTCAGGACCCTCTTCGACGAGGACTCGTTCCTGCCCTACCTGCGCAACAGCATCGTCGTCGCCGTCGCCACGGTGATCGTCGACATCCCCATCGCCGTGCTCACCGGCTACGCCCTGAGCCGGTTCCAGTTCCGCGGCAAGACCACGTTCATGCTCGCCCTGCTCACCACCCAGTTCGTCCCTGCCTCGATGCTGATCATCCCGATCTTCATCGTCTTCAAGGACCTGGATCTCCTCGACAGCCTGCTCGGCCTGGTCCTGATCAACGCCACCTTCGAGCTGCCCTTCGCCGCCATCCTCATGCGCGGCTTCGTCTCCGCCATCCCCTTCGAGCTGGAGGAGGCCTCGATGGTGGACGGCTGCACCCGCTTCCAGGGCGTGCTGCGGGTCGCCCTGCCCCTGCTCCGCCCGGGAGTGGTCGCGGTCGCCGCCTTCGGCTTCGTCGGCGCCTGGAACAACTTCCTCTTCGCCCTCTTCCTGATCTCCGACCAGAATCTGTACACGGTGCCGGTCGGTCTCAGCTACTTCCTCGGCGAGTTCAACGTCGACTACGCCGCGCTTGCCGCCGGGGGCGTCGTCGCCGTGGTGCCGGTGGTCTGTGTCTTCGCGCTCATCCAGCGCTACCTGGTCGGTGGGCTGGCGGGCGCGGTGAAGGGGTAGCGAATGAGTGTGGAAGAAGAGCGGCCGGTCCTCGTCACCGGAGCCTCCGGCCGGGCCGGAGGAGCCCTGCGCCAGGGCCTGGCCGGGCGGTGCCGGCTGCGCCTGCTCGACCTCCGGCCGCCGCCCGACCCGGGCCCCGAGGAGGAGGTGGTCGCCAACGACATCCGCGACCTCGGGGCGCTGACCGACGCGGCCAAAGGCTGCCGGGCGATCGTGCACCTCGCCGCCATCCCCCACGAGGCCGAGCACGAAGCGATGCTCGACGTCAACCTGCGCGGCACCTACAACGCCATGGAGGCGGCGGTCTCGGCCGGCTGTGAGCGCCTCGTCTTCGCCTCCAGCAACCACGTCACCGGCTACTTCCCGTCGGACCGGAGGGTGGACACGTCGCTGCCGCCGCGGCCCGACGGCCTCTACGCCGTGAGCAAGGTCTACGGCGAGGCCCTGGGCCGGCTCTACTTCGACCGGGACGGCCTGCGGGTGGCGGCGATCCGGATCGGCAGCCTGCTGCCCGAGGCCTCGCAGCCGCGCCACGCCCACACCTGGATCAGCCACCGCGACTTCGCCGAGCTGGTCTGGCGCTGCCTGGAGACGCCCGAGCTCGGCTTCCTCGCCGTCTACGGGGGCTCCGACAACCACAACGCCTACTGGGACGACAGGGAGGCCTGGCGCCGGATCGGCTACCGGCCGCAGGACTCCGCCGACGCCTTCGCCGCCCCGGCTCCGCCCGACGCCTACCAGGGTGGCCACAACGTCGGCCGCCGGGAGTGGCGGTGACCGCCGCATCAACGCAAGAGGAGGGATCGCCCGTGTCCGATCGCATCACCGAGGTCCAGAGCCTGACCTTCCGCTACAGCTCGCACACCGGCAGGGACGTCGAGGGCCACCGGCACCCGGCGCCCGCCCACGAGGCTCAGCAGCACCTGGTCCGGATCCGGACCGAGAACGGCCTCGAGGGTCACTTCTTCGGCGGCACCGAGGCCGGGGTGCGGGCGGCTCGCGCCCAGCTGGTGGGCCAGGACCCCTTCGCCCGGGAGCGCATCCTCGACCTTCTGCGGAAGGCGGGGCGGCTGGACGCGGCCTCGCTTTCGGACAAGATGATCGGCATCCTCGACCAGGCCCTCTGGGATCTCGCCGGCAGGGCCGCCGGGCTGCCCGTTCACCGGCTGCTGGGCAGCTTCCGCGACAGGGTCGCGGCCTACGCCAGCACCATGTGCGGAGACGACATCGAGGGCGGGCTGGACACGCCCGAGTCCTACGCCGCCTTCGCCCGCTCCTGCGTGGAGAAGGGCTACCGGGCGGTCAAGCTCCACACCTGGATGCCGCCCTTCGGACCCGACCTGAGCCGCGACATCGCCTGCTGCGCGGCGGTGCGCGAGGCGGTCGGACCCGACATCCAGCTGATGGTCGACCCCTTCCACAACTACACCAGGGAGGAGGCGCTGCGGCTGGGCCGGGCTCTGGAGGATCTGGGCTTCCACTGGATGGAGGAGCCCATGGACGAGTACAGCGTCTCCTCGTACGTCTGGCTCTGCGAGAACCTCGACCTGCAGATCTGCGGCCCGGAGTCGGTGCTCGGCGGCCTCCAGAGCCGGGCTGAGTGGATCCTCCGCGAGGCCTGCGACATCGTCCGCACCGGCACCGAGCACGGCGGCGTGACCCACATCATGAAGACGGCCCACCTGGCCGAGGCCTTCGGGATGCGGCTGGAGCTCCACGGCGGCGGCGCCGGCTCCCTCCACGCGCTGGCCGCCATGCCCATCCCCGGCGAGTACTACGAGCACGGCCTGCTCCACCCGCACCTCGACTTCGACGGCGAGAGCCCGTGGCTGGCCAGCCCGATCGACGCCATCGACGGCGACGGCGACATCCACCTCCCGGACCGGCCGGGGCTGGGCGAGGACATCGACTGGGACTACATCCGGGCCAACACCATCCAGGACTGGCACTGATGCCATCCGGGATGGACCTGCCGCCGCGGGAGCTGGCCTCCCGTCTGGAGGGCCTGCTCGCCTTCCCGCTGACCCCCTTCACCGGGGAGGGGAGGGTGAACCAGGAGCTCCTCCGCCGGCAGGTCGACGGCCTGCTCGGCCGCGGCGCCGTGGCGGTGTGCCCGGCCTGCGGCACCGGCGAGTTCTTCTCTCTCTCGCCGGTGGAGTACGAGCAGGTCCTGGAGGCGTGCTCCGCCGAGGTCGGGGGCAGGGTCCCGATCGTCGCCGGGATCGGCTACGGGACCGCGCTGGCGTGCACCTACGCCGAGATCGCCGGGCGGGCCGGCGCCGACGCCGTCCTGGTCATGCCTCCCTATCTGGCGCAGGGCGGGGTCGAGGGGATGGAGGCCCACTACCGCGCCGTCGCCCGCTCCACGCCCCTGGCCGTGATCCTCTACCAGCGCGACAACGCCGTGTTCGATCCGGCGATGGTCCTGCGCCTGGCCGAGGAGCCGAACGTGATCGGGGTCAAGGACGGCATCGGCCAGCTCGAGCGCCTCCACCAGATCCGGCGCCTGGTCGGCGATCGCCTGATCCTCCTCAACGGGCTGCCCACCGCCGAGATCCATGCCCAGGCCCTCTCCTTCTGCGGCGCCCGGGGGTACTCATCCGCCATCCTGAACTTCATGCCCGAGATCGCGATCGCGTTCCATCGCGCCTACGGCGATGGAGACGAGGTGGCCATGCGCCGGCTGCTGGACACCGCCGTTCTGCCCTTCGCGACGATCCGCAACCGCCGTCCCGGCTACGCCGTCAGCCTGGTCAAGGCCGGCGCCCGGCTGCGCGGCATCCCGGTCGGCCCGGCCCGCGCCCCGCTGAGCGAGGTGACCGCGGAGGACGAGCGCGACCTGCTCGGGCTGCTCTCGACACTCGGCCTGGATTCGCCGCTGCTGGACGCAAAGGAGAGGACGCGAGAATGAGCGCTGAGATGGAGATGCGGTACCTGGGCGGGAGCGGGCTCCAGGTGTCCGCGCTGACGCTGGGCACGATGACCTTCGGCGGGGCCGGCCGCCACGCCGCCATGGGTCAGGTGCAGGTGCGCGAGGCGGCGGAGATGATCGAGCTCTGCCTGGAGGCGGGCGTCAACCTGATCGACACCGCCGACGTCTATTCCCAGGGCCTCTCCGAGGAGGTGCTGGGCAAGGCGATGGAGGGGCGCCGCGACGAGGTCTTCGTCGCCACCAAGGTGCAGAGCCCGATGGGCCAGGGCCCGAACGAGCGGGGCCAGTCGCGGCACCACATCCTGGCCGGGTGCGAGGCCAGCCTGCGCCGCCTGAGGACCGATCACATCGACCTCTACCAGGTCCACTCCGTCGACGAGCGAACGCCGATGGAGGAGACGCTGCGCACGCTGGACGACCTGGTCAGGCAGGGCAAGGTCCGCTACATCGGCTGCTCCAACTACTCCGCCTGGCACCTCATGAAGGCGCTCTCGGTCTCCGAGCGGCGGGGTTTCGAGCGCTACATCACCGTTCAGGCCTACTACAGCCTGGTCGCCCGCGAGCTTGAGCACGAGATCGTCCCGCTCTGCCTCGACCAGGGGCTGGGCGTGCTCGTCTGGAGCCCGCTCGCGGCCGGCCTCCTGGCCGGGAAGCAGCGCCGCGGCGATGCCATCCCCGAGGGAACCCGCCGTGCCACGTTGGGCGACACCGGGACGGTCGACTACGAGCAGGCCTACGCGATCCTCGATGTCATCGGCGAGATCGCCGCCCGGCGCGAGGTCAGCCACGCCCAGGTCGCGATCAACTGGCTGCTGCGACGGCCCGCGGTGAGCTCCGTGATCATCGGGGCGAGGACCAAGGACCAGCTCAAGGACAACCTCGCCGCCGCCACCTGGCAGCTGGACGGGGATGAGGTGGAGCGGCTGGAGCGGGTCTCGGCCCGGCCTCTGCCCTACCCCTACTGGCACCAGAACCGTATGAATGGACCGCGCCTCCGCTACCAGCAGCGGGAGCCCGACCAGGACTGACGGCCATCGCCACGTCGCCCTCCTCCGAGTACCGAGCGCCGGCCGCCGCCTGCGCGGCCGAGGTCCTGCAGCTGCTCGCGCGCTCCGAGCAGCCGATGACCACCGCCGAGATCGCCCGACGGCTGGGGAGCTCCCGCTCCCTGGTCGTGCGGGTGCTCAAGGAGCTGGAGCGCGGGGAGCTGCTCGAGCGGGTCGACCCCTACCGCTGGTGGCTCGGCGTGAGCGCGCTCGAGGTCGGAGGCGCCTATCTCTCTCGCGCCGACTTCACGCACATCGCCCGGGGCGAGATGCGGACCCTGGCGGAGGTCACGGGGGAGACGATCAATCTGGGCACGCTGCGCGAGGCCTCCGTCGTCTACGTGATGAAGGAGGAGGGGCGTCACGCCATCGTCACCATCTCCCACGTCGGCAAGGCACTCCCTGCCAACTGCTCGGCCCTGGGCAAGGTGCTCCTCGCCCAGCTCTCGTGGTCTGAGGTCGAGGCTCGCCTCGGTCCCGGCGAGCTGCCCGCGTTGACCGACCGCTCGATCACCGATCGTGGCCGGCTCGAGCAGGAGCTCGAGGAGGTGCGGAGGAGGGGCTACGCGACCGAGCACGGCGAGTCGGTCGCCGGCCGCGGCTGCGTCGCCGTGGCGATCCAGCTCCCCGGGCTGCACCGGGCGAGCGCCTTCAGCATCTCCTGCGCCGAGCAGGACTTCCTGGGCCGGCGCGAGGAGCTGGCACGGGCGCTCACGGCCAGCCGGGACCGGCTGGCTCGCGGAGCCGGCTCGGTCTGGGCTCTCCGCGATGCCATGGGGGACACGGGCGAATCGCCCTGACCCGAGGTGCGCTGGATCCTGAGGTCGCCGCACGACCGATCGGAGGGCCGATGCACCCGAGACGACCGCAGCACGATCCACGATCGACCCCGGTCCGCCCGCCATTCTCGCGGCTCGAGGTCCAGGGCCGGGCGAACCGTCCCGTCCATGTGGAAGGGTGCGGAATTGTGCTCGTGGGTGACCCGCCAGGCGCCGTCGATCTTCCTCAGGCCGAGCGTGGACCGGGTCCACATGCCCTGTTCCTCGCCGTCGCGGGTGCCCTGGATCCGCTCGAGGCAGTGGCAGAAGGCCACGCTCTCGTCCACCGTGATGCGCAGCTGGGCCAGCTCGACGACGGGGGCGCCATCCCAGGTGTCCAGCCACCGCTGCAGGCCGGCGGGGTCGAGCACGGCGGGGCCTGACTCCTGCAGGGGCGGCGCGAGGTCGAACTTGACGACCGAGGCGTCGAGCGCGCCGACGTACCGGCCAGCGTCCCTGGCGCGCAGGGCGGCCAGCCTCGTCTCCAGCAGCGAGCGGATCTGCTGCTCATCGGCCTGTCGTTGATCGGAGCTCACTCTGTCCTCCACGCGGTGTCGCGGCGTCGGCCCGCCGCGACGGCGGCCGCGGTCATCGGGGTGTGGCCGGTGGTCAGCGGGCTTCGCCTCCCAGCTCAACGTCCAGCGCCTCCAGCTGGGCGCGGATCCCGACGGCGCGCGAGTCGGGGGTGTCCTGCCCGTCGAGATAGGCGCCCTGCTCGGTGACCGTCAGCCGGGTGCCGTCGCCGTCGGACTGGAACTCGGCGGTGAACTGAGAGACGGAGATGCGCCGGCCGTCGACATCGATCCAGTTCGAGACGATGATCCGCTCCCCGGGGACGATGTCACGGTAGATGCCCTCATAGACGATGAGCTGGCCGCCCTCGGCCCGGCTGACCACGCGCTCGGTGCCCCCGACGCGGAAGTCCAGCTCCATCGGAGCGGCCGCCGGATCGAGCTCGCCGGTGAACCAGCGGGTCTTGGACACGGGGTCGGCCCAGGCGTCGAAGACCCTCGCCGGCGGTGCCGTGTAGCTGTGCTCGAGGACCAGCGTCGCATGCGTCACGCTGCGGTCACTGACCATGATCCTCCTCCTTGGGATCGCCGCCATCGGGCTGTGAGAGCAGGTCGTCGAGCCGGTCCAGGCGGGTCTCCCACGCCGTCCGCCGCGTTCGTATCCAGGTCTCCGCCAGGCGCAGGGCGGCGGGCTCGATCTGGCAGGTGCGGACCCGGCCGCCCTTCTCGGACCGGACCAGGCCGGCTGCCTCCAGCACCTGCAGGTGCTGGAAGACGGCCGGCATCGACATGGGGAGCGGCCGGGCCAGCTCGCTCACGGTTGCCGGTCGGCGCGTCAGCCGCTCGACCATCGCCCGTCGAGCCGGATCTGCCAGCGCCTGGAAGATCCGGTCCAGGTCGCCCCCACGCTTAAGCATTTGCTTAAGTTATCGCGTTGACCGGGTCCGGTCAAGGCGGCAGCTCGTGAGACGCTGGCCGGACCCGGCGATCGGAGGGTGGCGCGGCACCGGTCCACGGCCGACGTCGACCAGCTGCGAGCGCCGGGCGCATTCTTATCGGCATGAGGTTGGGGACTTCGCGGTTGCTTGCCTGGTGCGTCCTGGTCGGGGTGGCGCTGTACGTCTGCATCGACATCGCGCTCCACTTCCTGCGACCCGATCTCAGCCTGCTGCACAACGCCGAGAGCGACTACGGAAACGGCCCCCACGCCTGGCTCATGGACATCAACTTCGAGGTCCGGATGCTTCTGTCGCTGGCCTGCGTCGGCCTCGCCTGGCGCGACACCGGGCGGTCCGTCGCCGGGCGGGTGGGGTGCGTTCTGCTCGCGGTCTGGGCGATCTCGTCAGGCATCCTCGGGTTTTTCCGTGACGACCCGTTGGGCACGGCGCCCACGGCTCATGGAGCCGTGCATCTGGTCTCGGCCGGGATCGGATTCATCGCGGCTCTGATCGGGCTGCTCTGCCTGACCATCGCCTACTGGCCGCCGGCGTCCCGATCACCTCGATGGGCGCTGCTCATCGTCTGGATCGTGGCGCTGCTCGCGCTGCTGGCACTGGGCCATGCCGGTTTCCGGCCGCACTCGCCGGGAGGGCTCTACGAGAGGATCTTCCTGGCTGCGGTCCTGGCGTGGATGGCCGTACTCGGTGCCTGGCGAATGCTGTCCGGCGCCGCCAGCTCCAGGGTCACGCTCGAGGCCCACGCCGGCGGGTGACGACCCCGTCCCAGGTATCGGGTTAAGGGGTGCGGCGAGGGCAATCCCCACGCCCTGGATGGGGGAGCGTCTCAGGCGCGCGCCAGCACGATGACCCGTGAGACCTCGGCCTCATGCAGCGGCCCGCGATCGTTCCAGCGGAGCGCGGCCTCCAGCTGCTCGAAGCTGGAGAGGCCGACCAGCACCGTCGAGATCCCCGGGGCGGCGATGGCGAATCGAAGACCCAGCTCCATCGTGCTCTCCAGCCCGAGCTCGGCCGCGATCGAGCTCAGCCTGCCGGAGCGTCCGACATCGCCCACGTAGCCGGCACCGTCGACCAGCCCCCGCCCGTCCCCCATCTGCCCCGCCAGCGGATGTCGCGGGACGTCACCGGCGAGCGCACCGGCCGCGTAGACGCGGATGTTGATCACGCCGAGGCCGCGTTCCGCCGCCGCGCCCACGAATCCCTCGAAGTCCTGCTCCCCGCCCGAGGCCTCCGCCCACACCGCGCTCGGATTGATGGCGTTGAAGTACGTCTGAACCGTCTCGAACGGTCCATCCAGAGCCGTGCGGCGGACCGACTCCGTATCACCGAGACCGGTGAACCCGATGTGACCGGCGAGCCCCTGCTCGACGATCCGCGACATCGCACCGGCCACCTCGTCGAGGACGAAATCGCGGTCCAGGTGGTGCCCCTCGGCGGCGCCCGGCGCGCGCAGAGGATTGTGCAGCTGGAACAGGTCCACGGAGTCGCGGCCCAGACGCCGGAGGCTGTCCTCCAGGGAGCGGCGGACGGCCTTCTCGGGCTGCGCCAGATCACCGGGCGCCAGGCTGACCTTGGTCCCGACCTGTGCCTGAGCGCTGTTGCCCAGGCTCCGCAGCGCGCGGCCGAGATTCTCCTCGGAGCGCCCGTCGCCGTACGAGGGCGCCGTGTCGAAGTAGTTGATGCCGGCGTCGAGGGCACGAGCGACGCTTCGTCGCTGATCGGACAGGTCGCCGCGGACCATGAGGCCGCCGACCGCTCCGCAGCCCATCCCGATCCGCGATACCGTCACTCCGCTGCTTCCGAGGGACCGCTGTTCCACGATCAGGAGCGTAGATGATCCGCGATCGGTCCTGTCACTGCAGGCCGCCGACCGAGTCCAAGCCAGCGAGCACGTGATGGGGACCAATCGGGACGATCGGGGGTGATTCCGTCCTCCACGCTACCGGTCCGCGTCGCGGAGGAGATCGATCAGCGGCTGGTTCGGGGCCGGGGGGTTCTCGAGGGTCCTCATGAAGTAATCCCAGGCCTCCGGACTCGCGACGAAGTGCCGGCGTTCCACCAGGACCTCCTCAGCCCGTTCGGCCGCCGCGCTGAGCACGAGGTCAGTCAGGCTCCGCCCCTGCGCCCCGGCGGCCGCCCGGAGCAGCTCAAGCTGGCGTTCGGTCGCGCGCAGATTCAGGTGTGCCTGCTTCGGGGGGCCGGCGGGCCGTCTCTTCGGTGACGACGCTCATCTCCTCATGGATGTCCACGGCCAGCATGTACCGCTAGAGGTCTGTACGCCGTCGAGCATGCCCGTGAAGACCTGCCGTCTCCAGGTGGCCGCCATCTGCGCGCGGTCCCGGAAGGGGCACATCACGCCGCGTGGGTCTTCCAGTACCACTGGAGGGCATCCCGCGACAGCCGCTCGACGAAGGGCTCCTTTGCATTGCAGTAGCCCTCGTAGTCCTCGGGGTATCTGAGCGCCAGGTCGCCCTTCAACTCGCCGTACCAGGCCGCGATGGCGGGATGGGACCGCAGGTAGTCTCTGAAGGCGAGGTCCCTCACGATGTTGGCACAGTCGTCGTACTGGTAGATGTGGACGTGATGCGTGCGAACGTCGTCGCCCTTGCGCATGTACTTCCTGCCCGGTACGCCACACTCACCGAGAACCCTGTAGCCTATTCCCTCGAAGGCGTGGGCACACGTGTCGACCTGTGCGAGATCGCGCACCACGGGCATGATGTCGATGATCGGCTTCGCCCTGAGGCCGGGGACCGAGGTGCTGCCGATGTGGAAGATGTGCAGCAGGTTGTCCCCCATCACCGACGCCAGCCGCTCCGCCTCGCTCTCAAAGAGATCCGCCCACCGGGGATCGTGATCGACGACGACGACCTCCATCTCACCGCGGTCCGGAGAAGCGCAGAGGGTCGTATGGCCTGGGGTTGACCGGCGGCTCACGATCCTGGATCAGCGCCATCAGCAGGGCCACGCTGGCGGGGGCGGGCGCGATCCCGGTCGGGCCGTGGCCGGTGATGTAGTGGAGGCCCTCCAGCGCCGCGGGCCCGATCAGTGGGATGCGGTCCGCCGACAGCGGGCGGAAGCCGATCCACTGCTCGTGGACCGGCGCGTCGATCAGGGAGGGGATGAGCTCGATGGCCGAGGTCAGCAGCCAGGCGAGGCCGCCGGCGGTCGGGCTCGCATCCCAGCCCGCCATCTCCCGCGTCGCTCCGACCACGAGCCGGCCGTCGGCGCGCGGCACCAGGTAGGGGTCGCCGGGGTTCAGGACAACGCGGCGCGGTCCCCCAGGGCCGGGGAGCAGCGACAGGATCTGGCCCTTCTGCGGTCCCACCGGGATGGCGGGATCGGCGCCCTCGATCTGGGCCGACCAGCCGCCGGCGGCGATCACGACCAGTGGGGCCGCGTACTCCTCGGCGTCGGTCGCCACCCCGGCGACGGCGCCCCCGCTCCGGATCAGGCGCCGGGCCGGGGCGCCGCTGACGATCTCGACCCCGTTCCTGAGGTCGGCGATCTCCAGCGCTCTGACCAGGCGGCGGACCTCCACGTTGCCGCCGGCGAGCAGCCGCGCTCCGAGCACACGCGGGCCGAGGGCGGGCTCCGCGTCGCGCAGGGCCGTGCCGGTGACGAACTCGCAGGCCAGGCCGGCGGCGCGGAGCGCCCGGGTGTCCCGCTCCAGCGCGGCGGCGACGTGCTCGTCGATCGCGGGCACTATGGCGCCGTTCTGCACGTAGTCGACGTCGAGGCCGGCCTCCTCGCCGAGCTCCGCGGCGAGGGCCGGGAACATGGTGCGGCCCAGATCGGCGAGGACGTCGACGGGATCCATCGGATCCGCCATCCGGTCGACGATGATGCCGGCCGATGCCCACGATGCCTGCCGGCCGGGCCGGTCCCGCTCGAGGAGCGTCACCGACAACCCCGCCCGGCGCAGCTCGCGGGCGGAGAGAAGGCCCATGATCCCGCCGCCCACCACCACCGCGTCCGCCGTCCGTGCCATTCCCGAGACCTCCTGACCTGATCGCCGCCGGCCCGTTCCCGAACCCTGACGATAGGGGACCAGGGCGGTGCGGCGCTCGCCGCTCCGGTCAGGCCGCGTCGAGCCCGGCCGGCGTCTTCGCCGGCTCCTGCAGCGACCCGTGCAGCAGGCGGCGGAGGCGCCGCAGCGGGGCCGGGGCCCACCAGTTGACCGGGCCCAGGATCGCCATCAGCGCCGGCACCAGCATGGCCCGGACGATGCTGGCGTCGATCAGCACGCCGAAGGTGATGCCGACGCCCAGCTCCTTGATCATGATCAGGCGGGAGATGGCGAGCGCCCCGGTGGCGACGCAGAGCAGGATCGCCGCCGAGGTGACGATGCGGCCGGTGTGCTCGAGCCCGGTCGACACCGCCTGTCGGGTGTCGGCCCCGCTCAGATGCTCCTCGGTGATCCGGCCGAGCAGGAAGACGCCGTAGTCGGTCGAGAGCCCGAAGGTGACGGCGACCAGGACCAGCGGCGAGGAGGTGTCCAGCGCCCCCAGCGAGCTGAAGCCGAGGAGGGAGGCGCCATGGCCCTGCTGGAAGACGAAGACGAGGAGGCCGAGCGACGCGCCGAGCGTGAGTGCGTTCATGATCAGCGCCTTGACCGGCAGGACGAGAGATCCGGTGAGGGCGAAGAGGAAGACCAGGGTCGTGATCACGGCGAGGGCGATGGCCAGCGGGAGGTGGTCGACGATTGCGTGCTCCTGGTCGAGGAAGTCCGCGGAGGCGCCGGTCACCTGGACCGGGAACGGCGCGGAGAGGTCGCGCACGGAGGTGACCGAGTCGAGCGAGGCGCTGGAGAGGGCCTCACCCCTGGTCGAGCCGTCGATCTCCCAGGTCGACGCGCCCAGGTAGCGTGGCTCCGTGCTCAGGCCGACGCCCTTCACGCCGGCGACCCGCCGGGCATAGGCGGCGACCGTGGTCGCGTCACCCTCCGGCGCGCGGATCACGATCGAGAAGGGCGTCGAGGAACCGCCCGGGAAATCGCGCCGCATCGCCGTGTTGACCCGTGCCGCCGAGGCGGTGGCGGGGAGGGCGGTGACGTCGATGCCGGTGAAGCGGGCGGCCAGCACCGGCGACCCGCAGACCAGGAGGAGGACGGCGCTGCCGATCGCGAAGAGGATCGGGCGGCGCATCACCGCCGCCGCCCAGCGGCCCCAGGCGCCGGAGCCGGCCCCGCCCTCCTGCCGGCGCTGCCAGCGGCGCGGCGCGAGCGCGTTGACGCGGGGACCGAGGAGGAGCAGAAGCGAGGGCAGCAGGACCAGGCCGTAGACGGCGGACGAGAGCACGACGATGATCCCGGCCACGCCCATCGACCAGACGAAGGGGATCGGGAAGACGCAGAGCACGGCCAGCGCCGCGCTCACCGTGAGGGCGCTGAAGAGCACCGTCCGGCCGGCGCTGTCCAGCGTCCGGCGCAGGGCCACCCAGCTGTCGCCGGATCCGGCGAGCTCCTCGCGGAAGCGCGAGACCATGAGCAGGCTGTAGTCGATGGCGAGGCCGAGGCCGAGCGCGATCACCAGGTTCAGGGCGAAGACGGAGAGCTCGGTGAAGGTGGTGATGACGCGGATGCTGAGGAGGGAGAGGAGGATGGCGAAGGTGCCGCCGGCGAGGGGCAGCAGTGCCGCGACGACGCCGCGGAAGACGAAGAAGAGAAGGATGAAGAGGATGGGCAGGGCGATCGACTCCGCCCTGCTCAGGTCCTCGGTCGAGATCGCGCTGATCTGCTGGGTGGCGATGGTGGGCCCGCCCAGGGTGACGTGGCCGCGGAGCTGGGAATCGCCGGCGAAGGCGCGTTGGATCCGCGGCGTCGCTCGGGCCTCGACGACCTTGCCGAGCTGGGCGGCGACGTAGGTCTCGTGGCCGCCGCGGGCGATCATGTCGGGATCGCCGGCGGTGCGGTAGTCGACCACCCTGCGCACGTGCGGCTGCCGCCGGAGGAGGTCGACGGTCTCGGTCACGGCCGCCGGCGCCGGCCCGGTCGCCGTGATCGGCTGATCGGTCCTGACCAGGACGATGTAGCCCTGCTGGACGTCGATGCCGGTCCGGCGCTCGATCTCCTGGCGGGCGGCGGCGCTGGGGCCGGTGGTCGAGCCGTAGTCGGAGAGGGTGGAGCTGAGACGCTGCTGGACGCCGGTCGCGGCGGCGCCGGCGACGATCATCAGCAGCACGGCGGCGGCGAGGACCACTCCCCGGCCGTGGCGCGCCAGATCAGCGAGCAGGCGGAACATACGGCGATCTCCTTTGATGCCTCGTGAGCACGGGAGCCGGCGGAGCCGGCTGCGGGTCAGGGAGTCAGGTCAGCCCGGTTCCACGGCGTCGCGCTCTGGCGAAAGCAGTCCGCGGCGGACGAGCGCGGCGTTGGCGAGGCGCCAGCGCTCGATCCCGGCGTCGGAGATGAGCGGCTGATCCAGGTGCCGCTCGATCAGCGGCTGCACCAGCAGCGGGCCCAGCCACATCATCGTCAGCTGGATCGAGGCCCAGACCATGTCGGTTCCGGGCCAGAGCCCGCCCTCGGCGGCGACCAACTCGAGGCTGGCCCGGGTCAGCCCGACCAGGCCGTCGAACATGCCCTCGGCCATGGCGCCGCCCTCGAGCAGGGTGCGGGCGATGAAGGCGGGGAGCTCGGGGCAGGAGGTGCCGAAACGGACCACCGCCCGGCAGAACTGATCCGAGACCTGGGCCATCGAGCCCGAGACGGTGACGCTCTCGAACTCGCCCCTGAGCTGCTCCACGACCCAGGCGTCCACCTCCTGCTTGAGGCGCTCCTTGGTGTGGAAGTGGTGCTGCACCAGCCCGGGTGAGACTCCGGCCTCCCTGGCCACGTCGCGGATCGAGGTCCCGGCCAGCCCCCGCTCCGCCATCAGCCGCAGAGCGGCCTCGCGGATGCGGGAGCGCGTGGATGGATCGGTCTCGGCAATACGCATGTATCGGACTCAGCCTATACGATCGTATTGCCGGCTCGCAAGTCCGAACTCGCTATGCTGACCTGCCGCCGCCGTTCAGGTCTCAGGGAGGTCGTGCATGAGCTCGGAACCCGAGGGGCTCGCCGAAGCCCGGCGCGCCGCAGTCGAATTCCACCTCGGCGAGATCCTCGACGTTGGCGTGGTGAAGCAGGGTGCGTCCCCCTGCTTCCGCATTGACGCCGGAGCCGGCGTCTTCGCCGTCAAGCGCGAGGTGGCCGACGCGCTGGATCTCGCCGCCGAGGTCGCCCTGCGGCTGAACGGCCAGGGGTTCCCGCAGGCCGTCTTCCGCCGCACCGAGGCCGGCTCGCTGCTCAGCTCCGACGGGTTCACGGCGACAGCATGGCTCCCCGGGATCCCCCGGGAACGGCCCGAGCCGGAGGAGTCGGCGCCCCTGATGAGAGCGCTGAGCCGGTACCAGGAGCTGCTTGCCGCCCCCTTTCCGGTCCCGCCCGAGCTGCGCGAGTGCCGCACCGTCTGGACGCAGC
Organism: Candidatus Dormiibacterota bacterium; assembly: GCA_036272915.1. GTDB lineage: Bacteria > Chloroflexota > Dormibacteria > Dormibacterales > Dormibacteraceae > DATAXV01. The sequence goes on from DATAXV010000118.1 coordinate 38,711, forward strand.
TGGCCTCCGTCGACCACCTCCTCGGGGACCTGCTCGAGGAGTGCCGCGGTATCCCCGAGGCGGCACCGGCGGTGGTGGCGGCGGCTGGCCTGCTCCGCGAGAGGAGGGATGCGATCGCCGCGCTTCCGAGGCAGCTGATCCATGGCGACCTGGGCGGCGGCAACATCCTCTTCGCGCCGGACACGGTCCTCTTCATAGATTTCACGCCGCATTGGGACAGCCATCTGGCCGGACTCGGTGCATGCCTCTACTGGAGCCACGTGAGCGCCACCAACGCGGTCCCCGACGCCTCTCGGATCGCCGAGGAGGTGGACGTCTACGCCGCACTGCGCCATCTCACCCCGATCGAGCTGGAGCTCATCCCGGCGATGATGGTCAAGGAGGCCTACCGGCGCGTCGCCACCGCGATCCACCTCGGCTGGCACGGCGACCCGGGTCGGGCCGCGGCCTGGGACTGGCGCCTGAGGTGCCTGGTCGCTCTCACGACCGAGGCCGGGTAGGGGTCAGGGAACGGCGAGCGGCACCGCCACGCCGGCGCCGGCGCCCAGCGCCTCCAGCTCCTCGATCAGCTGGTGCGGGTAGGGGATGCCCTCGCGCCGCTGCCGGTCCAGGGTCCTCGCCTCCAGCTCGCCGGGCACCAGCACCTCGGTGGCCAGGGGTGCCAGCCGGCTCGCGTGCATCAGGTCGACGGCCCGATCCACGGCGTCCTCGAAGGTGCCCTGCTCGCGGAGGCGCGAGGGGTCGATGACCTGCATCCAGTGGCCGACGTCACCGGGCCGGGACCATTCCTCCGCCGGTTCGGCGATCTCGGGGCCGAAGGCGGCGCCGGGAAGAAGGGCGGCGAGCAGGGCGACGACGAAGGCCAGACCATAGCCCTTGTGGCCGGCCATGGGCAGGACCGAGCCGGCGATCGCGGTCTCGGGATCGGTGGTCGGCCTCCCCTCGCCGTCCAGCGCCCAGCCCTCGGGGATGGTCCCGTCCCGCTTCGCCTCCATCAGGATCTTGCCCCTGGCGGCGACGCTCATGGCGATGTCGAGGACGACGTCGGGATGGCGCCGGGCGGGTACGGCGACGGCGAGGGGGTTGTTGCCGAGCATCCGGTCGATGCCGCCCCACGGCGCCATGATGTTGGTGCCGCTGACGGTGGCGCAGATCCCGATCAGGCCCTGGGCGGAGGCCATCATCGCGTAGTGGGCGCAGGTGCCGAAGTGGTTGCTGTGCCGGACCCCGACCGTCGACGTCCCCAGCTCTCGGGCCCTGGCGATGGCGACCTCCATCGCCAGCCCCGCCGCCACCGGGCCCAGCGCATTGTCGCCGTCGACCAGCGCGGTGGCGCCCGATTCGCGGACGATCGACGGCCTGCCGCCGGCGGCGACCAGGCCCGCCCGGATCCGCTCGACGTAGGTGGGCACGCGGAGGACGCCGTGCGAGAAGACCCCTCTGAGGTCGGCCGTGACCAGGTTGTCGCTGACCAGCTCCGCGTCCCGCGGCGAGACGTCGACCGCCTCGAACATGGCCGCCGTCCAGCGCCGGATCCTCCCCTCCTCGACCAGGATCACGTCGGACACCGGGCGTCTCCGGTCAATCCAGGGCTCGCAGGATGCCGGCCAGAAAGACGCTCTCGTCGAAGTTGACGGGGCCGCCGCCGACACGGGCGACGACGAGGTCCAGCGAGGGGATGACGTAGCAGCGGTTGGACCGGTAGCCGGACATCGCCACCAGATCGCGGGGGAACGAATCGCCGTAGTGGCCGTCCTGGTTGGTCCACCAGCCGTACCCATAGCCTCGGTTGAACGGCTGCGACGGGCTCGTGGCGAGCTCAAGCCAGGACGCCGGGACGACCTGCCGGCCCTCCCACTCACCCCCCTTCGCCACCAGGTAGCCGATCCGTGCCAGCTCCCGCGCGGAGACGATGAAGCCGGTGTGGGCGTTGGTGTAGGGGCCGATGAAGCCCCTGCCGCCCTGCTGCTCCCAGCTCGCCTGCTCGACCCCGATCGGCTCGAGGATCCGCTCCCCGACGAAGGGGCCGAGCTGCTCGCCGGCGGCCTCGGGGAAGGCCAGGGCGAGGTGGCAGTAGGCGGGGTCGCTGTAGTCCCAGGCCGTGCCCGGCCCGGCCGCGAGCTCCGCCGTGGAGATGCCGTACCGGTTGCGGCTGCGGCCGAGCGCGACCTCGAAGATGCCGGTGTCGGGTGAGGACGGCATCCCGTAGATTCCGTGGTCCTCGCCCCGGATGCCCGAGGTCATCGAGAGGACGTGTCCAATCGTGATCGAGCGCTTGCGCAGGTCGCTGAGCGGAGATCCGTCGGGGATCAGCTCGTAGATCGGGCTGTCCAGCGCCACACCGGATCCCTCCGCGTCAAGCATCAGGCCCCAGCCGAGCGCCGTCATCGACTTGGTCGCCGACCACACGTCGAAGCGGGTGGTGGTGGCCACGTTGAAGGTGTAGTGCTCGCCGGCCAGCCAGCCGTTCCGGATCACGACCACACCCCAGGAGTCGCCCCCGTAGAGGAGCTCCTCCCGGCGGAACTCGATGCTGAGGAGCTCGGGATCGACGCCGGCGACGCCGGCGAGCTCGCGCTCATCGTCGGTCCATCGCCAGCCGCCGGACGACTCCGGTGGCGGATAGTAGGTCTCCTCGATCACGCCGGCGCTCCCGGCGCGCGGTCACCGCTGGTGAGGACCACGGCTCAGCCCGCGAAGCGCGTGGTCGGCCGGCCGCGGACGCCGGTGCGACAGCGGAAGACGCCGCCCGCCCTCGGGTAGCGCTTGCGCTCGTCGTCGCCGACCCAGGCGCTGGTGATGTAGATGTCCTGGAGGTCTGGCCCGCCGAAGGCGCACTTGGTCACCCGGTGGGCGGGGATGTGGACGACGGTGTCCAGCTCGCCGTCGGGCGTGTAGCGGCGGACCTGACCGCCTCCCCAGAGCGCGATCCAGAGGTGGTCCTCGGCGTCGAGGATCATCCCGTCCGGTCCACCATCCTCCTGAGGGATGTGGAGCACCGTGCGCCGGTTGGAGAGGGTGCCGGACTCGGGGTCGACATCGAAGGCGTCGATGCGCTGGGTGGGCGTGTCCGCGAAGTACATGGTGCGGCCGTCGTTGCTCCAGTCGATGCCGTTGGAGGTCTGGATGCCGTCGAGCACCTTGGTGGCGGTCCAGTCCGGGTCGAGGCGGTAGAGCGAACCGGTCGCGCGCCGGCCGGGGCCGGTGAACATGGTCCCCGCCCAGAACCGTCCGCGGGCGTCGCAGAGCCCGTCGTTCATGCGGTTCCCGGGCAGATCGGCCTCGATCGGGAGGCGCTCGGTGACGGCGCCGGTCACGGTGTCGAGGATGGAGAAGCCGTTGGGCAGGGCCAGGACCACGCCCGGCTCGCTCTCCCTGAGCGCGATCGAGCCGACCTGGCCGCCCACCTCCCAGCTGGTGTCGGAGCGATCGGCCGGATCGAACCGGTGCACCCGCTCGCCCTTGATGTCCACCCACCAGAGGACCGCCGCCCGATCGTCCCAGACCGGACCCTCGCCGAGCTCGGCACCCGAATCCAGCGCCAGCTCGAGGTCCTCCGCCGCGATCTCCGTCCTACCCATGTCCTGCGCCCCCTGCGGTGAATGATTTGGGACTGCGAGGGCCTGCCACCCTCAAGGATCGACGTTCCGGATCCGGAATCCACCGTGAGGGGTCGCTCAGCTGCCGCCGCTCCTCTCGAGGATCAGGAGCAGCCGCGACGCCGCCGCGTCGAGGTGTCCGGACATCGCCGCCGTCGTCGCCGCCGCGTCGTGGGCGGCGATCGCCTCGGGGATCGGCACGTGCTCGGCGTACGAGTCGAGGACGTTGTCGGGGAACTCGGTGAAGGTCCGGTAGATCCAGACCCGGACGATGTACTGGAGCGTCTCCAGCACGTGGGAGAGCACGGTGTTGGCGGCGGTGCGCGCGACCAGCATGTGGAAGGCGAGGTCGGCCTCGGTGAAGAGATCGGGGTGCCCGACCGCCTCGTGCATCGCGGCCAGCTGGGCCTGGATGGCGGCCACCTGCTCGTCGGTCGCGCGCTCCGCGGCGAGGCCGGCCATCTGGCTCTCGACGATGCGCCGCGCCTCGATCACCTCCCGGGTCTCGTGGGCGCCGACCAGGAGTCCCCAGGCGACGGGCTTGGTGATCAGCCCCTTGCCCTCGCCCACGAACATCCCGTCGCCACCGACGACCCGAACGATGCCCAGCGTGCTCAGCGTCTTGATCGCCTCGCGGAGGGAGGAGCGGCCGACGGCGAGCATGTTCATCAGCTGGCGCTCGCTGGGCATGCGGTCGCCCATCGTCAGCCCGCTCTCGAGGATGAACGTGGTCAGCCGCTGGACGATCTCGTCGGGCAGCGAGGAGCGCTCGATGGGCTCCATGTGCGCCCACTGGCCCAGGCTGTCTCCGGTCTCAGTCATGACGTTCCTCCGGCACCGTCGATCCTGCCACCCGGGACGGTGCCGATCCTGATCGGCGGCGGAGCCGTGACGGTCATCCCGGAAGGGCGGCGGGCCGCGATCCCACCCCTTGCCGGCTCACGACGCGGCGGGCGGGATCGGTGTGGAGAGCACCGGGCGCCTCCGGACCGTCTCCGTCACGAGCCGGATCGGGATCAGGGGCGCGGCGACCACCAGGCCGAGGATCAGGTAGTTGGCGGTGAAGCCGATGTGCTGGATGATAGCGCCGGACAGAAGCACGATGAACGTGCCGGCGGTGCCGATGAAGACGGCCTCGGCGAGGCCCATCGCCGACTCCGACGCCGGGAGGCCGAGCACACGGACGCCCTGACCGGGGGCCGGCTCACGAACGGGTTGGCAACACGGCCCCAAGCACTACTCCGGAAGCTCTGTCCACTTCTGGACCCGGATTGCCTCGGGACGTTCCGCCGGTGAGTCGCCTCCCGGACGGGGTTGGCACGAGGTGAGAACCGGCATTTCGCGGAGCAGAGGCACGTCGCCGATGTCGGCGGTGTGCTGCCGCGGCACCCACGGGGCACTCTCTGATGGTTGACTCCGCACGGTCGCTTCCAACCGTTCCGAGGGCATTGTGCGCACTTTATAGAGCGAACGTTCGGGACCCTTCGGGAGTTCGGGCATGAAGCCACTCTGCGCCGCCGTCCACTCAGCGTTCGTGGCCAGCGCGCAGCCAGGCGAGGTAGTCCGCGACTGCTTGCTCGGTGTCGTAGGCGGGCTCGTAGCCCGTGTCCTCGCGCAGCCGACCGATGTCGAGGAACACCGCCTGCCCGGACCCTGCCGGGTTGTGGCCCTCGGCAAGGTCGACCCGCGCGTTCGGAATGATCCTTCGGATCGCAACGGCGACCTCGCAGTTGGTCATCACCCTTCCGGCGGCGATGTTGTATGTCCGGTACCTCAGACGCGGCGCGAGCTGCAGCAGCGCGATCGCCCTGCCGCAGTCCTTCGCGTAGCACGCGTCGATCCCGTCGTCGGCGTACGCGCGTGAGCGCAACGCCGAGAAGTCCGGCTCGACGCCACAGGCGGCGGCGTGCACGAGCTGCGGCACCGCGGTGAACGAAGAATTCAGGTTGCCACCCGGGCCCCAGGGGGAGATCCGGTAGTTGACGATCTCGATCCCGCTGGGTCCGGCCAGGTAGTCCGCCAACAGCTCGCCGATCTTCTTGAACGCCGGGATCGGGTGGAACGCGGCCAGCGGCAGGGGCAGGTCCTCGCGCAGCGGGCTCTCGGCGGCAACGCCCCCATAGACCCCGATCGTGGAAGCGAGCCCCACGCGCGGCACCCGCCAGATGCTGGCCGCCTGCACCACGTTGAGCAGGGTGCCGATCGCCGTGCGCGCTCCCTCGACGGGCTCGGCCGCTCCGGGCGGCCACGGCACCGACCCCGCCAAGTGCACGATGCCGGTGATCGTATATCGCGTGCCGATCTCGCGCAGCGCCGGCAGATCGGCGACGTCGGCACGCTCCGTGAACACCCGCTTGCCCGCCTCGCCGGCCAGGTCGTCGGGAAGAGCCGGTTCGCGGCGCTGGACCAGGACGCATGACTCCCCGAGGTCGAGCAGCGCCCGCGTGGTGTGCGTCCCGACGAAACCCAGGCCGCCCGTCACCGGGATCACTCCCTACTCCGATTCGCTAGCATGCTAATGATCCTAGCGACTACATCGCTAGCGTGCTAGCGACTACTCTCGGAGGATGGCCGAACTGCTCGGGCTGTTCACGCGCGTCTCCAAGCTGCTCCGAGAAGCCACCGATGACGCGATGGGTCGGCACGGCGTCAGAGTTGGCCAGCACATCGTGCTGACGGCGCTCTGGGAGCAGGATGGACTCGCACCGGGGGAGATCGCCCGCCGCCTCGGCACCACCACGCCCACCATCGTCAACACGGCGACCCGGATGGAGGAGGCCGGCCTGGTGGTCCGCAGGCCAGACCCGGCGGACGCGCGTCTGGTCCGCCTCTACCTCACGCCCCGCGCCCGGTCGGCCCGCGACTCGGTCCGGGAGGCCCGCGCCGCGCTGGAACGCCACGCCACGGCCACCCTGACCGCCGAGGAGCTTGAGCATCTCCGCTCAGCGCTCACGAAGATCATCGCCCGGCTCCAGGATTCTTAGTGGACGGCAGCGCAGATCGTGGCGGATCGGCGACATGGACTCGCACGAAGTCACGCTTCCTCCGGCACGCGCTATGACCCGCCACGGACTTCCGCCGCGGACCACTTAGTGGGCCGAGCCGGGCTCCCGCATGCCGGGATGGACGCCGGGGATCAGTCCCTGCTGGTCGGCGATGCGGGTGAGGAGGGCGCGAAGCCGGCCTCGCTCCTCCTCATCGAGCGCAGCGGTGAAGTCCAGCTCATGGGCCACGGACGCGGCCCCGATCTCGGCCATCAACCTCCCGCCCGCCTGGGTCAGGTGGATGGCGTTGTTGCGCCGGTCGTCGGGGTTGCGCCTGCGCTCCACCGCGCCGCGCTCCTCCAGCGCGTCGAGCAGCGTCACCAGGCGGGTCGGCGGCGTCTGGAGGTCGCCGGCCAGAGCCAGCTGGCTCCGCCCGGGGTTTCGGGCGATGGCGACCAGTACCCCGACCTGGGGCGGGGTCAAGTCCAGGGCGGCGATCCGCTCCGCGTAGCGGCGAGCGCCGTGGGCACCCAGCTGCGCGATGAGGAAGGCGTTCCCGAGGTGCCCCGGACGGAAGGCGGCGATCTTCGGGATCGGCTTCATGTCGGAATTATACCGTTGACAAATCATTACAGTAGATGAATCATATAGATGGCGTAATCAATTTCAAAGCCGACCGGGCGTCGAAGGAGGCAGTGGGAAATGACCAGCGCAGGCATGTCGGATTCGATGGTGGGACGGGTCGCGATCGTGACCGGGGCGAGCCGCGGCATCGGTGCCACGACGGCGCGGGTGCTCCACCGCGCGGGCGCCTCGGTGGTGCTCGCCGCCCGAGACCGGGCCGCGCTCGATGAGCTCGCAGGTGAGCTCGGTGAGAGGGCCCTCCCGGTCGTCACCGACGTGTCCGATCCCGTCTCGGTCGAGCACATGGTCGAGGCTGCGGTCGGCACCTTCGGCCGGCTCGACGCGGCCGTGAACGGCGCGGCCGGTGGAGGGACGAGGCCGACCCCGCTCGGCGAGCTGCCCGTGGACGCCTTCGACGGCGCCATCGCCGTCTCGCTGCGCGGGGTGTTCCTGTCCATGCGCTTCGAGATCCCGGCCATGCTCGCGTCAGGCGGCGGCTCGATCGTGAACATCGCGTCGACGGCCGGGCTGCAGGGCGTTGGCGGCATCGCCGGGTACGTGGCGGCGAAGCACGGCGTGGTCGGCCTGACCCGCAGCGCCGCCATCGACTACGCGTCGCGTGGTGTTCGTGTCAACGCCATCGCGCCCGGTCCAATCGCCACCAACCAGCTGCGCGGTCTGGGTCCGGACATGGCGGAGAGGGTCCGCTCGTCGATCCCGATGCACCGCACGGGAACCCCGGAGGAGTGCGGCGAGCTGGCGCTGTGGCTCTGCTCCGATGCCTCCGCCTTCATCACGGGGACGGCGATCCCGATCGACGGCGGAAAGCTGGCCGGCATGCCCGCCTATGGCTCCTGAGGTGCCGCCCGGTGCGGGCCAGCCGGCCGTCCGGCGGGGACATGACCCCGGGCGATGACCTGCCGAGCTGAGCCGGTGATCAGCTTTGGTCGTGGCGGTCAGCGGGCCGCGGGATGCTGCCGAATCCATCGGCAGCGATCCGCAGGGGTCGCTCGATCGTGTTGAAGACATGAGGTCATATCGACCGGGAGTTCCCAGGCCCATGAAACGATGGAGGTAGGCATGCGGCGCCTGATCACCGGACCGCGGGCGGCGATGGCGACGGTGGTGGCGGTTGCGCTGGCGCTCGTGATGCCGGTCGCTGCGGGCGCGCAGCCGGCGCCGAACGCGCGGCCCGCGGGCGGCGCCGTCGTCGCCGGCGCGGCCACGGTCGCCACCACCCCCAGCACCACGATGGTGGTCCAGACCAGCCAGCGCGCGGCGATCAACTGGCAGAGCTTCAACATCGGCTCCCAACAGGAGCTCCGGATCAACCAGCCCAGCGCCGCGGCCATCACGCTCATGCGGGTGGTCGGTCCCAACCCCTCGCAGATCGCCGGCAGGATCGACTCCAACGGCATGATCGTGCTCACCAACGGCGCCGGCGTCGTCATCTACAAGGGCGCCCAGGCCAACGATGCCGGTGTGGTCATCTCCGCTCCAGGCATCACCAACGAGAACCTCATGGCCGGCAAGATGACCTTCGATCGGGCCGCCAAGCCCGGCGCCACGGTCGAGGTGGCGGGCGACATCACGGTCGCCGATGGGGGGCCGCTGACCCTGCTCGCGCCGGGCGTGCAGAGCAGTGGGATCCTGGATGCGCAACGTGGCTCGGTCTATCTACTCGGCGCCGATACCGCGACGTTGAACATGACCGGGCACTCGCCCGTGACGCTCGGCGTCCCCAATCAGGTGACGGCGGCGCCGGCCAATCCGTCCGGGGCGCTCGTCTCGCTGACAGGTCAGATCCAGGCGCAGGGAGGTTTCGTTGAGGTCGAGGGCAGTGCGGCGGACGGTCTCGTCGAGAATCTCGTCAAGATCAGCGGATCCGTCTCGACACCGACGGCGGGAGCAGCCACCGGCGAGATCACGGTCGGCGGGATCGGCGGCGGCGCTCTCGTGACCGGAACGCTCGCGGCGCGCGGGGGGGCTCCAGGCGAGGCCGGCGGGAAGGTTGGTATCGAGGCCTCCGGGACGGTCGCTCTCAAAGGCAGTGCGATCGTGAACACGGCCGGCGAGGCGGGCGGAGGCGTGATCGCGGTCGGCACCACGCTCGCCCGTGCCGAGGGCGGTCCATCGGTGATGGGTGAGAGCATCTCGTCGGAGGTGACGGTCGGCTCGGGCGTGAAGCTCAACGCCGACGCGCTCGGCAATGGCGCGGGCGGCAGGGTGACGCTGCTCGCGACCGGGGTCGACGACTTCGGCGGCACCATCACCGCCACCGGTGGCCCGCATGGAGGAAACGGGGGCTTCGTCGAAGTCAGCGGCAACACGGTCGGCCTCACCGGGATGGTCGACGTCTCGGCGCCGATGGGCACGACCGGCACGCTGCTCCTGGATCCCGTGAAGCTCACCTGCCGCCTGCGCGGGTGGAACTCGCCGACGCCGCCGCCGGCCGGGTGCGTCCTGGCCGGTTGACTCCTCTGAACGCCTGAGCCATCGGTTCCCCTCCCAGCAGCCCCCGGATCGCCGGTCCCCTCAATCCGCGATCCGGGGGCCTCGACCTGCCGAGGCAGCGTCGCCAGAGGACCGGCAACCCCGTCGGTCTGGGTGGTGAACTCGATCGGACGTGGTCGGGCCGCTGTCCTCACGGCTGCTCCGATCCCTCGGCGCCGCGCGGATCGCCGCCGCCGGTCCGGCCCTGACCGCCCTCGGGCTGATCCTCATCAGCCGGCCTCCGGATTTCAGGGCAGCCGTTCCCTCGAGGCTCCACCAGCCGGCCGGAGTCGGGCTCCTACAGATCCGCGTCGAGGCGGGTGGTGAGGTCGGAGACCAGACGGTCGACCAGCCGGGTCAGGTCGCGCTGGTCCTGGGCGGTCCAGCCGGCCATGGCATCCGCGAACCAGCGACGCACGACGTGGAGATACCGGCCGGTGATCAGGCGGCCCTCCGCGGTGAGCGTGATCAGGCGGGCGCGCTGATCCTCCTGGTCGACCACGCGCTCGGTCAGTCCGCGTCGCTCCAGTCCCTGCACGTGCCGGGTCACGTGTGGACCCGCCACGTGCATCAGCGTGGCGATCTGGCCTATCCGCAGAGGCCCTCCGGACATGTGCAGGTTGACCAGAACGGTCATTGCCGGACGTTCCAGCCGCAGCTCGGTCGCCGCGACCGCCCGATCGAACAGCTCACCCCGGCCGAGCAGAGAGCTCAGCCGGGCCAGGCGGGGAAGCAGCTCCGCCAGCGTGTCCTCGGCCATGTCCACCCCCGTTAGCTAATTACCTAACTTAGGTATATGGTTGCCCTCGACACCAGAAGTTTACCTAAGTTACGTAAGGAGTGGTCATGGCAGACGTACTGATCGCTGGGGCCGGGCCGACCGGGCTCACCCTCGCCTGCGACCTGGCCCGCCGGGGGGTCGACGTCCGCATCGTGGAGATGGCCGATGAGCATGCCATCGCCTCGCGCGCCAAGACCATCCAGCCCCGGGCTCTGGAGGTCGCCGACGACCTGGGCACGGCAAAGGCCATCCTGGCCAACGGCACGGCACACGTGCCGACCCGCCACTACGATCGCGACCGGGTCATCTCCGACGGCGTCGAGTCGGCGGTGGGTGTGCCGCCTGGCCCGGAATACCCCTATCCGGCGCCGGTCTGGGTCGCTCAGCCGCACGTGGAGGCCGCGTTCCGCGACCGCCTGGCCGATCTCGGCGGGGTGGTGGAGCTGGGGACCGAGGTCGTGGACCTGACGCAGGACGCCGACGTGGCGACGGTCACGGTGCGGACGGCGGCGGGAACCGAGAGGATCCCCGCTCGGTAGTGGTGGGCTGCGACGGCGGCCGCAGCGCGGTGCGCCGGCTGATCGACGCCACCCTGCACGGCGTCAGCCTCACCGAGGACCGGTGGTACCTGGGCGACGTCCGGATCGACGGTCTCGATCCCACCCGCCAGCACCTGTGGATGGCGCCGGAGCATGGTGTGCTCTCGCTGTTCCCGCTGCCGCACACGGAGGTCTGGCAGTTCCAGGCGTCAGTCCCCACGGATGAGGCGGACCCGGCAGAGCCCTCGCTGGAGCTGTATCGCAGGCTGTTCGACGAGCGAGCCGGCCTCCCCGGCGTGCGGCTGGAGGACCCGACCTGGCTGTCGCTGTACCGGATCAACGTATGCCTAGTCGACAGGTACCGGGTCGGTCGAGTCTTCCTGGCCGGCGACGCCGCGCACATCCACTCACCCGGCGGCGGGCAGGGGATGAACACCGGCATCCAGGACTCCTACAACCTCGGCTGGAAGCTCGCGGCCGTGCTCTCCGGCGCCGACGCGGCACTGCTCGACACGTACCAGGCGGAGCGGAGGCCGGTGGCGCAGGCCGTGCTCGAGGACAGCACGCGCAGGCTCCGAATGGTGATGCGCTCGGCCCAGGCCAACGACGGTCCCAGCGCCTCCCGAGGGCAGACCGACGACTTCACGACCGGCCTCACCATCGCCTACCCCGACAGCCCGCTGTCACGCCCCGGCGCCGCGGGTCGGGTCCGCGCCGGAGACCGAGCGCCCGACGCGCCGAGCCAGTCCGCCGCCGGCGACCCGATCCGGCTGTTCGACGTCTTCCGCGGTCCTCACTGGACCCTGCTTGCCTTCGGCGCCGTTCCGGAACGGGTCGAGGAGCCGTACGGGCCGGTGCGTATCCACGTGGTGACCGACCCGACCGGAACCGCCCGCGGCGAGTATGGACTCCCGGGCGACGGCACCGTGCTCGTCCGGCCCGACGGGTACATCGCGGCCATGAAGATGGTCTGTCGGTGGAGGGGGACGTCCTTGATCGAGCGGTGGTCCGTTCGGCGTCGAGGATGGCAGGCAACCCCGAACCAGGGATCCTGATCGGCGTTACGGGCGCGGTCGCGGCGGGGCCGCATCTGATTCGCGAACCGGACCCGGGAAGGACACGGTGACGTCGAGCCCACCATCCGGTCGGGCACGCACCGAGAGTGCCGCGCCGTGGGCGGCGGCGATGGCCTGGACGATGGAGAGACCGAGGCCGCTCCCCTCGCCCCTGGCGTCGCGGGCGGGCTCCAGCCGCTGGAATGGCTGGAGCAGGCGGGGGACCTCATCCTCGGGGACCACGGGTCCGGTGTTGATCACCGTGAGCCTGACCCCCGACGGCTTGGTGCTGGTCTCGATCTCGACCTGACCGCCGGTCACGTTGTGCTGGATCGCGTTGCTGACCAGGTTGGCCAGGAGGCGCTCGAGCAGCCGCGCGTCCCCCCATACCTGGGCGGGGGACAGCCGGACCGACATCTCCAGATCGCGCCTCGCCGCCTCCGGGCGCCAGCTGGTCAGGACCTCGGAGGCGATCGCGACGAGGTCGACCGCGTCCACCTCGCCCAGCCCGCGCTCGCTGCTGGCGAGGGCGAGCAACGCCTCGAGAAGCCGCTCCTGCTGGCGTCCGGCCGCGACCGCTCGCTCGCAGGCGGCGCGCAGCGAGTCCAGGTCGGCGTTGGGGTCGGCCAGGGCGACCTCGAGCAGCGTCTGCGCTCGGGTCAGCGGCGTCCTCAGCTCGTGAGACGCGTTGGCGACGAAGCGTCGCTGCGACTGGAAGGAGGCGTCCAGCCGCCGGATGAGATCGTCGAAGGTGTCGCCCAGCTCCTTGAGCTCGTCGTCGGGGCCGGTGAGGGCCAGGCGCCGGTGCAGGTTGCGGGCGGATATCTCCCTGGCCGTGGCGGTGATGGTTCGGATCGGGCTCAGGACACGTCCGGCGACCATCCAGCCGGCCCCGATCGAGACCACCGTCATTGCGCCCAGCCCCACGCATGACCAGATCAGCAGCAGGCGCAGCTCCGCCGTCGCGAGCTCGACCGCCTCGATCCTGGTCTCCCGCCCACTCACGACCGTCGTGAATCCCGCCGGATGCAGTCCATGGATGACCGAGGCGTTGATGCCGCTGAACGAGAAGGTGGCGAAGGGGCCACCGAAATCCCGCGACAGGAGGACGTAGACCAGCGTGAGCAGGATGGCCCCGGACAGCAGGAAGAGCCCGCCGTAGATCGCCGTCAGCCGCAGCCGCAAGGTGCGCCGGGGCGCTCGCAGGGGCCAGCCGCGGTCGGCGCCGGGCCTCGCCATCACCCGATCCGGTAGCCCGCCTGGGCCACGGTCTCGATCAGGGGCGGGTCGCCGAGCCGCCTGCGCAGCCGGCTGACGGTCACCTTGACCGCGGAGGTGAAGGGGTCGGCGGCCTCGTCCCAGACGCGCTCCAGGAGCTCCTCGGCGGAGACGACGCGGCCCTGAGCGGAGAGGAGCAGCTCGAGGACGGCCAGCTCCTTGGGCGCCAGGTCGAGGCGCCGCTCCCCGCGCCAGGCCTCCCGGCGGGCGGTATCGAGCTCCAGGTCCCCGCTCGCCAGTACCGGTGGGACCGCCGGCTGGGCGCGCCGCAGCAGCGCCCGCACCCGTGCCACCAGCTCGGCGAAGGCGAAGGGCTTGGGCAGGTAGTCGTCGGCCCCCAGGTCAAGCCCCTCGACGCGGTCGTCCAGCGTCGAGGCGGCGGTCAGCATCAGGATGCGGGTGCGGCTCCGGCAGCGCACGAGCTCGGCACAGACCCGATCCCCATGCATCCCCGGCAGGTCGCGATCGAGCACGACCACGTCGTAGGCGGTTACCACCGCTCGCTCCAGGCCGCCGGCGCCCTCGAAGGCGACGTCGGCGGCCATGCCCGCGTTTCGGAGCCCGGCGCCGATCGCCCCGGCCAGCTCGCGATCATCCTCGATCACCAGTATCCGCACGGCCCTATCAGCGTCGCACGACCTCGGTTGCAGCGCGGTAACGCCCACCCTGGCCGCTTCGACGCCGGTCATGTCACCTTGACGCAACCGCCCTTCTCTTACACCACTCGGCATGCGAGAAGACCCGCTGCCCCAACCCGTCCACCGACCCGCCGTGTGCGGGCCGCCGGGACTTCGCCGATGGCGGCCGGTGACGGCGTTGCTGGCCTGCCATCGCCGGGCGCGTGCGACGCGTCGCCCGCGCCTGATCCCAGCCGTTCCGCTCCTGCTCGGCCTCCTCATCCTGGTCGCGGCCTGCTCGCGGCCAGGAGCAAGTCAGCCGGAGTCTCACCAGGAGCGTGCCGCTCAGCACGCGATCGCCTACGCCCATTGCATGCAGACGCACGGCGAGCCCGGATACCCGGAGCCGAAGGTCACCGGCAAGGGAATCTCCCAATCGATCAACAGGGGCCAGCTGGATCCCAACTCGCCCCAGTACAAGGCCGCGGCCGCAGCGTGCCAGAAGCTGCAGCCAGGCGCCGGCACCGGAAACAGCCCGGCCGACCAGGCCCAGGCCCGCGCCGAGGGTCTCAAATACTCGCGCTGCATGCGGGCACACGGAGTCCCCGACTTCCCGGATCCCAACGGTCAGGGCGTGATCGACGTCAACGTGAGTGTCACCTACTCGGCCGAGTACAAGACCGCGACCAGCTACTGCCAGTCACACGGCTATTCGGCGGGGATCAGCGTGCAGGGAGGCGGCTCATGAGCGGGGCCGCCGTCTCCCCGGCTCCCAAGGGCCGGGATTCGTCCTCGCCGCCGGTCCGGCGCCGGTCACGCCGGCGCCTGCTCCTGATCCCGCTGGCCGTCCTCCTGATCGCGGCCGTCGCCGGGACCGGAGCGATCCGGTTCGGCCATCTCACGCTTCCCGTGAACCCCTTCCCGAGACCGGCCCCCAGCGGGATGACCGACAACGGGGCCTCGACCACGCTGTACACCGTCGGTGCCAGGCGCGACCTCTCCTCCCAGACCTCGACCGGCGGCACCCTCGGCTACGCCGGCGGCTACTCGGTCGTCAATCAGGCCCATGGAACGCTGACCTGGCTGCCCGCGGTCGGGCAGGTCATCAGCCAGGGCCAGGTCCTGTACCAGGTGGACGGCTCGCCGGTGGTGCTCCTCTACGGGCCAACGCCCGCCTATCGCAGCCTCTCCGAGGGGGCGTCGCCGAGCAGTGTGACCGGGCCCGACGTCGAGGAGCTCAATGCCGACCTGGTCGCGCTCGGGTACGTCAGCAGCTCGGATCTGAGCCCGACCTCGAATGAGTTCTCCTGGTGGACCAAGTACGGGGTGGAGGAGCTGCAGGCGGCAATGGGTGAGGACCAGACCGGGACCCTGTCGCTGGGGCAGGTGGTGTTCCTGCCCGGCTCGGCCCGGATCACCTCGGTCTCGGGCACGCTGGGGGGCAGCGCCGCCCCCGGCCAGGCCCTGCTCTCGGCCAGCTCCACAACCCGCCAGGTGTCGGTCAGCCTCGACGCCGACCAGCAGTCGGAGCTGGCGGCGGGCGACCAGGTCGAGATCAGCCTGCCCAACGGGCAAAGCACGCCGGGCACCGTGACCTCGGTCGGAAGCGTCGCCAGCGCCGGCACGTCGGGGAGCCCGCCCACGGTGCCGGTCGTGATCACGCCCACGGACCCCGCCACCACGGGCAGCCTGGATGACGCACCGGTCAACGTCACCATCACCACGGCCACGGTCAAGAACGCGCTGGTGGTGCCGGTGGCGGCCCTGCTCGCCCGTCCCGGCGGTTCCTACGCGGTGGAGGTGGTCAACAGCCATGGGGTCCACCACCTGCTCTCCGTCTCCCTGGGCCTGTTCGACGACGCAGATGGTCTGGTCCAGGTGACCGGCACGTCGCTGCAGCCCGGCCTGCGCATCGTGGAGCCGTCCTCATGAGCGCCAAGGTCGAGACAGGGGTGGGGGAGTCACCGGTACTCGAGCTGGAGCAGGTGGTCAAGACCTACCCTGGAGAGCCGCCCGTGCGCGCGCTGCGCGGGGTCAGCCTGCGCGTCGAGCGAGGCGAGCTGGTGGCGTTGGTGGGACCCTCGGGCTCGGGCAAGTCGACCCTCTTCCACCTGATGGGGACGCTGGATAGGCCCACCTCGGGGGTGGTCAGGGTGACCGGCCTCGACGTCTCCCGGCTGCCCGACCGGCAGCTGGCGGCGCTTCGGGCGACGACCATCGGCTTCGTCTTCCAGCAGTTCTTCCTGGCCGAGCATCAGAGCGCGCTGGAGAACGTCGCCGACGGCATCCTCTATGCGGGGGTGGCGGCCTCCGACCGGCGCCGGCTGGCGCAGGCGGCGCTCTCGGCGGTCGGCCTCGGCGACCGCGCCGGCGCGCGCCCGACCCAGCTGTCGGGCGGCGAGCGGCAGCGGGTGGCGATCGCCAGGGCGCTG
>DATAXV010000119.1:0-3391 GCA_036272915.1 Candidatus Dormiibacterota bacterium
GCCGATGCGGACCCTCTTGGTCGCCTCGGCGATGGCCGCCTGCAGCGCCCAGCCCTCGAAGACGGGCCTGTCCGGGCCGCCGGCGCCGATCGACGCGAAGTGGTCGAAGTCCCACACGTGGTCGAAGCCCGCCTCGTCGGCCACGCGCCAGGCGGTGCGGAGATCCTCGATCGTCGTGTTCTGGCCGGAGAGCTTCAGTCCAAAGCGGAGCGGGTAGTCCATCGATCCTGAGCGTACTGCAACTCCTTTGCCTTAACCTCGGAGCGCCACCGGCCCCCGATATCGATCGTCCGGGCGATGGGCCCCAACCGTTGCCGCCGGAGGGAACTCGATGACCGCACCCAGCCACCGCTCCGGGCTCGCCCTCTGCCGTGCCCTCTATGACGACGTCGTCGCGCCGCGCCTCCGCGGCAGATCGCACGCCGCCGCCGTCCTCGGTCCGGGGTCGGAGGTGCTCGGCTTCGACAGCGCCCGCTCGACCGATCACGACTGGCGGGCGCGCGTCACGATCCTGGTCGGGGAGGCGAACCCCGAGCCGTTGGAAGGATTGCCCGCGACCTACGGCGGCTCGCCCGTGGAGGTGGCCGTGGCCGAGCTGGGAGCGCACCTGACCGCGTGGCTCGGCTTCGACCCGACCCAGGGCATCGACCTTCTCGACTGGCTGTTGACGCCGACGCAGTCGCTGCTGTCGGTCACCGCCGGCGCCGTCTTCCACGACACCTCGGGCGATCTGACCGCGGTGCGCGAGCGGCTCGCCTGGTACCCGCCCGACGTGTGGCTCTGGTTGCTCGCCGGCCAGTGGCAGCGGATCTCCCAGGTCGCGCCGTTCCCGGGACGCGCGGCCGAGGCGGGTGACGAGCTCGGCAGCCGGCTGCTCTCCGCCGAGCTGGTGCACGACGTCATGCGGCTCTGCTTCCTGATCGAACGGCGCCACGCGCCCTACTCCAAGTGGTTCGGGTCGGCATTCGCCCGCCTCCGCTCCGGCGTCAGGCTTGCACCGCTCATGGAGGCGGCGGTCGCCGGCGCTGACCACGCGGCGCGGGAGGAGGCCCTGGTCGGCGCCTACCGCGCGGTGGGGGAGGCGTTCAACGCCCTGAAGCTGACGGCGCCCATCGACCCCGAGCCCACCCGGTTCCACGACCGGCCGTTCCTGGTGCCGCCGGCGGAGGCCTTCGCCGGGGCCTGCGCGGCGGCCATCGATCCCGGTTCGGCGCTCGCCGGCGCGAGCCCCCTGCTGGGCGGTATCGACCAGTTCGTCGACTCCACCGAGCTGCTCGGCCACCGGCCCGAGCTCTGCCGGCGGCTGAGCGTTCTCTACAGCGACGCGGTGGCGGGGAGGACGGTGCCGGGCTCGACGTGAGGGCGCGGCCCGCGGGTAGGCTGCCTGCATGGCCGAGTCCTACGAAGTAAGGAACCCCGCCGACGGAAGCCTCGTCGGCACCATCCCCTATGGCGACGCCGCCACCGCCAGGGAGGCGGCCGATGCGGCGAAGGCGGCGTTCCCGGCGTGGTCGACCACGCCCGCGCGAGCGCGCGCCGACATCCTGCTCAAGATCTCCGCGATCCTGGCCGAGCGTGCCGAGACGATCGGCTGGCTCCTCTCCACCGAGACCGGCAAGCGGCTGGCCGAGGGCGTCGCCGAGCTCCGCTTCTCCTCCGAGTACTTCCGCTGGTTCGCCGAGGAGGCTCGACGGGCCGGTGGGGAGATCATCCCCAACGAGGCGCCCAACCGCCGCCACCACGTGATCTCGAGGCCCGCCGGCGTGGCCCTCAGTCTCACGCCGTGGAACTTTCCCGTCTCGATCCAGGCGCGCAAGCTGGCCCCGGCTCTGGCCGCCGGCTGCACCGTGGTCGCCAGGACCTCGGAGAAGGCGCCGCTGGCCGTCGTCGAGCTTTTCGAGGTGATGAAGGCGGCCGGCCTGCCGCAGGGTGTGGCCAACCTGGTCCATGGACCGGCCCCGGAGCAGACCGAGGCTCTGCTCCAGCATCCCGCGGTGCGGGTGGTCAGCTTCACCGGGTCGACGCCGGTCGGCCGCCTGGTCATGAAGCAGGCCTCGCAGCGCATCGTCCGGCCGCTGCTCGAGCTGGGCGGGGACGCGCCCTTCATCGTCTTCGCCGACGCCGACATGGATCGCGCCGTGGAGGGGGCGATGGCCGCCAAGTTCCGCAATAACGGCCAGTCCTGCATCGCCGCCAACCGCTTCTTCGTCGAGGGCTCCGTTTTCGACGAGTTCACCGAGCGGCTGGCGACCCGAATAGACGCGATGAAGGTCGGCGATCCTCTCGGCGATCAGGATCCGGACCTCGGCCCCCTGATCGACGCCGAGCGGCGGGACGCCGTAGTCGATGTCGTGAAGGACGCCCTCGGACGAGGGGGCGAGCTCGCGACTCGTACCCGCGACGATCTCGACGGTGCCTTCATGGCCCCCGCGCTCGTCGTCGGCGCGCCCGACGACGCTCGGATCGGCAGCGAGGAGGTCTTCGGGCCCGCCGCCGGTGTCTTCCGCTTCGGCGACGAGGACGAGTTGGTGGAGAGGGCCAACAACACCGAGATGGGCCTGGCCGCCTACGTCTACACCTCCAATCTCGAGCGGTCGATCCGCATGCAGGACCGGATCCAGTCCGGGATCCTGGGCCTCAACAACGCCCTGCCCTCGGTCTCCTTCTCGCCCATGGGCGGGGTCAAGCAGAGCGGTCTCGGCCGGGAGGGGGCGCGTCAGGGTCTGGAGGAGTTCACCGAACTCACATACGTCTCGACCGAGCTCGGCTGGACTCGGCCAGCGTGAATGGGCGGCGTTCAAGGCCCGATACGGCACTGTTGATCAAGTGCGGCACGAGCAGGATTGCGGCCGGTTACGCCGCAGAGAGCCGCGATGTGGGTTGGACGGGGGCGCCGGTGCGTCTGAGCTCCTCCGGAAGCAGCCGCGCTAGGGCAGGGCCAAGTCCCGGCATCCCCGTCTCAACGACGTGTCAGGAGGCTAGGCGTTCAAGATCAGAGCGGAGATCGCCGAGCCACTGGCGGTTTCCGAGGCCGATCTTCTCTGGCAGTATGCCGGATCCCAGTTCCCTGAGAAGCCAATGCAGGTCCGCTTCGTTCAGGTCAGATTTGATCAATTGATCGAGCTCGTCGACCACTGCCTTGACAGCGTCCGCTGGCTCCTCTCTCACGAACTCAGCCGTGACGTCTTGCCAGCGCTGCGAGGGGAAGTCCAACTCCCAATCGGCATTGAAATACCCAGCGATCAGCCCAACTATGGGATTCTGCGGCGTTCTGATAGCGAACTTGGCCGCCCATTGCTCACGTGTCATCTCGATTCCTATCCAAGTATGCGGTGTGGATCCTGTAGCTATCGTCGACGCGCCGAAGGACGACGAGCATTCTTGACGGGGG
>DATAXV010000120.1:0-6973 GCA_036272915.1 Candidatus Dormiibacterota bacterium
GCCGATGCGGACCCTCTTGGTCGCCTCGGCGATGGCCGCCTGCAGCGCCCAGCCCTCGAAGACGGGCCTGTCCGGGCCGCCGGCGCCGATCGACGCGAAGTGGTCGAAGTCCCACACGTGGTCGAAGCCCGCCTCGTCGGCAACGTGCCAGACGGTGCGGAGATCCTCGATCGTCGTGTCCTGGCCGGAGAGCTTGAGTCCAAAGCGGAGCGGGTAGTCCATCGGTCCTGAGCCTACTGCAGTGGCTCTCCCTTAACCTCAGGCGCCAACCGGCCCGGATGACGAGGGGTTCCGAGCCTCGGGCGGAGGATCGGGTCGATGTGGGGACGGGACTGGCGACGGCCCTGGCCATCACCGCGAGCGGGCAGCGCCCGGCTCAGCCCGCCACCCGTCATCCGGCCAGCTGCACGTCTCGGCGCCGGAAGTGGACTCGGTAGGCGGTGGGGGAGATGCCCAGGCGCCTGCCGAAATGCAGGCGGAGGACGGCGGCCGAGCCGAAGCCGCTGGTCTCGGCGATCTGCTCGACGCTGAGGTCGGTGGTCTCGAGCAGGGCCTGGGCGGCGCCGAGACGCTGCTGCATCAGCCAGCGCCAGGGGGAGAGGCCGGTCAGCGTCTGGAAGCGCCGGGCGAAGGTCCTCTGCGACATGTGCGCGTGCTCGGCGAGGTCGGCGATGGTGAGCTGGCGGGCCAGGTTGCCGCCGACCCACGCCAGGGTCGCCGAGAGGTGGTCGTCCGAGGGGTTGGAGGCCATTGGCCGCTCGACGTACTGGGCCTGGCCGCCGGATCGGCGGGGCGGGATCACGATCCTCCGCGCGAACATGTTCGCGACCTCGGCACCGAAGTCGAGCTCGACCAGGTGCAGGGACAGGTCGAGGCCGGCGGCGCTACCCGCCGACGTGTAGACGTTGCCGTCGGCGACGTAGAGGACGTCCGGGTCGAGCTCGACCTGCGGATACCGCCGGGCGAACTCGGCGGCGTACATCCAGTGGGTGGTCGCCCGCCGGCCGTCGAGCAGGCCGGCGGCGGCGAGGACGAAGGCGCCCGAGCAGAAGGAAACGATCCTGGCCCCGCGGCGGTCGGCCTGGCGCAGCGTCTTGAGCAGCTCAGGAGGCGGCTCCTCGGCGATGTCCCGCCAGTTGGGCACGATCACCGTACCCGCCCCGGCCACCGCCTCCAGCCCGTGATCGGCTCGGATCTGGAAGCCGGCGGTGGCCTGCAGCAACTCTCGCTCGACGCTGCAGATGACCGTGCTGTAGTTGGGCAGTCCCATGTCGGAGCGATCGTGGGCGAAGACCTCGCAGGCGATCGCCGCCTCGAAGATGGAGATGCGATCGAACACGATGACGGCAACCGTCGGGACCATGGCAGGATATTAGCGTAGATTGCCCATCCTGCCACTGGAGGGTTCGTCGTCCGCAGAGGACCATGGACTCATGACGCAGATACCAGACGTCGAGGTCGGCTGGAGGGTGTGGCGGATGCGGGAATCCGAGCTGCTCTCCTGGACCGGCGGTGAGAGCTGGAGACCGGGCGAGAACGTCGCCGGGGGCCGGATCGGCGGCGCTCACGCCGAGGGCTCGTCCGGACCCGCCCGCGAGCGCGGCCTCTGGGCCCTCCACGGCCCCCGCCAGGGCCTTCGCATGGTGGCCAGGGACGGGGAGCCGGATCAGCCGTTGAGCGGGGACGCCGTCATCGGCCTGATGGCCGGATGGGGTGGCGTCGCCCACGGAAAGAGGGGCTTCCGGGCCGAGCGGGGCAGGGTGCTGCTGCTCTTCTCCAACTTCGTCGGCATCACCCGGCTGGCGCCGGCCCGCCCCTGGCACATCCTTCGCAACCGCGCCCTGGCCGCGGTTGGCGAGCGCTACGGCGTCGCCGTGGTCGACCTTCGGGCGGCGATGAGCATGGGGCTGCTCGAGGAGATGGGCGTCGACCCGATCCGGATCGAGGAGGTCAGAACGCTCCTCCGCCCGGCCGGTTGGAGCCACGTCGACGAGGTGGCGGTCCGGCCCCTGATCGGAGGGTGACGGCGCGTTAGGCGGAAGAGATCACCACCTGCCGGTCCGACGGCGTTCGGACCGGCGGGAGGGTGGGTCTCAGCAGGGGGAGCGGACGCGCGCGCCCCGTTCAGCTCCAGGTGCCCGCGACCTGGCGGGTGGTGACGTTGAGCCGGTTGTAGACGTTGGTTATCCCAATCGAGAGGATCAGCGCGGCGAGACCCTTCTCGTCGTAGTGCCGGGCGGCCTCCTCCCAGACCTCGTCGGGCACGCCGTCGGGGTTGTCGCCCAGCCGGGTCACCGCCTCGGTCAGGGCCAGTGCGGCGCGCTCGGCGTCGCTGAAGCACGAGGCCTGTCTCCAGTTCGCCACGGAGAAGACGCGCTCCGGGGCCTCGCCCATCGCCTGGGCGCTGCACTCTCCCGCCTCCAGACACACGCTGCAGCCGTTGATCTGGCTGGCGCGGAGGTGAACCAGACCCATGGTCTTGGCCGGCATCCCGGCGCCGTCCACGGCCGCCTGCAGCATCTGAAAACCCTCCATCGCCTCGGGCAGGACCATCGCCGGATTGCTCATGCGCGGTTCCATTGGTCACGTCTCCTCCAGTTGCGTCTTGCGTTCCCCGGCCCCGCCTCCCCGCGATGTCCATGGCTGCGAGGCCGTCATCGAGATGACGCCTGGGGAGGAGGGTTTGTGACCGGCCCGGGAGATCCTCCCCGACCGCGGTCCGGCAGCCGGATCGCCGGACTCGAAGCCGCCCCGTCGCCATATCCGACCGAACTTGACATCACGCCATCTATTGCGATATATCTAGATGCATCAATACTGAACTTCGGACGAAAAGACATGTAGGTTGGAGTGAGCCATGGGAATGATGTGGCGCGGCATGGGCCGCAACAGCTGGGGGGACGATCTGCCCCCAGTCAAGATCGAGCGAGGGATGATGGCGCGGATCTTCCGCTACTTCCTGCCCTACTGGGCGAGCGCGCTGGTGGTGCTCGCCTGCATCGGTGTCAGCGCCGGGCTGGGACTGGTCCCGGCGGACATGACCAAGCGCCTGATCGACGACCTCACCACCCCCAAGGGCGGTTTCTCACTGGTCCTGGTCCTGCTCGCCATCCTGGTCGGGTCGCAGCTGCTGGGCAGCCTCGTCACCGTGCTCCAGAACTGGCTGAGCAGCCGCATCAGCCAGGGGATCATGCACGACCTGCGCGGGCAGCTCTTCCACCGGATGCTGCACCAGACGGTCGCCTTCTTCACCAGCACCCGGACCGGTGACGTCATGTCCCGGCTGACCAACGACGTCAACGGCATCCAGACCGTCGTCTCCGACACGGTCTTCAACTTCATCCAGAACGTGGTCATCCTGGTCACGACGATCGTCTTCATGGTCGAGCTGGACTGGCGGCTGACCATCGCCGCCCTCCTCATCGTCCCCGCCTTCACGCTCCCCACCCGACGCGTGGGGAGGGCCACCTACGGCGCGCGGAAGCGGACCCAGAGCAAGCTCTCCGAGCTCACCGCCTACATGCAGGAGATACTCGGCATCTCCGGCATCCTCCTGGTCAAGGCCTTCGTCCGCCAGCGGGACGAGACCAGCCGCTTCGGCGGCCTCAACTCCGAGCTGCGCGAGCTCAACGTCCGCCAGACCATGGTCGGCCGCTGGTTCTTCATGATGATGAGCGTCCTCGGGACCGCCGGCCCGGCCCCGCTCTGGGCCTACGGCGGCTGGCTGGTGATCCACCACCAGACCTCGCTGGGCACGGTCGTCACCTTCGCCACAGTGCTCCTCGCCCGCCTCTACGGCCCGGTCGGCCAGCTGGCCAACCTGCAGGTCAACATCGTCGGCTCGCTGGCCCTGTTCCAGCGCATCTTCGAGTACGTCGACCTCGCCCCCGAGGTCCTCGACAAGCCGGGCGCGGCCGACCTCGGATCGGTCAGGGGCGCGGTCTCCTTCAAGGACGTGACCTTCGCCTACCGCCAGAACGAGCCCGTCCTGCACGACGTCTCCTTCGACATCAAGCCGGGCGAGCTGGTCGCGCTGGTCGGCCCCTCGGGCGCCGGCAAGACCACCATCACCTCGCTGCTCCCCCGCTTCTACGACCCCCAGGCCGGCTCGATCCGGATCGACGGGGTGGACCTGCGCGACGCCACGCTGGAATCGGTCGGCCGCCAGATCGGGATCGTCTTCCAGGACACGTTCCTGTTCCACACCTCGATCCGCGAGAACCTGCTCTACGCCAGGCCCGACGCCACCGAGGAGCAGCTCCTGGCGGCGACCATAGCGGCCAACATCCACGACTTCATCGAGGAGCTGCCGCAGGGCTACGAGACCGTCGTCGGCGAGCGCGGCCACCGGCTCTCCGGAGGCCAGAAGCAGCGCCTGGCGATCGCCCGGGTGATCCTCAAGGACCCCCGCATCCTGATCCTCGACGAGGCCACCTCCAACCTCGACTCGGAGTCGGAGCGGCTGATCCAGTCGGCGCTGAAGCCGCTGTTCAAGGGAAGGACCTCGATCGTCATCGCCCACCGGCTCTCGACCGTGCTCGCCGCCGACCGCATCCTGGTCTTGGAGCGCGGCCACCTGGTCGATCAGGGCACCCACCAGGAGCTGCTCCAGCGGGGCGGCGTCTACGAGCGCCTGCACCGGATCCAGTTCTCGATCGAGGACCCGCTCCTCGATGAGGTGGATCAGGACCGGGGCGGCGTCTCGGCGGGGACCCAGCGGGTCCCCTCCCAGTACCAGCGGCCGTCCTCCGAGTAGAGTGGCCGCTGCTCTCGCGGCAGCCAGCGGGAGCCGTCCCAGCGCCATCGCCCGTCGGGCGAGATCGAGCCGGACGGCTCCGCCCCGGCCGGGGTCCCCGCCTCGGCGGGCGGTGGCAGTCCCTCGGCGGCGAGCCCTCGCCGGAGGACGATCAGGCCGGCGACCGCGCTCAGGACCCCGCAGAGGACGAACCCGATCCCCGGCCAGATCCAGGGGCTGGAGGGCCTGTACGCATAGCTCTGGCCGAGCCGCTCCATCAGGGCGATGCCGGCGGTCATGACGACGAGGGGGATGAGCCCCGTGATCAGGCCGGTGGCGGCGCCCAGCGCGGCGCAGATCTGGCGGCGGTGGGGGAGCGGGGCGAGGCTGGGCCGGAGGACGACGGGGAGAAGGATGCCCGCCGGCAGCCAGATCGCGACGACGAGCAGTCCCGCGATGAGCTGGAGGGTGGCCACCGACTCGGTCAGCGCGATCAGCCAGGTCAGGGTGATCACCGCCTCGACGGCGAAGACGAGGGCGAGCAGCCCCGCCCAGCGGGGCAGCAGCGAGGGGCCGGTCACGCGCTCTCGACGAAGATCACCCGGGCCAGGCCGAGGGGGACGCTCACCGGGCGGCCGTCGACGCGGATACCGATCGGGCTCTCGTAGCGGCTGCCGTCGGTCACCTCGCACTCGACGGCGGGCACCAGGCCCAGCTCCTCGATCGCGCGGAGCTTGACCGGGTCCTCGTCGGAGACCCGCTTGACGCGGAGCCGCTCACCCGCGATCGCGCTCTCCAGGGTGCGGTCGCCGCTCTTCTCCAGCGCCCCCTCGAGGGTGGGGATGGAGTCTCCGTGGGGGTCGATGCGAGGTCGCCCGAGGAGGTCGAAGATGCGCGCCTCCATCCGCTCCGAGATCACGTGCTCGAGGCGCTCGGCCTCCTCATGGACCTCGTCCCAGCCGAAGCCGAGGACCTGGACCAGGAACATCTCCATGAGCCGGTGGTGGCGGATGAGCTCGACGGCGATGGACCGGCCCTGCGGCGTGAGCTGCTGCCCGTGGGAGCGGTGGTGGCTGACCAGACCCAGGCTGGACAGGCGGTTGACCATCTCGCTGACCGAGGCGGGGGAGATCGCCAGGCGCTGCGCCAGCTCCGACGTCGACACCAGCTCGTGGTCCTCCTGGAGCTTGAACAGCGCCTTGAGGTAGTCCTCCTGCGCCGGCGTGAGGCGTTTACGGCCGCTGGCGTAGGTGGTCGATCCGGGCTCGTCGGTCATGGGTTGGCTATTCATAGCACCTTCGACCGCAGGTCACAGACGGCATGCCCGGCGTGATAGGCTATTCCTTCTCCACCCCCGTGCGCCAGCGGCTCGGCGCACTTCGATCGCCTTGGGAGGTCCGTCCATGACGTTGGCTCAGGCTGTGAAGACTCCATCACGCCACAACTTCGGTCACCTGTCGGATCTCATCGGTCTCGGAGATCTGATCGCGATCCAGAGGGATTCGTTCGCCTGGTTTCAGCGAGCGGGTCTGCGAGAACTCTTTGAAGAACTGGATTCTATCACAGACTATACGGGCAAGAACTATGAGCTCCGCTTCCTTGATTATGAGTTCGGAGAGCCCAAGTTCTCGGTCTCAGAGTGTCGCAATCGTGACATGACCTACGCCGCGCCTCTGCGCGTGCGTACCCGTCTGATGGTCAAAGAATCGGGTGAGATCAAGGAGTCCGAGGTCTACATGGGCGACTTCCCGCTCATGACCCCGGCATGCACGTTTGTCATCAATGGCACCGAGCGCGTGGTTGTCTCACAGCTCGTCCGCTCACCCGGTGTCTACTTCACCTCGACCGAGGACCCGGTCACCGGCCGCCGCCTCTTCTCGGCCAAGCTGATCCCCAACCGGGGCGCCTGGCTCGAGATCGAGACGTCGGCCAAGGACCTGATCACGGTCAAGATCGACCGCAAGCGAAAGATCCCGGTGACGGCGCTGCTGCGCGCCCTGGAGCTGCCGCAGCTGCAGGCCGTGGAGGGCGACCGCGACGGCCAGCGCCGCGCCTTCGGCGAGCTGTTCGGGGACGTGGACAACGATCCCGACCACTCCTTCCTGGAGGCGACGCTGGACAAGGACCCGACGACGCGTGTCGACGAGGCCCTGCTCGAGCTCTACCGGCGCGTGCGCCCGGGCGATCCGCCGAGCGTGGACAACGCGAGGACGCTGCTGCAGGGGCTGTTCTTCAACC
>DATAXV010000121.1:0-8181 GCA_036272915.1 Candidatus Dormiibacterota bacterium
GGGCGTCAGGACCATCCTCTTCTCCAAGTTCACCTGGGCCGATCGATCGACCGACCGCTTCCGGCAGGACCTCCACCGCCTCGCCGTCCGCGACCCCTACGGCGACTACTACATGGCCGGCGGGTATCGCTACCAGACCCCGGCGCAGCTGCTCGACGTGAGCACGCGGCGGCTGGTGCCGATGTGCTTCCTGGCCGAGGACTACCTCCGCGTCTGCGAGGAGGAGTTCGCCAAGATGCTGGCCGTCCGCCCCGACGGGATCCTCTTCGACGAGTGCCAGCACCACGGTCCGCCGCTCCTGTGCTTCGACGAGAGCCACGGGCACCGGCCCGGCGCCCCGATCTACGCCAACGACCGCGTCATGATCCGCCGGCTCGCTCGGATGGCCGAGGAGGCGGGCATCGAGTTCGTCTTCGCCGGCGAGGCCTGCTACGACTGGGAGCTCGACAGCTACCACGTCATCTACCTGCGCAGCGCCAGCCGCGGCTACGTGCCCCTGCAGCGGTACCTGACCCCGAACCAGCCGATCATCGCCGCGCTGACCGGCTTCGACGACCGCAACATGATCAACCAGTCGCTGCTCTACCGCCACATCCTCAGCTACGAGTCCTACTGCTTCAAGGGCCAGCTCACCGACTTTCCGCTGACGCTGGCCTACGGGCGGCGGATGGAGGCCCTGCGCGCCGAGCTCCGCCGGCACCTCTGGGACGGCAGCTTCCGGCACACCGTCGGCGCCGCCGTCGAGGGTGACGGCGGTGCCCACCACCCCTACGCCCACTTCGTCGCCGAGGACGGCACCTCGTGCGTCGCCGTCGCCAACTACGAGGACGCCCCCATCACCATCCGGCCCTCGCTGGCGAGCGGGAGGGCCCTCGGCAGGTGGCGGCTGATCGAGGACGGGACCTGGCGCCCGCTGGAGGGCGCGCTCGCCATCCCCGGCCGGTCGGCCGCGGTGGTGATGGAGGGCCGGGCCGTCGCTGGCGCCGTGTAGAGTGCACGGCGCCATGGACATCACGCTCGAGACCGAGAGGCTGCGGCTGCGGCCGTTCATCCCCGCCGATCTGGAGCACCTCCAGGTCCTCGACAACGACCCCGAGGTGATGCGCTTCCTCGCGCCGATCTCGCCGGAGGAGCTCCGCCGGGACTACCTGGAGGGGCCCTACCCCGACGACCACGTGGCCGGCATCGACCGGGCGAGCGGGGAGTTCCTGGGCTGGTTCGGCATCCATCCCGCTCGCGAGGGGCATCTGGACAACCCGCCCGGCGACCTGTGGCTGGGCTACCGGCTCATGCCCGCGGCCTGGGGCAGAGGCCTCGCCACCGAGGGTTCGAAGGCCCTGATCGAGAAGGCGTTCACCGCCCTGGGCGCGAGCCGGGTGCGGGCGACGACGATGGCGGTGAACATCCGGTCGCGCCGCGTCATGGAGCGATCGGGGCTGACCTACGCCGGCACCTATCACCTGGAGTGGGCCGACCCGCTGCCGGGCACCGAGCGCGGGGAGGTCCTGTACGAGGTCACGCGGGACGGCTGGGAGAGGCGACGCCGAACGGTCGGCTCCTGACCGGAACGCTTCCCGATCAGGTCCGGCCACGCCCCCATAATCTCTGATTGCGAGGTTGTCCAGTTTGGTGGGGTTACCGCCCACTGACCTATGCCAGCATGGCCTTGGGGGACCACCCCACAGGGTGCCGGCGCGGTACTGCCCCGGCCGGGCTCTCGGGGGATGGTCCCCACCTCTCAGTCCAGGCGGTTGTGGGAGCTCCTGAGGGTCCATCGCAACCGCTCCTCGGGCTGCGTCAGCTCCGCCCAATCGGAGAGCAGCTGCCGCCGCCCGGTGCCCAGCTCGAGGACCTCGTGGCGGATGCGTTCCGGATCCCAGCCGTCGAGCACCGACGCGGTCAGCTCGGCGACGACGCCCGACAGCGACGGGTCCTGGGCGCGATCGGCCAGCTCACCGGGGTCCTCGCGAAGGTTGAAGAGCTGCGGCCGGTCGCCGTGGTAGTGGATCAGCTTCCAGTCGCCCCGCCGGACCATCCGCTGGAGCACCCCGTCGCGCAGGTAGCGCTGGGGCCAGGAGTAGCCGGTGGCGGAGGCGGTCGCCCGCCGCGGATCGAAGCACATCTCGGAGAAGGCGACGTCCTGCCAGCGGTCGGCGCCGTCGCCGTCGAGCAGCTGCAGGAGGTCCCGGCCGTGGCCGCCGGGCAGCGCCGGCGCGCCGGCGATGGCGAGGATGGTCGCCGTGAGGTCGAGGCCGCTGACCACGTTCTCCACGCGCATGCCCCCGGGGATGACCCCGGGCCAGCGGACGATGCAGGGCGCGGTGACCGCCTCCTCGTGGAAGTTCTGCTTCCACCAGAGGCCGTGCTCCCCGAGCGAGTCGCCGTGGTCGGAGGTGTACACGACCACGGTGTCGCCGGCGAGCCCGGTCTCTTCGAGCACCCTGAGGAGCTCGCCGACCATGCCGTCCAGGCGCTCGACCAGGGCCCAGTACGCCGCCCTCGCCCGCCGCACCTGCTCCAGCGTCACCGCGGTCAGCCCGGTGGCCGCCCTCCAGCTGCTGAGATAGGGGTGCGGCGGGTCCGACCAGCCTCGGGTCGGGGCGGGCAGCGTGTCGTAGTAGCGCTCGTAGAGCTCGCGCGGGGCGACGTAGGGCTGGTGCGGGAGCATGTAGCCGACGGTGAGCGCGAAGGGCTCGGTCTGGAGGCCGAGCCGGGCCGCGGCCCCGGCGCGATGCAGGAGGCCGACGGCGTCGGCCGTGACCACCTCGTCGTGGACCTGGTACCCGCTGAGCCCGGATCCCGCCTTCTGCAGGCTCTCGAGGCCAGGAGCGGCGGCGCCGGTGAGGACGCCCAGGTCGGCCGGCGGCAGGCCGGGGTGGTTCGGGGAATGGTCCCCGACCGACCTCGAACCATAGCCGAGCAGCTGGTCGGGGCCGATCGAGTGCAGCCGGCCGGCGAGATGGGTCCGGTAGCCGCCGGCTCCCAGGGCGTGGGCCATGGTCGGGATGCTGGGGGAGAGCGCGTCCTCGTTGGTCCAGACTCGGGTCTCGTGTGGGTGAAGTCCGGTCAGAAGGGACATTCGGGAGGGCGTGCACAGGGGGCTGGGCACGTACAGGTGCCGGAAGAGGGCTCCCTCGGTGGCCAGCCGGTCCAGGTTCGGGGTGGCGACGATCGGATCGCCGTAGCAGCCGAGCACGGAGGCGGTGTGCTGGTCGCTGAGGATGTGGAGGATGTTGGGCCGCCGCTCGCGGGCCTCCGCGTCAGCCATCGGTGGCCGTCGGGCGGCGTCGCCGCGTCATCAGTCCGCACGATAACCACGCCACTCGCGCAGTCCACCTCCGTTCGGGAACCCGGTTTTGCTCGAGCGGCCGCGCCGACCGCGTCAGTTCGATCGTAGCCGCGCTTCCTGTGAACGCGGCCGGACCCGCCATCCCCGGAATCGGGGACGGCGTCAGACGCCGCGCCCGCGGATCAGCGGCAGAAAGACCTGGTCGACGATGTCGACGATGACGCCGTCGGGGACCGACGGGTAGCCGCGGGTGACGTATTCGTTGCGCAGCAGCACGATGGCGACCGTGGCCACGCGCGGACGGAGAGCCTCCGCCGGCGCCTCGCCGCGGGCGACCGCGCGGTCCAGGATCGTCAGCCAGGCGGGGCTGCCCGGGTTGGCCGAGTTCTCCTGGATCTGAGCCAGCAGCAGGGGATCGTCGCGGGCGCCGGCGAGAAGAGCCCGCAGGATGCCGCCGATCGGGGACGACCAGGTCCGGTTCGCGCTGCGCAGCAGCTCCAGGGCGTCCTCCCGCAGCCGGCCGGTGTCCGGGATCTGCGCCGTGTCCACCGCCATCTGGCGGTAGGCGGCGATGCCCAGGGCGGCACGGTTGGGCCAGCGCCGGTAGATCGTGTTCTTGTTGGTGCCGGCCCGCTCGGCGACCCGGTCCATGGTCATTCCGGCGTATCCGGACTGGTTCAGCTCATCGCCCGCCGCCCGCAGGATCGCCTGCTCCAGCTCGGCGCCATGACGTCTCGGCGACCGGTGGCGTCGGGTTCGCCGCCCGCCGTCGTGAGGCCGCTCGTAGATGTCCGTCACGATGGGTACATAGCGTACCCCATCAGTCACTGATGTCCCCGCCTCGATCGAGAATCAGTGTACGGTACGTACCGTACACTGACTTGGAATCGGACTCATGGAGGGCGACGACGATGCAGAGAGGCATCGGCTACGACACCGGATTCAGCTATGACGGCGTCAACCGGCGGCCGTTCGACCCCGCGGTCGTCCGCCGCGAGCTGGAGATCATTCGCGACGAGCTGCACTGCACGGCGGTGCGCCTCTTCGGCAACGAGCTGGACCGGCTCGGCTTCGCGGCCGAGTACGCCGCGGACCTCGGTCTGGAGGTCTGGTTCTCCCCCTTCACCTATCAGCTCGACGAGGGGGCGATGCTGGAGCTGCTGGCCGACGCCGCCCGGCGGGCCGAGCGGATCCGGCGCCGCGGCGCCGAGGTCGTCTTCGTGACCGGGGCCGAGCTGAGCCTCTTCAACGCCGGCTACCTGCCCGGGGCGAACCTGGAGGAGCGCGTCGCCGGCCTCATCGGGCGGTCGCCCGAGGGCCGCAGGCAGCTCATGGCGACGGTCCCCGAGCGCGTCAACGCCTTCCTGGCCAGGGCGGTGACGGTGGTCCGCGAGCGGTTCGGGGGAAGGGTCACCTACGCCTCCATCCCCATCGAGCGGGTCGACTGGACGCCCTTCGATATCGTTTCCGTCGATGCCCACCGTTCCAAGGAGGTCGCGCACATCTATCAGCAGGGGATCCACTCCCTCGTCGCCCAGGGGAAGCCGGTCGCGATCACCGAGTTCGGCTGCACCACCCACCGCGGCGCCGCCGACCGCGGCGCGCAGAGCGGGGACATCGTCGAGTACGACGGGGCGATCCCGATCCGGCTCAAGGGCGACTACGTCCGCGACGAGGAGGAGCAGGCCACGTACCTGCGCGAGCTGCTCGACGTCTTCACCGCCGAGGGCGTCGACGCGGCCTTCGCCTGGACCTTCGTCTGCTACGGCATGCCGCATCGCGACGACCCCCGTCTCGACCTGGACATGGCCAGCTGGGGCGTGGTCAAGATCCTCGACCAGGGCCTGGGCACGACCTATCCGGGTATGCCCTGGGAGCCCAAGGCGGCCTTCACCGAGCTCGCCGGCTACTACCGCCGCCTGCAGAACCTGCCGGTCCCGCCGGCCGCCGGTGCGTAGCGTGGGAGCCGCTCGACGATGAGCCGGTCTCCGCTGGCCCTGCTTCACTCCCTGGGCCGGATCCTGCTCATCGACCTCTCGCCGCTGCGGCGCTCGCGAGACCTCCGCCTCCTGATCGGGGGCGAGCTGGTCTCGATCCTGGGCTCGCAGCTCACCGCCGTGGCCGTGCCCTACCAGGTGTACCTGCTCACGCGCTCATCGCTGGACGTCGGCCTCGCCTCGCTGGCACAGCTCTTCCCGCTCCTCGCCGGGTCGCTGATCGGCGGCGCCGTCGTCGACGCCGTCGACCGCAGGCGCCTGCTCCTCCTCATGGAGGCGCTGATGGCCCTCTCCAGCGCCGGCCTCGCCATCAACGCCGACCGGGGGACGGCCCTGTGGCCGCTGTTCCTCTTCCCCGCCCTGACCGCGATGCTCGTCGGCTTCGCCGAGCCCGGCCGGAACTCGATGGTGCCGAACATGGTCCTGCGCCCGGAGATCTCCAAGGCGAACGCCATCCTCCAGGCGCTGGAGCAGCTGGGGATGGTGGTCGGACCCGCGGTCGCCGGGCTGCTCCTGGCCGGGGCCGGCACGCGCTACGTCTACTGGATCGACGTGGCCACCTTCGGCGCCGCCCTCATCGGCGTCTGGCTGATGTCGCCCCAGCCGGCCAGCGGCTCGGTCCGCCGGGTCGGGCTGGGCTCGATCGTCGAGGGCCTCGGCTTCCTCCGTGGCCGCCAGGCCCTCCAGGGCGCCTACCTGATCGACATCAACGCCATGGTCTTCGGCCTCCCCCGCGCCCTCTTCCCGGCCCTCGCCACCACCGTCTTCGGCGGCGGCGTGGTCACGCTCGGTCTGCTCTACGCGGCGCCCGGGGCGGGGGCCCTGATCGGCGCCCTGACCAGCGGCTGGGTGAGCCGGGTCCGCCGCCAGGGCCTGGCCGTCATCGTCGCGGTCACGGTCTGGGGCCTGGCCATCACCGCCTTCGGGCTGGTGCCCTGGCTCGCCGCCGGACTGGTCCTGCTCGCCCTCGCCGGATGGGCCGACGTCATCTCCGCCGTGTTCCGGAACACCATCATCCAGCTCACCGTCCCCGACGCCCTGCGCGGCCGGCTGTCGGCGCTGCAGATCGCGGTCGTGACCGGCGGTCCCCGCATCGGCGACGTCGAGTCGGGCGCGGTCGCCAGCGCCTTCGGCGACACCGCCTCGATCGTCTCCG
This sequence comes from Candidatus Dormiibacterota bacterium, assembly GCA_036272915.1. Classification (GTDB taxonomy): domain Bacteria; phylum Chloroflexota; class Dormibacteria; order Dormibacterales; family Dormibacteraceae; genus DATAXV01. The sequence continues at coordinate 6,443 of DATAXV010000121.1, forward strand.
GCGGGCTCGCCTGCCTGGTCGGGGCGATCCTCCTGGCCAGGCTGCTGCCCGGCTTCCGGCGGGTCCGGTACGACGGCGAGGACCCGGTCGCGAGCTGACGCGTCAGGGGCGCTGCGCCATCAGGCCGAGCAGGCGCTCCGGGGTGATCGGCAGCTCCTCGATGCGCACCGGCCGGCCGGCCCGGCGCAGCGCGTCCTCGACGGCCGAGCACACCGCCGCCGGGACCGGGATGGTGCCGCTCTCGCCGATGCCGCGGAACCCCTCCGGGGTGGCCGTGCTGGGGGTCTCCACGTGCTCCAGGTCGAGGCGCACGGCCATCTCCGGCGCGGAGACGATCGAATAGTCGAGGAAGCTGGGCGCCCGCATCGTCGCGTCGGGCTCGTAGGCGGCGCTCTCGAAGAGCGCGTAGCCGATGCCGTGGGCGAGGCCCCCGTGGATCTGCCCCTCGGCGATGGTCGGGTTGATCAGCAGGCCCGAGTCGTGGGCGAGGATCGACCGGACCACGTCCGTCCGCCCGGTCTCCAGGTCGACCTCGACGACCAGGCCCTGGCAGCCGCCGACCCATGTCGTCGCCTGGTCGGGCGTGAACTCGGTGACGACCTCCAGGCCGTCGTCGGGGACCACGTCGGAGACCGCGATCCTTCGCGTCGGCGCGCCCCGGACCTGGACCACGCCTCCATCCAGCTCGAGGTCGGCCGCGTCCGCCTCCAGCCGGTCGCCGGCGAGCTCGAGGACCCGATGCCGTGCCTCTCGGGAGACGCCGGCGGCGGCGTTCCCGACATGGACGGCGGAGCGGCTGCCGGCGGTGTTGAAGCCATGGCTGATGGCGGCGGTGTCCCCGGCGACGACACGGACGCGATCCATCGGCCAGCCCAGCCGCGTCGCCACGATCTGGGCGACCATCGTCTGGTGGCCCTGCCCCTGCGGGGTCGAGCCCACCGACACCGAGACCCAGCCGTCGGCCCCGATCACCATGCGGGCCGGCTCGCGCTGGCCGAAGCCGGTCGATTCGGCGAAGCAGACGACGCCCGCGCCCCTGGCCGTCGACCCCTCGACGCCGAGTCGCTCCTTCCCCAGGTACCCGATCACCGTCTCCAGCATCGCCGGCACGTCGCCGAAGTCGAATCGGACCGGGACCGGACCGGCGCGCAGGCCGGGCTCGTAGGGGAGCTGCTCGGGCCGGAGCACGTTCCGGCGCCGAAGCTCGTGCCGCTCGAGGCCGATCTCGTCGGCCATGCGGTCGATCAGGCGCTCCATGGCCAGGTTGCCCATCTCCCGGCCGCCGCCGCGGATGAACCCGGTCGGAGCGGTGTTGGTGTAGAGGGGCAGGATCTCGACGCCCATCGACGGGAGGCCGTAGGCGGAGAGCATGTGCGTGATCTGGTTGCCCGCCTGGCCGACGCCGACGCCCGCGTAGGCGCCGATGTCGTGAAGGACCCTTCCTCGCACCCCCCGCAGGCGCCCGTCGGCGTCGGCGGCCAGCTCGAGGTCGAAGACGGTCCCGTGCGACTGGTTGGTAGTCATGCCGTCCTCGGTGCGGGTGCCGATCCAGCGCACCGGCCGGCGCAGCCTGAGGGCGGCCAGGGCGACGAGCACCTCCTCCGGGTAGGCGGCACCCTTGGCGCCGAAGCCACCGCCGACGTCCTCGGCGACGACGCGGATCGTGGAGGGCTCGAGCCCGAGGACGTCGGCGATCGCGTCGCGGACGGAGAAGACGGCCTGGGTCGAGGTGCGCACCT
>DATAXV010000122.1:0-7331 GCA_036272915.1 Candidatus Dormiibacterota bacterium
CTTCTTCCGCTTCATCTCCCGCTGGACCTCGGCCCAGTCCGGCTCTGGCCGGCCCGGCCGACACTCCTCCTCGCTGCGCTTGAACAGGCGTGCCTCCAGCTCCTCGTCGTCGAGGTCGTCGGGCAGGGGCCAGGACAGACCGGCGGCGGCGGCGCGCTGGAGGTATTCATGGATGGTGGTCGGCGGGGTACCTGTGGACTCGCTGATCCTCCTCCGGCTCAGGCCGGCGGCGGAGAGCCGGAGGACTTCACGGATGTGACGCATGCACAATCTCCTTCGGGGCACGTAGCGACCTCCTCCTACTTGATGCGGAGGGGACGCTACTGCCCCTTCAACTGCTCATGCGTCGCAGCCGAATCCGTGTCCGCGACCGCCGCCTCCAGGCCCCCGTTCGCTTTGGCCGTTTCAGCGTTCGCTTTTAGCCGTCGCGGCGTTCGCTTTCACCCGTTTTGCCTGTTCGCTTTCGACCGAAATGCGCAGGCCAGCTCCCGCAGCGGGACGCGGGGCTGCAGGGCGAAGGGGTGGTCGGGCGGCACCGCCAGCACCAGCTCCTCCTCGTGGAAGGGACGGAGCTCGACGTCCGGGTGGTGAAGGGCCCGGCCGAGCCCGATCTGCACCTCCTCGCGGAGCACCATCTGGAGCACGTCCTCGGAGTGCCCCGTGCGGACGGCGACCTCCACCCGCGGATGGCGGTCAACGAACCGGGCCAGCACCGGCGGCAGGAGGTAGGTGCTGACCGCCGGGGCCGCCGCCAGCAGCAGCTGGCCGGCGAGTCCACGCTCCAGGTCGTTCACCGCGCGCCGGCCGTCGCTCAGAGCGGTGAGCGCTCGCTCCGCGAAGGGGAGGAAGGCCCGGCCGGCGTCGCTCAGGCGCATCCCCTTAGGGGTGCGGATGAAGAGGTGGACGCCGAGTTCGGCCTCCAGCGAGTGCAGCCGCGCGGTCAGCGTCGGCTGGGTGACGTGGAGCACGTCGGCGGCCCGGCTGACGCTGCCCAGCCGGGCCACCTCGAGAAAGCCCTGCACCTGCCCGATCAACATGTGGCTGGCGTCATGTAACCACTGGTTGGGGTGTGGCGCGCAGGCGCCTCATCGTCAGACCACCCTGGCCGTGTCCAAGCCATCCTCGACGCCACGGCCGAATCGCGAGTGGCCGAGCTGCTGGCCGAGGAGATGGTGGTAGGGGACCCCGGAGAAGACGTGGTGGCTCCGCGTGGGAACGCGCTCGGCGCCTGCCCATTCGCGCCTTTGGAGGGCGATGTAGGCCTCCTCGGATCCGGACCGAAGACCGTCCAGCAATTCGCTGAAACCCATCCCCATGGCGTGCTGGGCGGCCAGCGTGATGAAGATGAAGCGGACGCCCTGCTCGGCCAGGTCGTCGAAGGTCATCGCGTCGCGCTCGTCGCACCACCGGAACGAGGAGGAGTAGTTGAACGCGAACCGGGTGTCGGGGAAGCGGCGCCGGACCTCCTCGTGGAAGCGCTCGGTGGTGCCGCGGTCGGCGGTCGGGAACTCACACCAGATCAGATCGGGAATTCCGGTGTCGAGGTAGCGGAGGGCACGGTCGACGGCCAGATCGACCCCTCGAGCCGACTCCGGCGCCTCCACCGCCGACACGCCGTCGGTGCGGGCGATGATGACGAAGTCGGCGTGGCCGAGGTCCTCGGCCACGGCACGCATCATGCGCAGCTTGGCGATGTACTCGTCGGCCGAGACCAGCGCCTTGCCGGCGATGTGCCCGCAGCGCTTGGGCATGACCTGATCCTCGATGTGGGCGCCGGCCAGGCCCGCGTTGACGTAGAGCTCGGTTGTGCGCTGCACGTTGAAGACGTTGCCGTAGCCGACGTCCATGTCCGCGATCACCGGTGGGATCTCCAGGTGCCGGGGCGGCTCCTGCCGGTCCGGGTCGCCCACCGCCATGGTCAGCTGGAACTTGCGCAGCGCGCTGACGATGCGTTGGGCGCCATCGGCGATCTCGACGCTGGAGTACAGGTCCATGTCCGTGGTCCCGAGGTGGCCGATGGCGAACGAATAGCCGCTGAAGTAGACGGCGTCGAGGCCGTGGTACATGGTCAGCTCGGCGCCATGCGGGTCGAAGATCCCTGGGGCGAAGACGTAGGGCTGGGTCTGAAGCCTCCTCCGGAGGACGGCCGAGGCCGTTCCCAGCGTGATGCCGGGACCGTGTAACCGTCGGGCAGCAGGGGCGTCGTGACCAGTTCCATCGCTCACACCTCCAAGCCGGCCATGCTCGGAAACGATCGGCTGACATGTCAGCCGACAGTGAGCTCTCTGTCACTGTGGTGAGGCCAGCTGCTGTTCCGGCGGCCGTTATCGTTGGGCGAACGGTACGGTTGACATCGTCGTCCAGGCAACGGTCCGACCATCGGAATCTTCTATCCGGACATCGGCCCCGTCGATGTTCCAGTCTTCCAAGGATGGATCGCTCGCTTCAGGAGGCCCACGGCTGCACGGTGGTGCTCACCGGACCTCCGGTGGCAAGGGCTTCGTCGAGCGCGAGCGACAGGTACTGGTCCTCCAGGGCCTCGCGAAGAGGGTAGAAGTCGCTGCCGGAGCCCACGTACTCTCCCATCCTCGCCAGGCAGGTGGCGATCGCGATCTCCTCGTCGGGCAGCGGAACCGGTCCGAAGGGGTTGGTGTAGCAGGGCTCGCCGTTGAACATGATGGAGCGAAGCCCGAACCCCTCCAGGTTGGTGCCGCGGCCGACCTCATCTCGCTGGAGACAGGACACGACGGGCTCGCCCGACGGGTTCAGGTAGGAGACGTCTCCTCCCCTGAGCTCGCCTCGGTCGCCGCGCACGATCACGCCTCCGGTCCTGATTCGCGAGAAGTACTGCTCGGAAGAGAAGTCGTAGACACCGAGCTTGCCGTCCAACTCGATAGTGGCCAGGGATTCCCGCTCGGTGACCTGTCCCGGTCGAGTCACCCCGTCGCGACCGGCGGACGCCGCCGCCGGGTGACTGGAGGTGACGCCCCGGAGGACGGCGGGGGCGAAGCCGGTGCCGAGGAGGAGGCGGATGAGGCTGATGCCGTGGTAGCCGTGGGCCACCGAGACCCGCGCCGAATAGCGCCGGCCCAGGACGCCGCTCCTGGCCAGCGCGATCTGGGCGGCGTGGTTGGGCTGGACCTGGTACTGCTCGGCGACCTGGACCCGGCCCTGCGGCCCGACCGCACGCCACAGTTCGGACATCTCCTCGACGCTCGCCGCCGGAGGCGTCTCCGTGAGCACGGGCACATCGGCGCCGAGGAGGTCGACCGTGATCCTGGGGGCCACCTCGCGAGGTACCGACACGACCGCGAAGTCGAGCTCGGCACTCTCGACCATGGCCCGCACGTCGGGGAAGGTGGGGACATGCCAGCGCTGCTCGAGCTCGGCTGCACGCTGTCTGTTGCGGACGGCCATCGCCGTCACGGCGAAGCGGTCCGGAAGCGCCTTGGCGATGCGCAGGAAGAACTCGGCCCGCCAGCCGGCGCCGACGATCCCGAATCTGGTCATGCTCACCGGTTGCCCTCCTCCAGCCGGCGGCCGTCGCGTCCGCCTCCCTGACCGCCATACGGCTGGCCCGCGTGCCAGTCGGACGAGTCCGGTGGCACGAACGCGTCCAGTGGCAGCCTGACGTTGCACCCCAGGTGGGCGGACAGATACGCGGCCTCGATCACCTCCAGCGCCGCGATCGATCGCTCGGCGCCCCGGTAGTCCCGCTTGCCGCTGGCGATCATCCCCGCGAGATCACGGAGGTAGCGGGCATGCCCGATGAGCGCCGGCTCGGCCGGAGTGGCCGGGTGTTGGTCGCCACCCTGGGCGGTGATGAGCGCAAAGCCCTGCTCCCAGCCCCAGAACTCGGCGACACCGCCAGTGCCGATGAAGCGGAGGACGATCGCCCTTCCGGGAGCCGTCGTCGGCAGGTGGTCGCCGGAGTTGACGAAGATCCTGGTTCCGGCGTCGGTGCGAGCCTGAACGAGGCTCTCGGTCTCGACCTGCATGCCGTCACGGTAGGTATGGGTGCTGGTGTCGGCGGCCGCGAGCACATCGGTCACCCGCTCGTCGGCAAGGACGGTGAGCGTGAAGTGAAGCCAGTGAATGCCGGCGTTGATCAGGTCCCAGTTGCGAGACTCGATCTCAACCACCCTGACCCGGCCGATGTCACCCGCATCGATCCGCGCCTTGACGGCGAGCGGGGTACCTCGGGTCAGCATCCCATGGGGCACCACCGCCGGCAGATCGCGGCCTTTGACAGCATCGAGGAGGCGTCGCGCTCCGCCCACGTCGTAGCTCAGCGGCTTCTCGAGCAGCATGCCCAGGACCGGGCCCCGCATCGCCATGAGGGCTATCTCCTCATGTGTCGAGGCGTATGTCGACACGCAGACCACGTCGGTCGGGCATGCCGCGAACATCTCACTGGCCTGCTCAAAGGTCCTGACTCCTCTCAAACGCTCCTCCAGAGCCCGGCGAACGTCAAGGCGGAGGTCGGCCACGGCCACGAGCTCGTACTCGTCAAGCGCGGTCAGGGCGTCGATGCTGAGCGAGCCGCCGGCGCCGGCTCCGACGACACTGGCGGTCAGCCTTCGGGCACCGGTCGGACGCTCTTCCTCGGTCACTGCCATCTCCTGATGTTGATACGCGACGCGGAAATCTACTCACCGCCTCGTGCCCAGCAGGACAGCGATATGAGCAGCGCTCTGCGGAACCGGCTGACGCTCTCCGTGGCGATAGGCACCGGCGGCCGCCGCGGGAGGTCGGCTGCAATGCCGTCCCGTGGTCGAGCCTGGTTGACCGGCCCGAAGGGCCGACGTGGATATCGACAGGCAACGGTCAAGGCGAGCAGGGATGTCATTGGCGGTTCGGCACATCTGGTCCCACCGGCGTTTCGTTTTTCGGTGGGTGGCAGATGGTCCCCCCGACGCCGATACCGGTGGGGGTCACCATCACGAGGCCGGATCCGTACCGCTACGCGAACGGCTGCAATGCCTCTCGGAGTGTCGGTGAAGACAGGATGCCGGCTTAGACAGCATCGCGGCTCAGTCTTACTTGGAGGGGTGTCCGTCTTGCGAGGCGCGGTCCAACACCATGTCGATCGCCTGCGGTGTCGAGTCGGCGATCAGCGTGGGGCTGAAGCCGTGGTCCGGCCAGGTGGGGTCGGGGCGGACCCAGACGCTGTCTATCTTCGCGGCGATCGCGCCGGCGATGTCGGTCACCGGCTGGTCGCCGAGCATCCAGGCTCCCTCCAGGGTTCCGCCGAGACGGCGGGCGGCGATCCGGAAGAGCTCGGGGTCTGGCTTCTGCACGCCCTCCAGGTCCGACGCGATCAGCTGGTCGACATGGGGCCAGAGGCCGGCCTGCGTCATCTTCTCGGCCTGGATCTGATCGCCGTTGGTGACCACGCCCACCTTCCAGCCCGAGGCCCGAGCTCGATCGAGCGCCCCCGCGACGGCGGGGTCGACAGGGGTGAACTCACCGGCGAAGGTCGCCTCGTAGTCCTTCAGCATCTCGTCGGCGGTCTCCTTGAGGCGGAGGCCGCGTCGGACCTCGTCGAGCATCTGCCAGCGCCGGATCCGGCCCCGGTCATCGACCTTGAGCATCCACTCCAGGTGCTCCGGGCTATAGACGCCACGCTTGCGGAGGAAGGCCTCGGACCAGCGCCGGAACGGTCCGGCGCGGTCGAGGAGGGTGTCGTCCAGGTCGCAGAGCAGGAGCGGCACCGCGATCAGTGGGAGGCCAGTACCGGATTCGCCCCGAGGATGCTCCCGGCGAAGAGCACCGCGGGATAGATGCCCAGCGCCACCACGAGGACGGCGGAGACCACCACGGTCGCCACGGCGAGACCACTCTGCGGCATCTCCCGGCGTCCGCGGGCCGGCGTGTACACGTGGACGATGACCCGCACGTAGTAGGCCACCGACACGACGCTGGCCAGCGCGGCGATGATGACCAGCCAGGTCCAGCCCTGGGCGACGGCCGCGCTGAAGAGGAAGAACTTCCCGATGAAGCCGACCGTTGGCGGGAAGCCACCGAGGGAGAGCATCAGGACCGTCAGCAGCAGCGCCAGCGCCGGATGGCGCTGGCCGAGCCCATCGAGGTCGGTGAAGCGGTCGCAGTCGGCCTCGCCGCCGGAGAGCGCGGTCAGCACGGCGAAGGCGCCGAAGTTCATGAAGAGGTAGGCGGTCAGGTAGAAGAGGACCGCCGCGTATCCCTGGCTGCCACCGGCGACGACCCCGACCAGGACGTACCCGGCCTGAGCGATACCGGAGTAGGCCAGCATCCGCTTGAGGCTGGGCTGAACCAGAGCGCCCAGGTTGCCGACGACCAGGCTGCAGACGGCGACGAATGCGAGCAGTGCCTGCCACTCTCCGGAGATGTGGGAGAGGCCGTCACCGAACACGGTCAGGATCATTGCGAAGGCGGCCGCCTTGGTCCCGACCGACATGAACGTCGTCACCGGGAGCGGAGCACCCTGATAGACGTCGGGCGTCCACTGGTGGAAGGGCGCGCCCGAGATCTTGTAGGCGAAGCCGACCCCCATGAGGATCACGCCCAGGATCAGCAGCGGGTCGTGGGGGCCGATCTGGCCCACCTGCTGGCGGATCGCGTCGATCTGGGTGGTGCCGGTGGCGCCGTAGATCAGCGCCATGCCGTAGAGGATGAAGGCGCTGGCGAAGCCGCCGACGAGCAGGTACTTGGCACCCGACTCCTGCGACCCGGTCTCGCGGCGCGAGTAGCTGGAGAGGACGTAGAGCGCGACCGAGAACGTCTCCAGGCTGATGAAGATCGTCACCAGCGAGGTCGACGCGGCGAGCGCCATCATCCCCGTGATCGCGGCCAGGGTCAGGACGTGGAACTCGGGCCGGACGAAGCGCCGCCGGCGAAGGTACGGCTCCGAGACGAGCACCGTGAGGATGCCGAGGATCGAGAAGAAGGCCTCGAAGTAGAGGGCGTAGCGGGAGCCGGTGGCGAAGCCGTAGTAGGCCTCGCCGCGCGGGCCGTAGCCCGCCCACCGCAGGCAGGTGACGGCGAGCGCCAGCACGTAGGCGACCACCGCGATGCTGGCGACCAGCGAGCCGGCCCGGCGCCGTCCCACCACCAGGTCGGCGATGAGGCCGACGAGGATGGCGATGGTCAGGATGGCGATGGGCGCGATCTGCTGCAGGTCGTGCCAGGCGTGGGCCGGCGTGTAGCTGGGGACGGTGATCGAGGCAAGGTACATCGAGCTCACTTCCAGGGCACGGGGAATGGGTAGGCCAGCGCGTGCATGGCGCTCGTCAGCAGGGCGGGGTAGAGGCCGAAGAGGAACATCAGCGCGATCAGCGGCACCACCACCA
>DATAXV010000123.1:0-25036 GCA_036272915.1 Candidatus Dormiibacterota bacterium
GCAGCTTGTGCTGCAGCCACTCCACCTCCGAGTCGTGGACCCCGGGGGCGCGGTGAAAGGGGTCGAAGGCGACGCCAGGGTCGTGGTCGTGGAACCCGGTGTCGAGGCCGACCAGCTGCCAGCTGTCGTCGTCCGTGCGCAGGCAGAAGTAGCTGGCCGGCTGGCGGGTGGGGCCCTCGTTGAGGGAGTCGAGCTGGTCGTAGAAGCCGGCTCCCCCCGAGTAGTAGTCGTGGTTGCCGGGGATGTTGAAGACCGGCACCGTCCGCCCGGTCTCGAGGAAGGCGGCCTTGAGCACGTCGCCGAAGTTGTGGGCGGCCTCGCGCTTGGTCCCCGAGTAGTAGATGTCGCCGAGGTGGACGATGGCGGTCGGCTCGAACTCCTGCAGCATCCGCAGGAGCAGGACCTTGGCGTCCTCCATGCCCGTGCCCCAGTCGCCGATCAGGGCCACTCGCGAGGGCGAGGGGAGGCGGTACTCGATCACGCCGTAGTCGATGTCGCCCTTCCCCTGCCGCTTCCAGTCGCGGTAGGTCGGGTGGCGGCCTGCGATGTACCACTCGATGAACTTGGGGATGCACTGGAACACGAACTCGGGGTCCTCGTCGCTGTAGGCCCTGGCCGTGCTCCGGATGGCGGCGATCTCGTGCACGACCGCGCCCAGGTGGGCCTCGGTGGCGAGGTCGAAGATCTTCTTCAGCCCCGGCGGGTCGTCCTCGAAGGGCTCGCCGCGCACCGCCCGCGCGGCGGCCCGCTGGGCGTCGTCGTCCGCCTTCCGGGTCAGCGGGTGGGCATAGACGGAGGGGTCGCGCAGGTCGCCGGCGGCGACGTGGTCGGCCACGACCTCCTTGAGCGCGGACTGCCAGAGGGAGATCCTGGGATGAGGCACGCGGGCCATGGGCCGGATAGGCGGTCGCTCGCTCATGTCCTGAACTCCAAAACAGTTGCTGCTCCCTGGGTTGCCCGGACGGTTCGACGGCACGCGCCGGCGGTTCATTGTAGGTGCGGCGGAGGCTTCAGCAGAACCCTTCTCCCGTCATCCCAACACCCGGGCGCCCACGTCCGTCTCCCTCTTCGGAACGCCATCAGGCAGGAGGCTTCGATGCTGGATTACGAGGAGGCGCGGCGCCGCTACGCGGACCGGCTGCGCGAGGCGGACGAGAGACACCTGGCCCGGATCGCGTCGGCGGAGAGCCGCCGGACGGAACGGGCGAGGAGAATGCTGGGCACGGCCCTGGTGCGGCTCGGCCGCCGGGTCGCCGGGTCCGGCGCGGCGGTTTCGGCCCCACCCGGGGCGAGGAGCGGAGTGGCATGAGCGAAGTACCCGAGATCACCGAGGGTGGCGTCATCGAGAACGTGGCCGTCGCCGACCTCACCCCGATGACCTCGCCCGACGAGCTGCGTCGGGTGAGGCTTATCAGGAACACGGCGGTGGTCCTGATCGGCAAGTCGGCGGCCGCGGCCATCCCTGACATCCGGATGGAGAACGTCGCCTCCGTGGTCACCGTCCCCGACGGCGGCCACGTCCGGGTCCACACCGGCTCCCTGACCGTGGACGGGCGGGCGCTGGCCGAGCCCGGCGGCGACAACGAGATCATGGTCGTGACCGGGACCCTCATCGTCACCACCCCGGTGGAGCGGGTCGGCTACCACGACCTCATCGTCACCGGCGTCGTCCTCGCCCCCGAGGGCAGTGAGGCGGCGCTGGGCTCGGGCATCACCCGGCTGACCGGCGCCGTCACCTACTTCCCCTACGCCGAGGGCCAGCAGGTCAGGGTGCACAGCGGCCAGGTCCGGTTCGGGGCCCGCGCCATGGCCAACGCCGGCGGCAACCCCGGCGACGTCCTGGTCGTCGGTGGACAGCTCGTGGTCACCGAGCCCTTGACCACGCTCGGCTACGCGCGGATCGTCGTCTCCGGGCAGCTGATGGCGCCGCGCCAGAGCGAGGATCTGATCGGGCCGGCCTCGCTGATCCAGGGTCAGGTCGTCTGGTACGCGGGCGATCCCCGCTTCTTCACCGGCGAGGACTCCTTCTCCGCCGAATTCTTCCGGCTTCAGGAGAAGCCGATCACCCTGGCCCTGATCGGCGACTTCGAGTTCGAGGCGGACGTCACCTCCGAGCTGCTTCGGGAGAAGGTCTCCAGCATCGCCCTGATCGGGGAGGTCCGCGCGCCCAAGGCACTGATCCCGGCGCTGCAGATGCTGGCCACCGAGCGCATCGGCGACATCAGGGTGGCGGTGGAGGCCCAGGCGGGCTGAGGCCGCCATGCCGGACAGCGCGGGGGCGTTCGACCGGATCTTCGCGGCGCACCGCGAGCCGGTCTTCGCCTACCTCGTCGGCCGCGCCGGCGACCGGGAGGAGGCGCGGGACCTGCTCCAGGAGACCTTCCTGCGCGCCTGGCGCAACCTCCCCACGCTGGAGGGTCTGGAGCCGCGGAGGCAGCGCGCGTGGCTCTTCACGGTGGCGCGCAACCTGGTCACCGACGCCTACCGGGGGCGGGCGGTCCGCACCGACGCCGCGGCCGAGCTGGCCAGGGGCGAGGACGGCGTCGCCCCCGCCGGCGAGGAGCCGGCGGTCCGGGCGGAGGCGGCGGAGCGGATGGAGCGGCTTCAGGCGGCGATACGGGATCTGCCCGAGGGCTGGCGGGTGCCGCTGGTGATGCAGACCGTCGGCGGGCTCAACAGCACCGAGATCGGGAGGCTGCTGGGCTACCCGCCGGGTACGATCCGCTACCGGTTGAGCATGGCCAGGGGCCGCCTCGCCGAGCGGCTGGCATCAGAACTCCAGGAGGAACGGCGGTGACACAGGGACCGGCGGACGACCTCGAGCTGCTGCTCGGAGCGTGGGCCTCGGGCCAGCGCCTCGACGAGGCCGAGGTCGGAGAGATCGGGCGCCGCATCGTGGCTGCCGCGGCGCTCGACTCCGACTGGTGGAACCGGCTCACGGCCCAGGTGTGCGCGGCGGTCCGGGTGGCGGGCACGCCGATCGCACCGATCTCGCCGAAGGGCGCGCCGCCCCGGATCGCCTGGTCCGCCGCCTGAGGCGCTGAGCCTCAGGCAGCGATCCTGCGGCGGATCCCGGCGAAGAGGTCGTCCTCGGGGACGGAGGTCTGGACCCGGGAGCGGGCGAGCTCGAACTCCTCGGTCGGCCAGACCGCCCGCTGCAGATCGATGGGGAGGCCGAACCACCGGCCGTCGGGGTCGATCTGGGTGGCGTGCGCCTTGAGCGCCTCGTCCCGCTGCAGGAAGTAGTCGGCGCACTCGACGCGGGTCGTCACCGGGCGCTCCTCGCGATCCGTCCTGGACCTCATCCGCTCGATCATCTCGGCGAAGGGCGACTCCTCGCCCCGATCCAGGAAGGCCTTGTGCAGGGCCTCGAAGCGGGCCCGGTTGAAGCCGTGGTCGTAGTAGAGCTTGAGCGGCTCCCAGGGCTCGCCGGTACCGGGGAACTGCGCCGGGTCGCCGGCGGCGTCGAAGGCCGCCACCGAGATCGCGTGGGTGCGGAGATGGTCGGGGTGCGGGTAGCCGCCGTTCTCGTCGTAGGTGCTGATGACGTGGGGCCGGAACTCGCGCACGATCTGGACCAGGCGGCAGGTCGCCTCCTCGATGGGGACCAGGGCGAAGCAGCCCTCGGGCAGCGGCGGCTTGGGATCGCCCTCGGGCAGGCCGGAGTCGACGTAGCCCAGCCAGCGGTGCTGGATCCCGAGGATTCGGGCCGCGGTCGCCATCTCCTCATGGCGCAGCTCGGAGAGCCGGGCGGCGACGTCGGGCCGGTCCTTGAGCCTGGGGTTGAGCACGGAGCCGCGCTCGCCGCCGGTGCAGGTGACGACCATCACCTCGGCGCCCTCGGCCACGTACCTGGCCATGGTGGCGCCGCCCTTGCTGGATTCGTCGTCGGGGTGGGCGTGCACCGCCAAGAAGCGGAGCGTTTCATTGTTCACCCCTTAATCGTGGCGCATCGATCACCCTCGATGCATCGGTCAAAGGACGGAGGCCCGCGGGGTGCCGTGAGACCGCCCGCCGCCAGCGTCCCGGACAGGCCTGGACGGCCCCGGCGATCGCCCCCGGCGCGGGGATGTGCCAGACTGCGCACGTGTTCGCTGGCCTGATCATCATTCGCCGGCGCGCTGGATAGCGGGCGACCGGCGCCCGCGACCGGGCCAGCGCGCAAACCTCTCGCCGACCGCGGGAGGTTTTTCTTTTTGTAGGAGGACCGACCCCGATGCCGACCCCGGACGACGCCTTTCACGTCTACGACGTCACGCTTCGTGACGGCGCCCAGCAGGAGGGCCTGACCCTCTCCGTCGCCGACAAGCTGGCCATCGCCGGGCTTCTCGACGAGCTCGGCGTCGGCTTCATCGAGGGGGGCTGGCCGGGGGCGGTTCCCAAGGACACCGAGTTCTTCCGCCGGGCCCGGACCGAGCTCCGCCTCGAGCACGCCCGGCTTTGCGCCTTCGGCTCGACCCGCCGCCAGGGCGCCCGCGCCGCCGACGACCCCCAGGTGGCCGCGCTCCGCGAGTCGGGGGCGGGGGTGGTGACGCTGGTCGCCAAGAGCCACGACCGCCACGTGGAGCTGGCCCTGCGCACGACTCTGGAGGAGAACCTGGCCATGGTGCGGGACACCGTCGCCCACCTCCACGGAGAGGGCAGGCGCGTGTTCCTCGACGCCGAGCACTTCTTCGACGGCTTCCGGGCCAATCCCGACTACGCGCTTCGGGTCGTCGACACCGCCGCCGAGGCCGGCGCCGACGTCGTCGTCCTCTGCGACACCAACGGCGGGATGCTCCCCGAGCAGGTGGGCGCAATCGTCGCCGAGGTCCGCCGCCGCTCGGGGGCCAGGATCGGCATCCACTGCCACGACGACACCGCCTGCGGCGTGGCCAACACGCTGGCCGCGGTCGACGCCGGCGCCACCCACGTGCAGGGCACCGCCAACGGCTACGGCGAGCGCTGCGGGAACGCCAACCTCTTCAGCATCGTCGCCGACCTCGAGCTGAAGAAGGACCGGCCGGTGCTGCCCGCCGGGCGGATGGCCGAGATGAGCCGGATCGCCCACGCCATCGCCGAGCTGACCAACGTCACCCCCAGCTCGCACCAGCCCTACGTCGGCGCCTCCGCCTTCACCCACAAGGCCGGCCTCCACGCCTCGGCGGTCAGGGTCGACCCCATGCTCTACCAGCACGTCGAGCCGGAGCTGGTCGGCAACGACATGCGGACCTTGGTCTCGGACATGGCCGGCCGGGCCTCGGTCGAGCTGAAGAGCAGGGAGCTCGGCTACGACCTCTCCGACAACCCCGACGCGCTGCGCCGGATCGTCGACCGGGTCAAGCGCGAGGAGGCCAGGGGCCACACCTTCGAGGCCGCCGACGCCTCCTTCGAGCTGGTCGTGCAGGACGAGCTGGCAGGCTCCCGGCGGCGCCACTTCGAGGTCGAGTCCTGGCGCACCATCGTCGAGCGCCGTCCCGACGGGACCATGGCCAGCGAGGCCACGGTCAAGCTCCACGCGAGGGGGAGGCGGATCGTCGCCACCGGCGAGGGCAACGGGCCCGTCAACGCCCTCGACCGCGCCCTGCGCGACGGCCTGGAGCAGCTCTACCCCGAGCTGCGGGTGCTCGAGCTGACCGACTACAAGGTGCGCATCCTCGAGGGCAGCCGCGGCACCGGCGCGATCACCCGGGTCCTGGTCGAGTCCAGCGACGGAAAGGACTCCTGGCGCACGGTCGGGGTCGACGAGAACATCATCGCCGCCTCCTGGCAGGCGCTGGAGGAGGCGGTCACCTACTGCCTGCTGCGACAGGGACACCCGCTGAGCTGATCCCCTGGTGGGCGGGCTCGGGCCGGAAGCGTCCCGGTCCGGGCCGCCCGGGCGGCACTGAACGGCGCGTCCTCACAACTCCTGAGGCGCCCGATCTCATCTGAGGTAAGTGGTACACGCCCAACCGAAGTATTGACAGTCGAACCGATACTTCTACAATCCGGCTGAGGCCGCAGGGGCCTACAGGGAGCGTTACCAATGGTTGCGGGCGGCTGTCCGCGGACTGTGGGGACGGATTATTCAGAGCATGTCGAGGAGGGTGCAAACGCATGTCGACAAATCAGCCTGGCGTGGCGGCGGACGCCATGCAGCGCAAGTTCAACCGAGAGGTGGGCCTGCTCCCACTGCTGTTCGTGGCGGTTGGCTCGGTGATCGGTTCCGGCTGGCTCCTGGGGGCGCTGACAGCGGCCACCATCGCCGGTCCGGCGTCGCTCCTCTCCTGGTTGATCGGCGCGGTCGCGGTGCTGCTCATCGCCTTCGTCTACGCCGAGCTAGGCGGGATGTTCCCGGTCGCCGGGGGCGGCGGCCGCTTCCCCCACTACTCGTTCGGCAGCATGATCGGCTTCTCCAGCAGCTGGTTCGCCTTCCTGGGAACGGTGACCACGCCCCCGATCGAGGCCGAGGCGGCGATCCAGTACGCGCACAACTACATCCCCGGTCTTGAGGTCAGCAGCGGCCTGACCCCGCTCGGCATCGTCGTCGGCATCATCCTTCTGCTCGTCTTCGCCGGCATCAACCTGCTCGGCATCCGCTGGCTGGCCAGCATCAACAAATGGGTCATGTACTGGAAGATCGCGGTCCCGGTGCTGACCGTGATCGTCTTCCTCATCGTCGCCCACAACTTCAGCAACTTCGGCGCCGGCGGCGGCTTCTTCGCCAAGGGCTACCCGGCGATCCTCTCCGCCGTCTCCACCGGCGGCATCGTCTTCGCCTACCAGGGCTTCGAGCAGGCCGTCCAGTTCGGCGCCGAGAGCCGGAACCCCAAGCGCAACATCCCGCTGGCCGTGATCGGGGCGGTGCTGCTCGGCGTCGTCCTCTACATCGGCCTCGAGCTCGCCTTCGTCGCCGCGCTCAAGCCAAGCGCCCTGGCCCACGGCTGGACCATCACCGCCTTCGCCTCGGCGTCCTTCGGGCCCTACGCCGCACTCGCCTCGGGCCTCGGCCTCGGCTGGCTCGCGGTCATCCTCTACATCGACGCCGTGGTCTCGCCGGCCGGCACCGGCCTGGTCTACACCGGCTCGGCGACGCGCCTCGTCTTCGGCATGGCCCGCAACCGCTATCTGCCCGGCTTCTTCGCCTTCCTCTCCGACCGCCGGGCACCGGTGATCGCGGTCATCGCGTCCGCCATCTGCGGGATCATCTTCTTCCTGCCCTTCCCGAACTGGGCGACGCTGGTCGGCCTGGTCACCTCGGCAACGGTCCTGACCTACGGGCTGCAGCCGCTGACCCTGGCCGCGATGCGCCGTCAGATCCCCAACCAGGAGCGGCCGTTCCGCCTGCCGGCGATGGTGGTGCTGGCGCCGCTGACCTTCATCGTCGCCAACGAGATCATCCTCTTCACCGGCTGGACCACGGTCTGGAAGCTGATGGTCGGCATCGTCGTCGGCTTCGTGATCATGGCCGTCTGTGTCCTCCTCTCCCCGGCCGACCGCCGGCCCAGGCTCGACCTCGCCTCCGGCATCTGGCTGATCCCCTACCTGATCGGCATGACCCTGATCAGCTTCGCCAGCGAGAAGGCCTTCGGCGGCACCAACTTCTTCCGCTTCGGCGTCGACATCGGGGTCATGGCCGTCTTCTCGCTGGTGATCTACTTCGTGGCCGTCGCCATGCGCCTGCCCAACGACCGGGCCGCCGACTACGTGCACGTGCTCGGCGCCGAGCAGGAGGCGGAGGACGACGAGATCGCGCTCACGGACGTGGCGGAAGTCGCCCGCTGAGGGTCCTGTTGCTCGGGGGGCGCCGCGGCCGGCGCCCCCCGACCTCAACCCGAGGTCTGGGGGACGGGTAGGTCGGTGAGCAGCTCGTCGCGGCGGTCGTGCACGGCGCCGGCCAGCTCCGGCGAGGCCGCGAAGACGCGGATCCGGCGGGCCCAGCCCTCGAAGCGGGCGAGATCGGTGGTGGCCAGGCTGGAGGCGTCGTCCCAGGCGACGAGCCTGCCGTCCTCGATCACCGGCAGCAGCCCGCTGCCGATCGCCTTCGGCTCGGGCACGTCGATCAGGACCGAACCCGGCGCCGCCGAGAGCGCCTCCGCCCACCGATCCTCGACGGCGAGGCGCCGGGAGGGCTTGGACCAGAGGTCCTGGAGCAGGGCGAAGCCGGGGTCGCCGACGCCCAGCTCCAGCGCCCGCTTGTAGAGCTGGCGATCGAGCAGCCGCTGGCCCAGATGCCGCGTCGCCGCCGGCATCTCCGCCGAGCGGAGCAGGGCGACCAGCGAGGCGTCGTCGGCGCGCTCCAGCTCAGAGGGCTCCAGGGCGCCCTCGCCCAGCGCCTCCTGCAGCGCCCGCAGCAGCATGACCACGGCGGCCCGGCAGGCGTGGTGCCAGTAGACGGTGGCGAACATCAGGTACTTGGCGAAGACCAGCGCCTGCAGCGCGGCCACCCCCTTGAGGCCGATCGCCAGGCGTGCTCCGTCGCCGACCTCGAGAGCGCCGATCAGACGCTGGACGTCGACCATCCCGTAGGGCACGTTGGCGCCCTTGGCGTCGCGGACGAGGTAGTCCAGCTTGTCCACGTCGAGCCCCGAGTCCAGCGCCGGCCGGAGGAGGCGCAGGCCGGGGGAGCAGTCGTCGCCGCCCTCGCCGCCGGTGATCATCCAGGCGACCTGGACCGGGTCGACGTCCCAGACCTCACTCAGGATGGTGGCCACCGGAGGAGACAGGACCTGCTCCACGGCCAGGCCCTCGTGGTCGCGGACCTGCGCCATCTCCAGCTCCTCGACGGCATGCGAGAAGGGGTAGTGGCCGATGTCGTGGAGCAGAGCCGCGGCGCGGAACGTCCGTCGGTCCTGCTCGGTGATGGACGGCACACCGGGCAGGTCGCGGAGCCGGTCGGCGACCAGGGTGGCCAGGTGGAGCACGCCGAGACAGTGCTCGAAGCGGGTGTGATGGGCCCCCGGGAAGACGAGGTCGGTGAAGCCGAGCTGGCGGACGCGGCGGAGGCGCTGAAAAGCTGGTGTGTCGACCAGCGCCAGGTCCGCCTCCTGGAGCATGATGTCTCCCCATATCGAATCCCTGACCAGCGTGGCGCGGCTCATGGCGCAGCAATTGTGCGCCAACCAACGGCTCTTGACAGATCGCGCGGGCAGTCTTACAACGTTGTACGAACGTGCGGGAGGGATTCAACTGGTGGCCCCGGCCACCTGCGGAGGTTGAGAGATGGACGACAGGCGCAGCGGGGAAGGCAGGCGGCCGCGAACGGTGAACAGGCGCCATTTCCTCTTCGGCGCGACGGCGCTGGCGGGGGGCACGCTGGCCGCGGCGTGCGGCACCAACATCGGCTCCGGCTCCTCGGGCGGCTCGTCGGGGGCGCCCAAGGGCAAGGCGGTGCTGACGCAGTACTACCACGAGTACGGCGAGGCCGGCACCGAGCAGGCGGTGCACCGCTACGCCCAGGAGTACATGAAGAAGAACCCCCACGTCCAGATCAACATCGAGTGGATCCCGGGGGACTACACGACCAAGCTGAACACCGCCCTGGTCGGGTCCAACCCGCCCGACATCTTCGAGGGCGGCCCCTCGCTGCAGATGGTGCAGCAGAAGCAGATCGCGCCCCTGGACGACCTCTACACGTCCGCCGACCGGGCCGACTTCTTCTCCAACGTGATGGAGCAGAACACGATCAACGGCCACATCTACGGGGCCAAGATCGTGACCGACGTCGGTGTCCTCTACTACCGCAAGAGCATGCTCGAGCACGCCGGCGTCAAGCCCCCCGAGAACTCGGACGACCTGGTCAAGGCGGCGAAGGCGCTGACCTCGGGCCACGTCAAGGGCCTGTTCGTCGGCAACGACGGCGGCATCGGCGCCCTCTACCAGCTGCTGCCCCAGTCCAACAAGGTGCAGTTCATCAACGGCAGCAAGATCGCCTTCGCCACCCAGGCCGCGGCCGAGGCGCTGCAGGTCCTGGTCGAGGTCAACCACGAGAACGTGGTCCTGCTCGGCTACACCGAGGACTACCTCCAGCCGGACGCCTTCACCAACGGCGCCACGGCGATGCAGTGGACCGGCCTCTGGGCGATGCGCGAGGTCCAGCAGGGGGTCGGCGACGACTTCGACGTCCTGCCCTGGCCACGCTACGGCTCGGACGGCGTGCCCGCCACCTTCCTCGGCGGCTGGTCGGAGATGATCAGCCCCAAGTCCAAGTACCTGGACGAGGCCAAGGACTACGTCAAGTGGCTCTGGATCCAGAACAAGGCCGCCCAGGAGCAGTTCAACCTCGCCTACGGCTTCCACCTGCCCCCGCGCAAGAGCATCGCCGCCAACGCCAAGGAGCTGCGGAGCGGGCCGGCCAAGAAGGCGGTCGGCTACCTGGGCAAGGACGCCTACCCGATCTCCAACAGCTGGGACGCCGACATCGACACCGACTACAGCGACGCGGTGGCCAGCATCGTCCACAGCAACATGGATGTCGCGCAATCGCTGAGCCAGCTGCAGCAGGCCCGGCAGAAGGCGCAGAGCGAGCTCAAACAGGAACTGACGTGAGCATCGCAGCGCTGGCCCGCCGCGAGCCGTCGCGGCGGA
Organism: Candidatus Dormiibacterota bacterium; assembly: GCA_036272915.1. Classification (GTDB taxonomy): domain Bacteria; phylum Chloroflexota; class Dormibacteria; order Dormibacterales; family Dormibacteraceae; genus DATAXV01. The sequence goes on from DATAXV010000123.1 coordinate 10,549, forward strand.
GGGGGCGGGGCGCGGCCGTCCCCTTCTGGCTCTTCATCGGCCCTCTCTGCGTCGGGCTCCTCGTCTTCACCGTGGTGCCCATCGCCTGGGGCTTCCTGCTCAGCTTCAGCCGTGCCCGGGGCTCGATCGCCCTGGGCACCTGGGTCGGCCTCTCCAACTACGCCAACCTGCTCTCCGACCCCCAGTTCCGCGGCGCCCTGGCCACCATCGTCGTCTTCGCCGTCTTCATCGTCCCGGTCACCTTCTGCATCTCCCTCGGCCTGGCCCTCCTGGTCAACCAGGTCCAGGTGGGCAGGGGCTTCTTCCGGACCGTGTTCTTCATCCCCACCGCCGTCTCCTACGTGGTCGCCTCGCTGGTCTGGAAGATGGAGATCTTCTCCGTCAACGGACTGGCCAACATCGTCGTCGGGCTCTTCCACGGCCAGTCCATCGCCTGGGTGTCGACGCCCAATCCGCCCTGGTTCTGGCTGGTGCTGGTCACGGTCCGGCTCTGGCTCCAGGTCGGCCTCTACCTGATCATCTTCCTGGCCGGGCTCCAGGACATCCCCCAGCACCTCTACGAGTCGGCCGCGGTCGACGGCGCCCGCCGGGGCTGGCGGACCTTCTGGTACATCACCCTGCCCCAGCTCCGCAACACCTCGGTGGCGGTGCTCTTCCTGATCCTGATCGCCGCCTTCCAGGCCTTCGACGAGTTCTACAACATCCTCGGCGGGGGCATGACCAGCGGCGGCAACGCGACCCTGGCCCGCACGCCGCTGGTCTACCTCTATCAGATCGCGCTGGGCCAGCAGGACTACGGCCGGGGCTCGGCCGGGGCCTTCATCCTGACCGCGCTGATCGTGATCGTGACCCTCGTCCAGAGCCGTGTGTTCGGCTTCGGGCGGGCCGACTGAGGAGGTGGTGATGCGACTCCGACGCGCGATGAGCGGCGGCCAGCCCTTCCTCTACATCGTCCTCACGATCTGTGCCGCGCTCTTCCTCCTGCCCTTCTACCTCATCGTCCGCAACTCGGTCAGCACCCAGGCGGAGACGACCTCCTACAACTGGTACTGGTTTCCCTGGCCGCCGCGGCTGAGCTCGTTCACGCAGCTCTTCGGGGATCCCACCGTGCACATGACCGGGAGCATGGTCAACTCGGCGATCATCGCCGTCGTCACCCTCGTCTTCTCCATGCTCTTCGCGTCCATGGCCGGCTACGCCCTGGCGCGCATCCCCTATCGCTGGCGGAACCTGGTCTTCGGCCTGATCCTGGCGACGATGATGATCCCGGGCGCCACCACCTTCGTCCTTACCTATGTGGTGATCGGATTCCTCGGCGGCATCAACACCCTCTGGGGGATCATCGTCCCCGGTCTCTTCAACGTCTTCGCCACGCTCCTCTTCCGGCAGCACTACCTGCGCTTCCCGCTCGAGATCGAGGACGCGGGCAAGGTCGACGGGCTCAACTACTGGGGCGTCTACACGCGGCTCCTCCTACCCAACTCGCGGGGGGTGATCGCCGCCTTGGGCCTGCTCTCCTTCATCGGCAGCTGGAACGGATTCCTCTGGCCGCTGGTCATCGGCCAGGACTCGTCCAAGTGGACCGTGCAGGTCGCGCTGTCCACGTTTCTCACCGCCCAGACAATCAACCTCCCCGAGCTGTTCGCCGGAGCCGCGGTCGCCATCGCCCCGCTGGTGATCCTGTTCCTGATCCTGCAGCGCTACATTGTTCAGGGAGTGGCCATGTCGGGCATCAAGGGATAGAGAAGATGGTCGCCCGACTCAAGGATGTGGCCGACGTTGCGGGCGTCTCGATCAAGACCGTCTCCAACGTCGTCAACGGCTATCGGTTCGTCAGCCCGGAGACGAGGGAGCGCGTTCTCGCCGCGGTCGAGGAGCTTGGCTACCGCCCCAACCTGGCGGCCCGCTACCTGCGCCACTCGCAGGTCGGCGTGATCGCCCTCGAGGTGCCCGATCTCCGCATCCCCTACTTCACCGAGCTCGCCCAGCACGCGGCGGCGGCGGCGGCGGGACGCGGCTACATGCTGCTTCTCGACCACACCGGCGGTCAGCAGGAGGGGGAGCAGGCGCTCGCCCGCGGCCTCAAGCCGACCCTGATCGACGGAGCCATCCTCAACCCGCTCTCACTGGAGCGGCAGGATCTCGCCTCGCCGGGGCTGGGTCTGCCCATCGTGCTCCTCGGCGAGCGCCGCTATCCCGGGCTTCACGATCACGTGCTCGTCGACAACATCGGTGCCGCTCGGGAGGCGACCCGCCACCTGATCGGGCTGGGCCGCCGCCGCATCGGCGCCGTCGGCCTGGGGCGCGCGGCCGAGCGCGGCGAGACCGTCCAGCTCCGCCACCGAGGCTTCGTCGAGGCCATGGAGGAGGCGGGCCTGCCCGTCGACGAGAGGCTGATGATCCCCTGCTCGGAGTTCGTCCGGAGCGAGGGGGCGGACGCGGTGCCCCTCCTGCTCGAGGGTGGTCAGACGCCTGATGCCCTGTTCTGCTTCAACGACACCGTCGCCCTGGGGGTGATCAGGGGGCTGGCCGAGGCCGGTCTGCGGGTTCCCGACGACGTCGCCCTGATCGGCGTCGACGACATCGAGGACGGGCGGTTCTCGGTGCCCTCGCTGAGCACCATCTCACTCGACAAGGAGCGCATCGCCGGGCTTGCCGTCGATCTGCTGGTGGGCCGCATCAGCGGCGAGCGGAAGGGCCCGCCGCAGGAGCTGGAGGTGCCCTTCCGGCTGATCGTTCGGGAGAGCACCACGGGCCGGACCCGGCCGGCCCGCTGATCGGGGGCCCGCGCCTCTCGGCTCAGGCCCAGCCGCTGCTCTCGCCGCCGGGCACCACCGACGAACGGTAGCGGGACCGGAGGCTCTCACCGGCGTTGAGCAGCAGGTCGGCGAGGCGGAGTACGAGTCGGCCCCAGGCGTTCGGGGTGGCGTGGGCGACAGCGAGTGCCAGGCGCTCCTCCTGGGCCTGCTCGATTCGCTCGGCGTGGCGCCGGCGGGCCATGTCGATCGCGTATGGGTCCATCGAATTGCTCTCCTCAGGGTCGGGGCGCGGGGAGCGCCCTCTGGTTGGTGTTCAGGTCTCCGCCCCGCCCATCTCGGCGAGGAGGCGGGAGGCCTCCTCGGGCGTGATCTCGCGGCGGGCCAGGCGGTTCAGGATCTGGGTCCGGTCGGGACCGGGGGGCGGGCCGTCGAGGGCGGCCACGACCTCGTCGAGGCGGCTGCGGGCAGTGTTGTAGCCGATCTGCAGCTCCGCCGCCAGCTTCTGCAGGTTGGTCCGGTGGCGGAGCAGCAGCCCCGCGAACTCCAGCTGCTCCGGGGTCAGCCGCGCGATCCAGCCGAGGCTGAAGTGGCCCTCGATCCGGACGCCGGTCTGCGACTCGAGGCGGGTGACGATCAGCTCTCCGTCGCCGAACGGATCCCGAGTCGGCAGGGGCAGGAGATCGCGACGGGAGGGGGGGGTCATCGCTCCTCCTCCTCATCCCCACCGACGAGGCCGTGCGCCTCATCGGGGCTCACCCCGGCCTGGCGCAGCCGGATCAGCGTGTCCGCGTCCAGCTCATCGTCGAGTGCCTCGTGCATGGAGGCGACGTACTCGGCGTTGATCCCCTGCGTGCGCAGGGCGACGATGTCGTCCATGGTCAGGTCCGACAGCCCCGACTCCTGGAGTGAGCGCGCGTACTCGGGGGAGGCGCCCACGGCTCGAGCGTGCATGACCTCGTCCAGCTCGAGATCGTCCAGTCCGAGGTCCCGCCAGCGCCGGAACTCGTCAGGGGTCACTCCCGCGGCGCGGGCGCCGATGATGGTCCCGAGGTCAGTTTCGTCGAGGCCGGCATCCCGGAACTCGCGGATCGTCTCCGGGGTGATGCGGGCGCTGTGGGCGCCGATGATCTCACCCAGGTCGATGTCGTCGAGGCCCAGATCGCGGTAGGCGCGGATCAGGGCCGGGGTGACCCCGGTGCTCTGGGCGCCGATGATCTCGCCGAGGTCGTCACCGAGTCCGAGGTCGCGGTACTCGCCGACCAGCTCGGGGGTGATGCCGGTGGTGTGGGCGCCGATGATCTCGCCGAGGTCATCGGAGAGCCCGAGCTCGCGGTAGCGGCGGATCAGGTCGGGGGTGACGCTGGTGGTGTGGGCGCCGATGATCTCGCCGAGGTCGTCGCCGAGCCCCAGCTCGCGGTACTCGCGAACCAGTTCCGGCGTGACGCCGGTGGAGTGGGCGCCGATGATCTCGCCGATGTCCAGGTCGGGTAGACCGGTCTCACGGTAGCGGCGGATCAGATCGCGATCGACGCCCATCGAGGCGGCCCCGATCAGCTCCTCGATGTCGAGGCGGGGACGCCCCGGTCGCAGGGGGCGAGGGAGACGGGGCGGTCGCGGTGGACGGGGCGGCCGCGGCGGGCGGCTTCGGAACCTGCCCCCTCTCTCGCCTCGGGGCGGGGACGGCGCCGCCGGGGGCGCCGGCATCGGGGGGAGCGGCGCGGCGGGGCCCTGACCCCAGGGCGCCGGTGGCGGAGCGGGCGGTGGCATGAGACCGGGTCCGGGGTCGGGTGCCGCGGTCCGCGTCCGCTCGGCGATGATCCGGTCCGCCTCCTGGGGGCTGAGATCGCCGGACTCAACCATCCGCAGTATGTCGATCAGGTCGCGATTTTCGGCCATTGATAAAACCTCCATGGCCGATAGTACCTATAAGTTTAGAGAATAACTACATCAATTCAACAAATTTTCGCATGTGCTCGTGGGGCCAGGATGATCGGGCCGAATGCCACCAGCACCATCAGGCCGTAGATCAGCGGAAATACCGCGAATCCGACGGAGGGCAGTGCGTGCAAGGTCGCGAAGAGCGTTCCGCCGACGCCGATGCACATGACGGCGCCGAGCGAGTCGCAGAGCTGGAGGGACGAGGAGGCGGCGCCGATGGATCGTGGAGAGCGCATGGCCAGGATCGTGAGCGAGGGGATGGCGAGGCCCATCCCGAAGCCACCGACGAACCAGCCTCCGGCGGCGAAGAGCGCGGCCGGGTCGGCCCAGACGGAGACGATGACGATGCCGATGCCGGCGGCGATGCAGATGCCGCCGATCTGGACCAGCCGGGGCCGGGACAGTGGGTTGTCCGGCCGGCTCTGCGCGTAGGAGCCCAGCGTCCAGCTGATCGCCGCCGCCGTCAGCGGCAGCCCGGCCAGGATCGGAGGGAGGTGGCGGACGTCGACCAGCATCAGCGGAACGAAGCTCTCCGCGCCGGCGAACGCCCCGGAGACGAGGCCTCGGAGGAGGACGACGGTGGGCAGGCCCCGGCGGGCGGTGAAGGTTCCGGGCAGCAGGCGCGGAGCCATGAGGCCCATGAGCACCAGTGCGATGGGTGCCAGCACCAGCGAGGCCAGGGAGGGATCGTTGCCGGCGTACTGGAAGAGCGCCGCCCCGACGGCGAGGCCGAGGGCGAGCAGCAGGCGGGGCTGCCAGAATCGCGGGCGGGGCGAGGAGGGATCCCTGGCCGGCGGCGTCACCGACCGCCGGCGCAGCTCGCGGATGATCAGGAGCGACGGCGGCACCGTGAGCACGCCCACGGCGAGGAAGACCCAGCGCCAGCTGGCGAGCTGCGTGATCACCCCGGAGAGCGGCGGCCCGGCGACCGAGGGCAGCACCCATCCAGCCGAGATCGCGGCCAGCGCCCTGGCCCGGAGGGACTCCGGATAGGCGTTGGCGATGAGCACGTACTCGGCGACGATGATGACGCCCGCTCCGAGGCCCTGGATCGCCCGTCCGGCGACGAGGACCAGCATGTGCGGGGCGAGCCCGGCGGCGAGCAGCCCGGCGCCGAAAAGGCCAATGCCGAAGAGCAGAGGGCCGGCCGGACCGGATCGGTCGCACTGGACGCCGGAAACGACCATGCCCAGCATGCTGGCGGTCAGGAAGCCGCTGAAGACGAGCGCGTAGAAGCCGAGGCCGTGGAGCGAACGGACGGCGGTCGGCATCGCCGTTCCGATCGCCGTCGCCTCGAAGGCGATGAGCAGCGTGATCGAGACGATGGCGACCGTCAGTGGGCGGAGTCGGGGGTCGAGGATGCCCCGCGGCGGGGCGGAGGGCTCCGCCGCCGCGACATCCTCGTCGATCGGCATCTCTCCAACGTCGCACATCGCCCCCTCCCGGCACATCGGCCGTTGGGCCGAGAGGGAGCGGTCGTGGGTTACTCGGGCGGGGCGGCGCCCTCCGACGGTCCGATGGTCGCGGCCTCAGGGCCCAGCCGCTCGATGTAGGCGGCGTGGACGTCGGGCCAGGGAGTGCCGAAATCGAACGGTGTCGCCTCGTTCTCCATGTGCCAGGCGAGCGCGTCCAGGCAGAGGTGCCAGCCGGAGGCGTCCCGGGCCGCCCTGCCGAGCTCGTCGAAGGTGTTGACGAAGGTGACGACGGTGCCATCGCCGTCGGGCTCGAGCTCGAAGCGGAGCAGATCCTCGTTCCAGCGGAACTCGAGGAGGGTGCACGGCTCGTAGGCGAGCATCTCACCCTCGAGGGTCGGCCCCCGGTCGCCTGGAAAGACGAAGCGCAGGCTGGCGCCTGCCCTCCGTTCGCCCTCGATCGCGGTGGGGAACCAGGCGGAGAGGTGGCGCGGCTCGGTCAGCGCCCTCCAGACCCGCTCGGGCGGATGGGGAAGGCGGCGCTCGAAGCGAAGCCGGAAGCCGCCGTCATGCCGCTCCAGCTGTCCCTTCTCAGCTCTGGTCATGTTTCCTCCTTCGCCATCTCGTCCAGATGCCGTTCGAGCAGGTCGAGACGGGAGCTCCACAGCTCGCGGTAGGGCGCGAGCCATTGGTCGATCAGCTGCAGAGGTTCGGGGCGGAGCCGGTAGAGCCGGCGCTGCGCGTCCACCCGGACCTCCACGAACCCCGCCTCGCGCAGCACCCGGAGGTGCTTGGACACCGCCGGCTGACTGACGTCGAGTGCGTCGACCAGGTCGCCGACCGGGCGCTCGGAGAAGCGAAGAAGGTCCAGGATCCGTCGCCGGTTGGGCTCGGCCAGAACCTCGAAGCGGGGGTTCACGGCAATCAGGGTATCCAGGTAGCTATATAGCCGTCAAGGCATAGATTGGCCGGGGCACTGGCGCCCTCCGCCCGCTCTGTGCTGGACTGTGGCCCATGGTCGTCCAATCCGACGTGCCCGTCCGGGCGGAGCTCCCAACCTCCGTGGGCACCTTCGAGGCGCTGCTCACCGACGCGGGCGTCCGCGAGCTTCGCTTCCCCAACCAGCGGACCGGCGAGGCCGGCCGCCCGCACCCGCTCGCCGGCCCACTGGCCGAGGAGCTCGACGCCTATCTGCGCGGCCGGCTACGGCGCTTCGAGACGCCGCTGGACCTGCGCGGGACCGCCTTCCAGCTCATGGTCTGGAACGAGCTGAGGCGGATCGAGTACGGGCAGGTCCGCCGGTACGGCGAGCTGGCGGCGATCATCGGCCGGCCCACCGCCTTTCGCGCCGTGGGAGCTGCCAACGGCGCCAACCCGGTGCCGATCATCGTTCCCTGTCATCGGCTCATCGCCGCCGACGGAGGACTGATCAAGTTCGGCGCCGGGATCGAATGGAAACGCAGGCTGCTGACCATCGAGAACCCGGAGCGGGAGGCGCCCGGCCCTACCACCTGACGGGGAGTCGAACCCGCCGGCAGGTTCACAGACGGCCGGCGCCCCTCGCCCAGCGGTACTTGGCGCCCAGCACCTGGACCGGCCGTTCGGTGGTGTAGGGGTAGGCGACGATCCGGTGGGCGAACAGCGTCCGGCAGGCCTCCTCGACCTCGACGTCGCCGGCCATCGAGACCACGACCGGCTTGTCGACGCCGCGCCGGCGCCACTCCTCGACCGCCTCCACGACGACATCGGCGAACACCGCCGGCGGGTTGATACGCGTGTGCCAGTAGCCAAGGATCAGCGCGTGGACGCGCTCGTCGCCGAGGGAGAGGTCGAGGACGCTGCGCATCGTCGAGGGCGGCTCGCCGCCGGTGACGTCGATCGGGTTGCCGGCCGCTCCGAAGGGCGGGATGAAGCGCCGGTAGGCCTGGTCGAGGTCCTGGGGGATCTCCATCAGCCGCAGGCCGTTGTCCACACAGGCGTCGGAGAGGAGCACGCCGGAGCCTCCGGCCTGGGTCAGGATCACCACGTTCTCTCCGGTGGGATCCGGCAGCAGGGGTAGGCACCGGGCGAACTGGAGCATCTCCTCCAGCCCCGGCGCGCGGACGACGCCGGCGGCGCGGAGGATGTCGTCGTAGACGCGGTCGTCGCCGGCCAGGGCTCCGGTGTGGGAGCCGGCCGCGCGGGCGCCCATCGTCGTCCGCCCGGCCTTGAGCACGATCACCGGCTTGCGGCGAGAGATGCGCGCGGCGGCCTCGGCGAAGGCGCGGCCGTCCTTCAGATCCTCCATGTGCATGGCCACGCACCCGGTGGCGTCGTCCTCCTCGAAGAAGGTCAGCAGCTCGTCCTCGTCGAGGTCGGCCTTGTTGCCCAGGCCGACGATGCTGGAGACGCCGACCCCCGCGGAGCGGGCGAAGCCGAGGATGGCCATGCCGATGCCCCCGGACTGCGATGAGAGCGCCACCGGTCCGACGTTGTCGTAGGCGGTGCAGAAGGTCGCGCAGAGACGTTCGGGCAGGTAGTAGTAGCCGTAGATGTTGGGACCCAGGAACCGGACGCCGTGGCGCCGGGCGATCTCAACGACCTCCCGCTGCAGCGGCTCGTTGCCGGTCTCGGCGAAGCCGGAGGGGATGAGCACCGCGGCCGGGATGCCCTTGCGACCGACCTCCTCCATCGCCGCCGGGACGAGCTTGGCGGGGACGCAGAAGATGGCGACGTCGACGTCACCGGGCACGTCGAGGACGCTGGCCCGGGCGGTCAGCCCGAGGATCTCGCCGCCCCGAGGGTTGATCGGGTGGACCTCGCCGGCGTAGCCGCCCTCGACGAGGTTGCGCATGACCGAGTTGCCGATCTTGCCCTCCTCGGCGGAGGCGCCGACGACGGCGATGGCACGGGGATGCATGATCCGCTGCATCACCGCCGCCATCTCCTCACGTGACGGCCTGGGCGGCGGCTCCGGCGGGTCGAAGTCGAGCAGCACGCGGACGTCGGCGGCGAGGACTCCGCTCTTGTCGGCGAAGAGTGGGTTGAGGTCAAGCTCGGCGACATGGGGCTGGTCGACGACGAGCTCCGAGACTCTCTGGATGACGTCGATCAGCGCCTGGCGGTTCACCGGGTGGCCGCCGCGGACGCCGTCCAGCAGCGACCGGCCCTCGATCGAGTCCAGCATCGACGCCGCCTCCTCGCGGCTGACCGGGGCAAGGCGGAAGGTGACGTCGCGGCGAACCTCGACCAGGATCCCGCCAAGACCGAAGGCGACCACCTTGCCGAAGCTGGGATCGGTGACCGCGCCGACCAGCAGCTCGACCCCGCCGCCGACCTGGCGCTGGACCTGGACGCCGTCGATCCTGGCCTCGGGGGCGTGCGCCCGCACCGCATCGAGGACGGTCGTGAACCCGGCTTCGACGTCGGCCGCGTCGCGGAGGCCGAGGAGGACGCCGCCCGCCTCGGTCTTGTGGAGGACGTCCGGCGACACGACCTTCAGCGCCACCGGGTAGCCGATGCGGCTGGCGGCGACCGCCGCCTCCCTGGCGGACGTGGCCACCGCCTCCTCAGGAGTGGGTATCCCGTAGGCGGCGCAGATCGCCCGGCTCTCGGGCGCGGTCAGCGCCGAGCGGCCCTCCTCTCGAGCGCGGCGGAGCAGATCGTCAGTGATCGAGGCGCGGTCGCTCGCCATCATTGGATCAGCCTCCCCGGTTCAGACGACGCCGTCGGCGTGGAGCGCTCTGACCTCCTCGGCGCCCAGCCCGAGCAGGTCCTCGAGCAGCTGGTCGGTGTGCTCGCCCACGAGCGGGGCGCGCTCCACCTTGACCGGCGAGTCGGAGAGCTGGAGCGGGCATCCGACGGTGACGTAGCTGCCGCGCTGGGGGTGGGGGACGTCGACGATCATGCCCCTCGCCCGGAGCGAGTCGTCGTCGTAGAGATCCCTGGTGCTCATGATCGGCCCGCACGGCACGCCGGCCCGGTTGAGGAGCTCCATCGCCTCGAACTTGTCGTGGTCGAGGGACCACCCCTCGATGAGCGCGAACATCTCGTCCAGCTTGGGGAGCCGCGCCTGGGGCGTCTCCCAGTCCGGGTCGTGGGCGAGCTCGGGCCGCCCGATGAGCTCGGTCAGCCCCGCCCAGATCTGCGGCTGCACGATCACGTAGATGTAGTCGTTGGGCCCGCCCGGGCTGCAGCGGACGGCCGAGCCCGGCTGGCCGCCGCCGGACGCGTTCCCGGAGCGGGGGACCTCGTCGCCGAAGGCGCGGTTGGGATACTCGCTGAGCGGCCCGTGCTGGAGCCGCTGGTGGTCGCGCATCTTGACCCGGCAGAGGTTGAGCACGGAGTCCTGCATGGCCACCGTGACCCGCTGGCCGCGGCACGTGGTCTGCCGCTGGACCAGTGCCGCCAGGATCGCGGCGAGCAGGTGAACGCCGGTCCCGGAATCGCCGATCTGGGCTCCGGTCGAGGTCGGAGGACCCTCCTCGAACCCGGTCGTGCTCATTGCCCCGCCGGTCGCCTGGGCCACCGTCTCGTAGGCCTTACAGGTCTCGAAGCGGCCGGGACCGAACCCCTTGATGGAGGCGTAGACCAGCCGCTGGTTGATCTCCCGCATCCGCTCCCATGGGAAGCCCAGCCGGTCGAGCACGCCCGGGCCGAAGTTCTCCACGACCACGTCCGAGCGGCTGAGAAGGTCGGCGAAGATGGTCTTGCCCTGATCCGTTTTGAGGTTCAGGGTCAGGCTCCGCTTGTTGCCGTTGAGCATCGTGAAGTAGAGGCTGTCGGCGTCGGGCAGGTCGCGGAGCTGCTGGCGCGTCACGTCGCCGCGTCCGGGCGGCTCGATCTTGATCACGTCGGCCCCCAGCCAGGCCATCAGCTGCGTGCAGGACGGACCCGCCTGCACGTGTGTCATGTCGACCACCCGGATGCCGTCAAGGGCTCCGCTCATCGACCCCTCCCTCACTTGTACATGGTCTGGTTCTGGGTGCCGGAGGAGTAGGCTTCCTGGTCGACCCAGACGTTGATCAGCGCCGGCTGGCCCGACTCCCTGGCGCGGCGCAGCGCGGGCGCGATCTCCGAGGCCTCGGAGACCTCCTCCCCGTAGCCGCCCAGCATCTCGGCGAAGAGCGAGTAGCGGACGTCGGAGAGCCTGTTGCCGATCTCGCCCCGTTCGCGCCCGTACTTGCGGATCTGGCCGAAGCGGATCTGGTTCATGGCCGAGTTGTTGCCGATCACGCCGATGAAGGGCAGGTTCTGCCGGACCATGGTGTCGAAGTCCCAGCCGGTGAGGCTGAAGGCGCCGTCGCCGAAGAGGCCGACCACCTCCTTGTCCGGCCTCGCCAGCTTGGTGGCGAGAGCGAAGGGCACGCCAACGCCCAGGGTTCCCAGCGGCCCGGGGTCCATCCAGTGCCCGGGCGACTTGGGCTGGACCACACCGCCGGCGAAGGTGACGACGTCACCGCCGTCGCCGATGAAGATCGAGTCCTCGGTCAGGAAACGGTTGATCTCGTAGGCCAGCCGAAGCGGGTGGATCGGGCTGGCGTCGGAGAGCAGGCTCCCCTGGCGCGCCGCCTGCAACCGCGACTCCTCGGCCGACAGCTCGGCGAACCAGTCCCGCCGCTCCGGTGAGTCGCCGGCCGAGGCCTGCTCGACCTGGCTCAGGATCACGCCGCAGTCGCCGACCAGGCCCAGCTCGATGTCGCGGTTGCGACCGACGGTCCGGTAGTCGAGATCGACCTGGACCACCTGGGCCGTCTCCGGCAGCCGCCTTCCATAGCCCATCCGGAAGTCGAACGGGGTGCCGACGATGAGGATCAGGTCGGCGTGGTCGAAGGCGTAGCGGCGGGAGAGCTGGAAGTGGTTGGGATGGCCGGGCGGCAGGGTGCCCCGTCCGGCGCCGTTCATGAAGGCGGGAACGTTGAGACGCTCGCAGAACGAGATCGCCGCCTCCGTCGCCCGGCACGTCCAGACCTGGGTACCGAGCAGCACCGCCGGGCGCTCGGCCCGGGCGAGCAGGTCGGCCAGCCGCTGGACGTCGCGGGGATCTGCCGAGGTGTGGGTCGAGGCTCGGTAGTGCCCGGCCCGCGGGATGCGCGCCGACCTGGCCGGGACGGTGGCGTCGAGGATGTCTCGGGGGATCTCCAGATAGGAGGGGCCGGGGGCGCCGGCGTGGGCCTCCCGGATCGCCATCGAGATCATGTCGGCGACCCGGCTGGTGGCCGGGCAGCTGGCCGAGAACTTCGTGATCGGCGCCATCATCTCGACGTGGGGCAGGTCCTGAAGCGAGCCCATGCGGTGCTGGCTGAGCGCGCCCTGGCCGCCGATCAGGAGCATCGGGCTCTCCGCCCGGAGGGCGTTGGCGACGCCGGTGACGGCGTCGGTCGTGCCCGGCCCGGCGGTGACGACGGCGCAGCCGGTCCGGCCGGTGACCCGGGACCAGGCGTCAGCGGCGTGCGCGGCGACCTGCTCGTGGCGCACGTCGACGACCTTGATGCCCTCGTCGAGGCAGCCGTCGTAGATGTCGATGATGTGGCCGCCGCAGAGGGTGAAGATGACCTCGACGCCCTCCTCCTTGAGGGCCCGGGCGACCAGGTGCCCGCCGGAGATCAGCTCCGGCTCCATCGCCGCGGCCGACTCCCTGACCTCGGTTGCATGTTCACTCATCCGCTTGCGGAACCTCCTCTGGACCCCCCTCGCCGAGGTAGTGGACGTGGTCGCGCACATGGGCAGCGAGCCCCATGGCGTGCTCCCTGACCAGGCGCTCGGCGCGCTCGCCGTCGCGCGCCTCCATCGCCTCGATGATGGCCAGGTGGTCGACGATGGAGCGCATGAAGCGCTCGTGCTCCCGGATCGTCCGGCGGCGGATGGCCTGAACGTGGATGCGCAGCCCCTCGACGGAGCGGGCGACGACGGCCGACTTGGACAGCTCGATGATCCGTCGGTGGAAGTCGACGTTGGCCACCGAGTATTCGTCGACCTTGGCCGCCAGGTCGCTCTCCGGTGAGAAGCCGGTGAAGATCTCGCGAAGCGATGCGATCTCCTCGTCCGAGGCGCGCTCGGTCGCCATCAGCGCGGCGACGCCCTCCAGCGCCGCCGAGGCCATGATCCCGTCGATGACCTCCGCCCTGGACTTGCGGACGACGTAGGTGCCGCGGCGGGGGACGGTCCTGACCAGGCCCTCGTGCTCGAGACGGGCGATCGCCTCGCGGATCGGCGTACGGCTGACCCGCAGGTCCTCGGCCAGGCCGCGCTCGTCAATGCGCAGGTCGGCCTCGGCATCATAGATGGGCATGCGCATGATGGCCTGCTTCAGCGCCTCGTATGTCAACTGGGTCACCGAGGCCCCAGCGTCGATCGCCTGCAATGGAAGGCGAGAGCTCATGCACCAACCATTCTACGCTTCTGGTATCTGGTATGCCACGGCTTGGCAGTCGATACTGGGCAGTGGTCCCGCGCACGCGTCCTTAAGTCCCAGCCGAGACATCGAGCACGGATGCGCGTTGCGCTCTCAGAGCATGTATCGTGGGCTCGTGGAGGTTTCAGATGCCCTTCGGTGACATACACCCACTGTTCCTCGTCGGAATCCTTGCCATCGTGCTGATCATCTTCGGACCCGGCAAGCTGCCCCAGCTCGGTGGCGCCCTTGGCCGCGGTATCCGGGAGTTCCGGCACAGCACCAAGGAAATCCAGGAGGAGATCAGCGGAGACGACACCACAACCAAGACCGTCGAAACCGCCCAGAAGTAGTTTGCCTCGGTCCCCGGGGCGACGAAGGGGAGGGGTTTCTGGCGTCGGCCTTGCGTAGGTCGGTGGTCTGTTGCCTGTCGTGAGGCGTGGTCGTGTCGGTCCTCTACTCAGCCTGCAACGGGATCTCCGACTATCTGCTATATCCATCCAATGCAGTGCCGGTGGGGCTGTTGTGGCACGCTTTGGGATGACGGTCCTCCTTCGACGCGCTGTAGAAGATGTGTCTACCGCTCGGTGCGAGGAGCCTGGCCCAGGCTGCGGTGACCGAGGCCGCTTGGCCCTCGCCGCGGTGCTCCGGGTCCGTCCAGACGCCGGCCTCGGCGGCGAGGTCGGTATGGCGGGAGCAATGGCACAGTGCTACGACGCGACCGGCCGGTGACGGACATCGCCCAAGGTCCCAGGCGGCCGGCCAGCAGTTCCTCCCATTCGTCGAGCTGCCAGCCCGATGCGGGCGAGCGAGCTTCGGCCGGTGGTCCGTCGCTGGACGGCGCAACGGGTGTGGCAGAGGGGAAGTCGATGGTGGGGGGACGGTATAGCTCGGCCCGGCGGCCACCTCAACCCGACCCAGGAGACCGGAGAGCAGGCCGTGGCTCGCGACCATCTGAAAGGTGAATCACCCCGATTCTCATTCTTCGTGGTGCCCGTGGGCATGGG
>DATAXV010000124.1:0-12138 GCA_036272915.1 Candidatus Dormiibacterota bacterium
CGCGGTGATCTTCGGCGCCGTCGGCGTCGGGCTGCTCGGCTACTCGTTCCTGAAGCTCCAGCGCTCCGTGCTCGGACCCTTCCTGCCCGGCAGCAGCGACCAGAGCGTGGCCGACATGCTCCTCTCCTACCGCAACCGCAACCGCGGACCGCGGCTGGTCGCGATCGGCGGCGGCACCGGCATGTCGACCCTGCTCCGCGGCCTCAAGGAGTTCAGCTCCAACCTGGCCGCCATCGTCACCGTCGCCGACGACGGCGGGTCCAGCGGGCGCCTCCGCGACGAGTACCGGATCCTTCCCCCCGGCGACATCCGGCAGTGCCTGGTCGCGCTGGCCGACGCCGAGCCGCTGGTCAAGGAGCTCTTCAGCCACCGCTTCAAGCAGGGCTCGCTCAACGGCCACTCCTTCGGCAACCTCTTCATCACCGCCATGGCCGAGGTCACGGGCAACTTCGAGCGCGCGGTGCGGGAGTCCGGACGCGTCCTCGCGGTCCGCGGCGCCATCATCCCCTCCACCCTCCAGGACGTCACGCTGGTCGCCAGCGTGAACGGCCACATGGTCGAGGGCGAGAGCCGGATCCCCCTGCAGAACGCGCCCATCTCGCGGGTCTTCCTCCGGCCCGACAACGTCGAGCTCAACCCCGAGGCGGCGCTGGCGATCATGAACGCCGAGGTGATCGTGATCGGCCCCGGCTCCCTCTACACCTCGATCCTGCCCAACCTGCTGGTGGAGGGCATGGTCGACGCTCTGAAGGAGTCGCCGGCGATCAAGGTGTTCGTCTGCAACGTCGCCTCGCAGCCCGGAGAGACCGATGGCTTCTCGGTCAGCGACTACCTGCGCGTACTGCATGACCACGTCGGAGGCGACCTCTTCGACTTCGTCCTGGTCAACTCCAACCTCAACCACCTGCCGACCGGCGGCCAGGACCAGGTGATGTTCGACTACGAGAGGGCGGTCAAGGCCCATCCCCGGATGCGCTTCATCGCCGGCGACGTGGTCAACACCCAGATCCCCTCCCACCACGACCCCTACAAGCTGGCCAAGCTGGTCTTCAAGCGGGTCTGGCAGGCCTGACCCGGCCCGGGCTCAGAGCCGGCGGGCGCCGCGGACGTAGGCGACCGAGGCCGCGATCAGGAGCAGGGCGGCGAGGGCGAAGGCGGCCACGAACGGCGCCTCCGGTCCGGTGGCAAGCGCGGTCAGCCAGTCGGCCCCTCTCGAACCCGCCGAGGCGGCAAGCGACCGGTGGCCTCCCTTGGGGGCGGTCTTCGGGGCGGCGACGTGCGGTGCGCCGCCGGCGTCGGTGAAGGACCACAACCTCACGGCGTGGTCCGTGGCCACGAAGCCGGCGGCATAGATCACGGGCTGGGCGCCGGCGGCGACGGCGAGCGCGGTCACGGCGTGCTGGGGCGGATCGAGCGAGCGGAAGTGGGCGCCGTCGTTGCGGGTCACCCAGAGCCCGCCCTGGCTGGAGCCGCCGCCGTCGCTGGCGACGTAGTAGAGGCCGGAGGTCCCTTCCACCGGCGCGATCACGCTGATGTCGGTCGCCGGGAGGCTGCCGTAGCCCGAGATCGGAGCCCACGAGGCGCCTCCGTCGCGTGAGGAGAAGGCGCCGGCGTCGGTGCCCATCATCACCTCGGCTCCCCGGGAGGCGGAGACCGGCGACAGCGCGTCCACGGTGCTGCTCCCCTGGAGGAGCGCCGAGACCCGGTGCCACGCCGTCGATCCGTGCTCGGTGTAGAGGGGCAGGGCGGTGTTGATCGGCTCGCTGTCGCCTCCGGCGACGAGGCCGGCGGTGGTCCCGGGAAGGACGGCGAGCGCGGCGACGTCGACGCCGGCCAGCCCCGCCGGATGCCAGCTGATCCCGTCGGTGCTGGTGAGGACGCCGGTCTCGGTGCCGGCGGCGAGCGGCGTCGTCGTCGCGTCGAGGCTGCGCACGGTGCGACCGGCGGTGCCGGCGTCCTGCTGCCAGGTCGCGCCCTCGTCGGCGCTGCGCCAGATGCCGCCGCCCCTGGTCCCGGCCAGCGCCGCGTGCCCGGTGCCCGAGACGAAGGCGAGGCTGAGGACGCCCTGGCCCAGGTGGGACGCGACCCGCTCCCAGGCGCCGCCGCCGTCCTGTGACCGGTAGATGTCGCCGCTCGCGGTCCCCACCAGCAGGGTCTGGGCCGAGGCGGGATCGACGGCGAGGGCGAAGATCGGGGCCGTCCCGATCGAGGGTGGCGTCGCCAGCTGCTGCCAGGTGTCGGCCGCGGGTGTCGCGGGCGCCGCCCGGACCGCGGTCGGAACCGCCAGCAGCAATACCTGCGCGAGCAGGCACGAGGTCGCGAGGATGCGTGGGCGAAACAGCGACACGTGCGGCACGATTATGCCCGATCCGGGCCACTTACGACGCGTCGATGGCGGGGAATGGCGCGAAGGGGCTAGACTGCGTCAGTGCTGGGGAGTCGGGCCAAGGGCCTTCTTCAGCCCGTTACCGGGGTCCTCTTGCAGCCCTCGTCGCTACCAGAGAGCCTGGTTCCGCTGCTCGCCCTGGCGCCGCCGGTGGTGGCGGGGCTGATCCTGTTCCGCGAACGCGCCCTGATCCTCCTCGTCGTGGCGCTCGTCGCCGGGCTCGTCGGCGTCGGCATCTCCCGCGCCGTCCTGCCCCAGACCTCGCTCCTACCACTGGTGGCGGCGCTGGTCGCCACCGTCCTGATCGGACCCGGCGCCTGGCCGCCGGTGGTGGCTCTCGTCGCCCTGCTGGCCGTGGCCCTCGAGCTCGTCCGCTCGCGCCTGGCGCCGCTGGCGGCGGTGCAGCCGGGGCTCCTCGCCTACGCGGCCGCCTACCTCGCCGCCGGAAGGGTGGTGGCCGCCTACATCGACCCAGCCAGCCACGCCCCGGCGCTGGAGCCGATCGCGCAGTGGGTGCAGCGGATCGGTTCGGGCGCGGCGACCGACCCGACGCTGCTCTACACCGGCCAGGTGCCGGGCCCGGTGTTCGCCACCTGCCTCCTCGCCGTCCTCCTGGCCGCGGCCTGGTCCTGGTACGCCGGCAGTGTCAGCCTGCTCGTCGCCGCCGGCTTCCTGGCCGGCTCGGCGGCTCTCGCTCTCGCCTACCAGTGGCCGGTCGGCTTCTTCCTCGAATCGGGACCGACCTGGCTGGTCGCGGCGCTGATCCTGGGCTGCCGCCCCTCGACGCCGGCACCGGTGTGGGGACGCCTCGTCCTCGGCGCCGCCGCCGGCGCCCTGGCCATGGTCCTCCACTCCCGCGGTCTTGGGGTCGAGTCGGTCGCGCTGGCCGCGGCCCTGCTCCAGCTGGTGCACGTCATCGCCCAGCTCGCCTCCGGCCTCCGGCAGGCCGGAGCCGACGAGCGCCTGCCTCCGCGCCGCATGTCGCCGCCGGAGCTCCCGCCGCTGCGACGGGCCGGTTCAGGCGCCCGCCTCGGCGACGGGCGGCGGAACTCGGCCCAGGGCGGGAGCCGCTGGAATCAGAACAGCGGACCGCCCCGGACGATGAACTGATCCCGGCGGGGCCCGACGCCGATCAGCCGGACCGGCGCCTCGCACAGCTCCTCGACCCGCTCCACGTAGGCGCGGCAGGCGGCGGGCAGTTGCTCCCAGCTTCGGCACTCGCCGATCGGGCTCTCCCAGCCGGGCATCGTCTCCAGGACCGGGCGGCAGTGCTTGAGCCAGGAGATGTTCGCCATCGGGTGGTCGTGCAGCTTGCCCCGGAACTCGTAGGCGGAGCAGAGCTGGAGCTCGGGCAGCTCTTCCAGGATGTCGAGCTTGGTCAGGGAGATGGCGCCGGCGCCGTTGACCCGTGACGCGTAGCGGGCGACCGGCCCGTCGAACCAGCCGATGCGGCGAGCCCGGCCGGTGTTGGTGCCGAACTCGTTGCCGCGCTCCCGGATCTGGTCGCCGACCTCGTTCTCGAGCTCGGTCGGGAAGGGCCCGTAGCCGACCCGGGTGGTGTAGGCCTTGAGGACGACCAGGCAGAGATCGAGCTTGGTCGGAGGCACGCCGGCCCCGACGCAGGCGCCGGCCGAGACCGGGTTGGAGCTGGTGACGTAGGGATAGGTCCCGTAGTCGAGGTCGAGCATCGTCGCCTGAGCGCCCTCGAGCAGCACCCGGTCGCCCCGATCGAGCGCGTCCTGGACCACCGGGAAGGTGTCCTGGATGTAGGGATCGAGGCGCCTCGCGTAGCCGAGGTACTCGGTGACCAGCTCCTCGCAGTCGATCGACGCCTCACCGTACACCTGCTCCATCTGCGGGTTCTTGATCTGACCGACGACGAAGTGCACCTTCTTGCGGAGGAAGGCCTCCTTCTGCAGATCGCCGATGCGAAATCCGATGCGCCGCACCTTGTCGGCGTAGGCGGGGCCGATGCCACGCCAGGTCGTACCCAGGCGATCGTCGCCGCGCGCCTGCTCCTCGAGGCGGTCGAACTCCGGGTGATAGCTCATCACCATGTGCGCCCGCTCGCTGATGACCAGGTGCACGTTGTCCACGCCCTGCTCACACAGCTGCTCCAGCTCCTTGAGCACGACCCTGGGGTCGACGACCACGCCGTGACCGATGACGCTGGTCACGTGCGGGTAGAGGATGCCGCTCGGCATCAGCTGGAACTTGAACTCGCCGTCGGCGGTGACCACGGTATGCCCGGCGTTGTTGCCGCCCTGGGCTCTGATCACCATGTCCGATTTCTCCGAGAGCAGATCGATGATCTTGCCCTTGCCCTCGTCCCCCCACTGCCCACCGATTACAGCTATGACCACATCGGGCTATTAAAGCTGGTTTGCCCTCTCGGAGTACGGCTTCACAATGAGCGGGATGGGGTGGCCCTTCGATCACAGCGACGCGCTCGTCTCTCCCGCCGAGGCCAGCGAGAACATGCGACGGATGCTCGACGTCCCCGCCGAGGAGTGGAAACTGCCCCCGGTCCTGGTCGCGACCTTTCAGCGCGCGGCGCACGAGCGCCTGCTGGACCGGGCGGGTCTCGACCCGGAGTCGCCCCACCACCCGATGCTCCCTCAGGCCGGCGTCTGCGAGAGCACCCCGGTCGCGGTCAACCGCTTCGGGGTCGGCGCGCCGGTCGCGGCGATGGCGCTGGAGCAGGCCATCGCCAGGGGCGTGCGCCGGATCCTGATGGTGGGGTCGGCGGGCAGCCTGCGTGAGGACCTGATCACGGGCACCGCGGTGCTGGTGGAAGGGGCCGAGCGCGAGGACGGGACCTCGCACCACTACCTGCCCGCCGGCGAGCGCGTGGCCGCCGACCCGGAGCTCAGCCAAGCGCTGGCCGCGGCCGCCATGGAGAGGGGCATGGACCTCGTCGAGGGACGGGCCTGGACCATCGACGCCCCCTACCGCGAGACCATGGGCGCGATCCGGCGCCACCGGCAGGCGGGCGTCTCCGTGGTCGAGATGGAGGCGGCCGCCATCTTCGCCGTGGCCAGGGTCAGAGGGGTGGCGGCGGCCCTGCTGGTGTCGGTCTCCGACGAGCTCCACGGCACCGCCTGGCGGCCGGGCTTCGACGACCCCCGCTACCTGTCCACGCTGACCCTGGCGGCGGATGCGGCGATGGACTGCGCGGCGCGGTCCGGCACCGGCTGAAGGGGGTTCAGCTCCCGGGCGGGCGCCACATCAGCCAGAGCGGGGGGCCGTCCTCGCCCAGCCGGTGCTCGCCGGTGACGGCGAACCCGTGGCGGCCGTAGAGCGGCAGGTTGCGCTGGTTCGAGTTCTCCAGATAGGCCGCCGCACCCTCCTGGTCGCAGCGCCGCAGCTGGTGGGAGAGGAGCGCCCCGCCCAGGCCCTGTCCCTGCCGGGCGGGCCGGACGCCGAGGAACATCAGGTAGTAGTGGGCGTCACGGGGATGGTGCTCCTCGAGCCCGACCGATCCCCGCGCCACGGTCTGGAAGCGGCCCCAGCCGAAGATGCCTCCCCAGTCGAGAAGGCGGCGGGCCTGGCGCCACACCGGCAGGTGCCAGCCGCCGGGCGGCGTCCAGACCGCGACGGCGGCCCCGTCGTCGGCCAGGTAGGTCTCCCCCTGGCGGAGGGCGAGGTCGCCGCAGGTGATCTCGAAGAACCGGCGGAGCGCCCGCTCCCTGCCGTCCCGCCGGACCATCCAGTCGACGACCTGGTCCTGGCTGAACGCCTCGCAGAGGATGTCGGTGACCAGGGGGAGGTCCCCCATCGTGGCCTGACGGATCGCCATCCCCCCATCTTGCCCCTCGCGCCCGCGTACTCCCACTCCGGCGCGCGACGGAGGCTCCCGGTTTCAGCCGCCGGCGCGGGCCAGCCGGTCGCCCAGCCAGTCGAACGCGGCCGCCTGCATGGCCCGATCGAACTTGTGGGGACCGGGGTAGAACTCGCCGACGTAGGCGGCGCCGTCGCCGGCCGCCTCGTAGTGAGCCGCGATCACCTGGTGCGCATCCCTCATCCCTCCCTGCGGGAAGAGTCCGTCGTCGAGGTCGTACTGGACCATCAGCGGCGAGGGCGCCCGGCAGGCGGCGAGGTCGGGCCAGTCCCCGTGGCGGGCCAGCCCGGGAGGGAAGAACATCCAGGTGTGGCTGTCGACGTGGCGGTCGAGCAGCGCCGCCTGGGTGCTCATCATGCCGACCACGACGGTCGCCGAGACGTCGTCCGAGCTCGCCTGCAGCAGCGCCGCCCGGCAGCCGCCCCCGGAGAGGCCGACGCAGCCGACGATGCCGTTCACCTCCG
Organism: Candidatus Dormiibacterota bacterium; assembly: GCA_036272915.1. Lineage (GTDB taxonomy): Bacteria > Chloroflexota > Dormibacteria > Dormibacterales > Dormibacteraceae > DATAXV01. Next base: position 6,692 of record DATAXV010000124.1, read on the forward strand.
GCCGGCTCTTCAAATAGGAGACGGCGATCCGGTCCTCGTGGGCGATGATCCCGGACAGGGAGATGCCGAGCGCCGCGCAGTACTTGGCGACCAGGTCCTCGTGGGGCCTGGCGATCAGGTTGTAGCGGTCGACCTCGTCGAGCCCGAGCGTGGTGCCGCCCATGGCCCGGATGCGGTCCGGCATCGCCTCCTCGGGGAACCGCCGGCTTCCCCAGAGGAAGACGTCGTGGACGAGGACGGCGAGGCCCCTCCGGGCCAGGTCGTTGGCGAAGGGGCGGTCGCCGTAGTGGACCTCGCGTGGCCCGGCGACCTCGGCCGCCGCGCCGTCGGGCCCGTCCGCGATCTTCTCCCTGCCCAGGAACTTGAAGCCGCCGTGGTCGTGGAGGGCGACGACGCCGGGCACGGGTCCGGCCGCGTCGAGCGGGAGCAGCAGCCAGGCGCGGGTGCGGGGTCCGTAGCCGACGCTCCAGGAGAGCTCCTCGCCGCGCAGCCCCGGCTCGGTCCAGGTGCGCTCGACCCGGACGTCGAGGGGAGCCTCGGGCCGCTCGTCGAAGCCGAGGAGCCCGCGGATCAGGCGCTGCGACTCGGGGCCCGGAGCCAGGCGCGGGTGGAGCGGTCCCCTGCCCGCCACCTCGCCGACCAGATCGCCGTAGGGACCGAGGTGCTCGTAGCGCTGCGTCTCCATCGCCTGCCCTCCACCTCCGGCCGCCGGGCCGGTGGCACTCTCTGCCGCCTTCGGGTCCGCCGCCACGGTCGTGGCCGGCGTCGGGGATGCCCCACCTCCATCATCGCCGCTCGCGGCGGGCGGCCGTCCCGGCTCCCTGGCCTCCTTGGCTACACTCCGGCCATGGATCCTCAGCGCCTCGCCCGTCAGATCGTGCGTGACCTCGAACCCTATGCCTGGGAGCTCTCCTCCGAGGCCGTCGCGGCCAAGCATCATCTGCGCGTCGAGGAGATCCGCCGCTTCGACCTCAACACCTCCCCCTTCCCGCCCGCCGCCTGGGACGCGGCGATGACGGCGGCTCGCGTCGAGCGCATGCCCCAGGACTACTTCGACACCGGCTACGCGGAGCTGACGCCGCTGATCGCCCGCTACTGCGGGGTCGGCGAGGACTGCCTGGTCGTCGGCGCTGGCGCCGACGAGGTCCTGGACATCATCACCAAGACCTTTCTCGACGACGACGACCTGGTCGTGACCTCGCAGCCGACCTATCCCATGTACGAGATCTGCAGCCGCCAGCTCGGCGCCCGGGTCCGGACCGTGCCCACCCACCCCGACCTGACGCCCGACATCGATGGCCTGATCGCCGCCTCCCAGGGCGCCAAGATCCTCTGGCACTGCAACCCGGCCAGCCCGACCACGCTGCTCACGTCGCCGGGCGATATGGAGCGGCTGATCGGCGAGACCGGCTGCATGGTCGTCGTCGACGAGGCCTACGCCGAGTTCGCCGGCGTCTCCGTCGCCCCGCTGATCGCGCGGCACCCCAACCTGATCGTGGTCAGGACCATGTCCAAGGCCTTCGCCATGGCCGGGATGCGGCTCGGCTGGGGCATGGCGCAGCCGGAGGTGGTCGAGCTGATGAACCGGGTCCGGCCGCCCAACAGCGTCAGCCGGGTCACCGCCCGCCTCGGCGCGGCCGCGCTCCGCGACCCGGCCTCGATGCGGCAGAACGTGGCCCGCATCCTCGCTCAGCGCGAGCCCATGACCACCGGGCTGTCCGAGCTCGGCGCCGACGTGGTGCCCTCCTCCACCAACTTCCTGCTCACCCGCTGGGCCGGTCCCGAGGAGGCGCAGGAGGTGTACGACCACCTCGAGGCGAGGGGCATGGTCGTGCGCAACTACGCGCGCCACCACCAGCTGCCGGGACACCTGCGCATCACCGTCCGCTCGGGCGAGGACAACCAGCGCCTGCTGGCGGCGCTGGCCGGCCGCTGAGGCCGGCCAGCGCCACCGCTCTGCGTAGGCTTGCGGGGATGGACGCCGCGCACCCCGACCTGGTCCTGATCGGCGATCCCGTCCTCCGCCGGCGGGCCCAGCCGGTGATCGACTTCACCCAGGCCCAGGAGCTGGTCGACCGTCTGGCGGACATCCTCGCCGAGATCCACGGGGCCGGGCTGGCGGCGCCCCAGATCGGCGTCTCCCTGCAGGCGCTGGTGGTGGAGGTGCGCCAGAACGAGGACTTCCCGGACCGGCCGGTATCGCCCCTGATGGCGATGGTCAACCCCCGGATCACGGCCGCCTCGGAGGAGTCCGACCGCGACTGGGAGGGGTGCTTCAGCGTCCCCGGGCTCATCGGCGTGGTGCCCAGGGCGACGTGGATCGAGGTCGACTACCAGGATCCGGACGGCACCGGGCGCGAGCAGCGGTACGAGGGGTACGTGGCCAGGGTCCTGCAGCACGAGATCGACCACCTGCACGGGATCTTCTTCCTCGACCGCATGCCCAACCTGCTCAGCCTGAGCACGCTCGAGAACCGCCGGCGCGAGGTCGAGCGCCGGGAGCAGGCGGAGGCCGCCGGCTGAGAACGGGGAGGGGCATTTCCGGGACCGCCCCTCCCCGCCCGCTCAGTCGGGCGCGCCGGTGGCGAACGTCGTCTCGAGGTCGAGCGCCTTGCCGCTGCGCGCCGACTCGGACGCCTTGAGCATGATCTCCAGAGCGTGGCGGGCGTGCTCGGCGCTGAGCACCGGCGGGACACCGTCGAGGACGCAGTCGACCAGGTGGTCGACGAGCACCGCCCGCTGCAGCGCGCTGATCCGGGCGGTCGCCGCCCGGTGCTCGTCGAGCGAGGGCGCGACCCAGCCTCTCAGCCCGGGCAGGGCGTCGAGCCGGTAGACCTCCAGCGGAGGCTGGACCGACCCGCCCCTGGGCTCGTTGATGTTGAGCGTCCCCTCCCGGCCGAAGACCTCGATCTTGGGGCTGCGGCTGGCATTGACGTTGAAGGTCCCGTCGAGGACGGCGTAGGCGGAGGCGCCGAAGTCGAGCATGAGCAGCGTGTTGTCGTCGGCCGTGACCTCGATCTTCTTGCCCTTGAAGGGGCCGCCGCGGACGGTCCGGACCGGCTCGGTGATGCCGGAGAAGGCGACGACCCGGCGGGCCGGGCCGAGGATGCCGGTGATCTCATGGATGCCGTACACGCCCATGTCGAAGAGCGGGCCCGACCCCTGCTGGTAGAACCAGGTCGGATCCATCGGCCATGCCCCCGAGGCGGGGCCTCCGTGGGAGGAGCGGACCCGGGCGAAGCAGACCTGCCCGATCGCGCCCTCGGCGATCAGCCGGCGAGCCTCGGCACGATCCGGGAAGAGCATGTTGGGCGGGGAGCAGACCACTGTCAGGCCCCTGGCCTGGGCCACCTCGACGATGGCGTCGGCGTCCTCGATGGTGGTCGCGATCGGCTTCTCCATGGCCAGGTGCCGGCCGGACTCGAGGATGCGTCGCGAGGTGTCGCCGTGAAAGGGGATCGGGGTCAGGTTGAGGACGGCGTCGAGGTCGGCCTCGAGCAGGTGGTCGAGATCGGCCACCGCCCTGGGGATGCCGAACCTCTGGGCGACCTCCTGCGCCCGCTCCAGGACCGGGTCGGCGATCGCCACCACCTCGACGCGGTCCCCGATCGGACCCAGGTTGGGGAGGACGCCGTACTGGACGCTGGCGATCATGCCCGCGCCGAGCACGCCGAGACGGACGGTTCCACTCATGACAGCACCTCCGGAGCGACTGGGCGGCGGCTCCGCGCCGCCTCGTAGAAGGCCAGGGTCACGGCCAGGTTGCGCCAGGCGTCGTCAACACCCGCCACCGGCTCCGCCCGGCCCCTGATCAGATCGACGAAGTGGTCGAGGCCCTCGACGTGCGAGACCGGGGCGGCGACCTCGACCCACCCCTTGAAGCCGTCGAAGTTGCCGGCCACGGACAGGCGGCGGGCGGCCACGTCCAGCCTCACCGCGCCCTCGGTGCCGACCAGCACGTTCCCGCTCTGGAAGGCGCCGGGGTTGGTCCACGTGTCCTCCAGGGTCGCGTCGCCCCGCCCTCGAAGGCCAGGGTGGAGATGCCGTAGTCCTCCATCGGCAGGTCCTGGTGCTTGAGGTTGGCGATCCGGCCCGAGGTCTCGACCACCTCCTCGCCGAGCAGCGCGCGAAGGAGGTCGATCTGGTAGATGCTGTGGTCGATCCAGCCGCCGCCGGGGGGCGCGCTCGGGATCGGTGAACCAGCCCGGGGTCGGGTCGTCGTGCCACTGCTGGGGGATGCCCGCCCAGAGCGAGGCCTGCGCCGATATCAGCTTGCCGAAGCGCCCCTCGTCGAACCAGGCTCGGAGCTGGCGCTGGTAGGTTGAGAGGCGCGGCCGCGATTCCGCGGGCAGGAAGTGGATGCCGGCCTTCCGCACCGCGTCACGCACGCGGGTGGCCTCCTCCAGGGTCCTGGCCACGGGCTTGATCGAGAGCACGTGCTTGCCCCGTTCGGCGGCGGCGATGACGACGTCCGGGTTGCGGCGGCAGTCGATGAAGCTGATCACCGCCTCCACCGCCGGGTCCTCGACCAGGGCCATCGGCTCCTGCTCGACCCGCTCCACGCCGACCCGGCGGGCGAGCTCGCCGGCCCGGTCGCGGTCGTCGTGAGCGATCCCGCAGAGCTCGACCTCGGGGTGCCGTGCCGCCTCGTCGGCGACGGGGAACGCCGAGTACCAGTGGTCGAGGCCGACCAGGGCGATTCGAATCGGTTCCGACATGCTGCCTCCCTGAACACCGCGACGCCCCCGGCCCGCGGCCACTCCATCAGATCCCGGCGGCCGGTCCGGCTCCCTCCGGCGCGGGCGAGACCGCCGTCACACCACCATAGGGCCGGGCCGCCGGCCGCGGGTGAACGGCTCCGCCGGCGAACGCGCGGCCGGCTCGATCCGGCTCCGACCCCCTCCCCGGGGCACCGCGCCGCGCTACGGTGAGCGGGTCATGGGAAGGAGGTCGGCACGATGAGGCCCGGACGGCGCGATGGCCTCTGATCGGACCGCGCCCCCGGCTCCGCGCCGGGCGCCCACGGTGAGGGAGGTGGCGGAGGCGGCCGGGGTGTCGGTGGCGACCGTCTCCCGGGTGCTCAACCACCAGCCCCAGGTCGACCCGGCGCGCCGCGAGCGCGTCCTCGAGGCGATCGCCCGCCTCGGCTACCGCCGCGACGCCGTCGCCCGCAACCTCCGGCGACGCTCGACCCGGGTCTGGGGCCTGGTCATCAGCGACATCCAGAACCCCTTCTTCACCGCGCTCATCCGCGGCGTCCAGGACCGCGCCGAGCAGGAGGGCTTCGCCGTCATCCTCCTCAACTCGGACGAGGACACCGACCGCGAGCGGCGCTGCCTGGAGCTGATGGCCGAGGAGCGCGCGGCCGGCGTCCTCATCTCCCCCGCCTCGGAGACGGAGTCCGCGTTCCGCCCCCTCCTCGATCCCGCCATCCCGGTGGTGCTGAT
>DATAXV010000125.1:0-6266 GCA_036272915.1 Candidatus Dormiibacterota bacterium
GCAGCCCCATCCCGGCGCCCCGTCGACCTCCTCAACGGTGACCTCGACGCCAGGCGAGTCTGCGTAACGCGTCGAACTCGCGCTCCACGTGCCGGCAGTCGGCGACGCTATATCCCCGTTCATGACACCCCCCGACACGGACTCTGCCGCGCTGCGCGCAGCGGACTCGCTTTCGGTACTTCCAAGTGACCCTGACGGCGGCCATCGAGGAAGTCCTGAGACGACGCACTGAGTCGGCGACAGGCCTGGCGATCACGCGGCACCTGGTCCAACACCTCTCTCACCAGGTGTAGGCCTCCGGGGCGGGGCCGGCTGGCCCGCGGAACAGGGCATCCAGCTGGGAGCTGATCTCGTCGGCGACTTCGAACTCGACCGCCGGCAGTGAGCCGGAGAGGTGCCCGAGCGTCCAACGTCCGATGACTGGGGCGGTCACCCCCGGCCGAGAGAGCGGCCAGGCCAGCGCCAGAACCGCCCAGCGAGGCCCGCGACCGCTCGACTTGGTTCGTTCGCGCGCCATGGCCGGGCAATGCGCTCTGGCTCCCGTGCCGACCGCCGTCGAGTTCGCGTCTGGAGCCGGCGAGCAGACCGCTTGCAAGGCGGGGCTCCAAGGGAGCAGGAGACCGTAGAAGCCAGCGGCCGGAAGGACCTCAAGCTCCACGGTGCGCTCCATCAGGTTGTAGGCGGACTGCTTGCTGACCGGGCCAAGGAAGTTGCGCCGCCTGGCCGCCTCGGCCGCAGAGGCGATGCGCCAGCCGGCGAAGTTGCTGGTGCCGGCGTAGATCACCTTTCTCTGAGCCACCCGCCCCTCGGACGAATCACTGCGCCATCACGGCCAATTAGGTCAACTCCAGGCGGGCTCGGACCCTGCTCAACGCCGCAGAACGCATCCGGGGAACCCGCGAGCACAGGTCTCGACCGCCGTCTCCTCGCGATCGCAGAGCCTTCGCCACCTATCTGCTCGCCTCGCCGAATCGGTAATTACGTGGAATATCGGCTAGGCTGTAGATACGTGGAATGTCTCCTTTAATCCGGTGGGATCAGCTTCCGATCGCGGCGACACTCCCGGCTGCCCGTGACTGGCTAGAGCGGCAGGCCGACTCCGCCCTATCCGCCGCGACGGTCGACGCCTACTCGCGGGCCGTGGAGCGGTACCTCGCGCGCTGTCGCGAGCTGCGGCTCAATCCGCACCTGGCCAGCACCGCGCAGCTCGCCCGCTACTTCCAGGAGCTGCATGCGGCAGGTTTAGGTGGCGCGGCGATCCGCCAGCGGTACGTCGCCATCCGCCTCTTCTATGCCTGCGTGGTGGAACGGCGCGAGCGCGTCGACAACCCCCTCGCCGGCGGTCTTCCCGTGGCCGGGAGGCCAACTCCCGACAGGAGCCCCGCGCCGGCGCCCCCCTGGCTGCCCAGCGAGAGCGAGTGGTCGAGCGTGCTGGCAGCGGCCACCTCTGAGCCGGTGCGGACCCGCCTGATGGTGGCCCTTGCCTACGTCGGCGCTCTGCGTCGGGAGGACCTCTGCCGCATTGAGGTGTCCAAGAGCGAATTGCGGCAAGGGAGGCTGAGGCTGTCGGCCCCCGGGGTCGTCCGCGTGATCCTCATCCCCGCCACCGTCGCGGCGCGGGTCGATGATTACCTCGGGCCGCGACGTTCGCCCTCGCGCCTGTTCACATCGGAGTCACGGCGCAACGCTGACGCGCCGATCACGGTCTGGACATGGGCGAAGGTGACGCGGCAGCTCGCCCTCCGCTCGGGTGTACCCGGATTCTCGTCCGCCGCCCTGCGTCACCTGCGCCTCATCGACCTGGCGCGTGCCGGCCGGAGCGCGAGGGAGATCGCCGACTTCGCCGGGTACCGCAGTCCGCGGCTGGCGTATCGGTACGTCCAGCTGGCCAGGCGGCAGGGGGTCGCCGACGTTGAGCGGCGACGCGAGGAGCAGGTCGAGCGGCTGCTCGACGGGCGCGCCTCATGACCCCCGCCACCCGAGGGGGACCGCTGTGGCGGCGGTGGGACTTCAACAAGCTGTGGGCCGGACAGACAGCCTCGTCGGTGGGATCGCAGATCACGCTCGTCGCAGGGCCGCTGGTAGCCGCCCTCACGCTCCACGTCACGTCAGTGCAGATGGGGCTGCTGCGCGGTGCGGAGGTCGTCCCCGGCGTTGTCGTCGGGCTCGGCGCCGGCGCCTGGGCGGACCGCGCGCGGAGGCGGCCTCTGCTCATCGCGGCCGACCTCGTCCGCGGCCTGGCCCTGGCCACGATCCCGGTCGCGGCCCTGCTCGGTGTACTCGACCTGGCCCAGCTCTTCGCCGTCTTCATCGTCACCGGCGCGGCTACCACCATGTTCGGCGCCGCCTATCCGGCCTACCTGCCCACGCTCGTGCGAAGGGACGACCTCGTCGACGCCAACGCCCGCCTACGGCTGAGCTCGTCGGCGGCGCAGACGGCGGGACCGGCACTGGGCGGCGCCCTTGTCCAGCTGGTCACCGGCCCTCTTGCGATCGCGGTCGACGCTTGCTCGTTCCTCGCCTCGGCGCTGTCCCTCGCCTGGATCCGGATCGAGGAGCCGGCCCCCTCCCGTCCCAGCGGGGAGGGAGGCGGTGGATCGGTGATCGCTTCGATCGGAGAGGGCCTCCGCTATGTGGCGGCCGATCCTCTGCCCCGGGCCGTGGCCGGGACCTCCGCGATCTTCAATCTCTTCGACGGCGTCATCTTCGCCGTCTACGTCCTCTACGTGACGCGGGACCTGCATCTGGACGCGCTGGCGCTGGGCCTGATCTTCGCCGCATGCGGTGTCGGCGGCCTGGCAGGCGCCCTCCTGGCACGCCGGCTGGAGGCACGGCTGACCGCGGGCCCGACGCTGATCTGTGGAATTGCGCTGGCGACCGCTGGCGAGCTGCTCATCCCCTTCGCCGGAGGGCCCGAGGCTCTCGCCGTCAGCGTGCTGACCCTCGCAGAGTTCGCCGTCGGCGTGGGGGTGACGGTCTGGCTGATAAACAGCGTCAGCCTTCTCCAGGTCCACATCCCGAACTCGTTGCAGGGCCGCGTCAACGGCACCATGGGCATCGCTTGGAGTGGGCTGGAGGCGCTCGGCGCGGTCGTCGGGGGTGTCCTCGGTCAGATGGCGGGACTCCGAGCGCCACTGATCGTCGGCGCCGCGGGCACCTCGCTGGCCTTGCTCTGGCTCGTTCTCTCACCAGTGCGATCGGCTCACCTCGAGTAGGCCCCAATCCCTTCGGCGGCCTCCCCGCCTCCGACCACGACCAGGTAGATGCAGAGCTCGATCCGTCATTCGGGAGCCGACCGACGGGACCACGCCTCCGCTGAGCCTCAACGATGCGAAGGATCAGTCGGGCGACAGCCCGCGCAGCTTGTCCGGGTCGGCGATCAGGTCGATTTCGACGATCCGCCCGTTGGCCACCGTGAAGGCCCCGAGGAGAGCCCGCGCCGGGTACCGGACAAGCAGACCAGCGGCCCCGTTGACGGTCACCGACTCGACCCTGGCTCCGGCATCCCGGAAGTTCCTCGACACGTTGGCCACCGCCTCGGCACCGACGATCGGCGGTCGCGCGAACGGTCGAGGTGCGTTCGGGCCGCCGTCGAAACGGAGGACGACGTTCGGGTCCAACACCTGGAGGAGCGCCTCGAAGTCGCCCCCGCGTGCGGCGGCGAGGAAGGCGTCGACCACGCCTCGCTGGACCGCGAGGTCGGCATCCGGCTCCGGCGCCTCCGCCCTGACCCGTCGCCGGGCCCTGCTCGCTAGCTGTCGGGTCGCCGCGGGTGAGCGCTCCACCACCGCAGCGATCTCCCCGAACGGCATGCCGAAGACGTCGTGGAGCACGAACGCGAGCCGCTCCGGCGGGGTCAGCGACTCGAGGACCACCAGCAGGGCCAGCCCGACCGAGTCGGCCATGACCACGTCCCCCTCCGGGTCCGGGTCGGACGCGTCGCGAATGACGGGCTCCGGAAGCCAGGAGCCCGCCAGCTGCTCCCTGCGCGCCTTCCGCCTGCGCAGGGCATCCAGGCAGATCCGGCCCACCACCACGGTCAGCCAGCCCCGAAGGTCATCGGTCCCGCCCGGGTCGCTTCGATCGAGCCGCAGCCAGGCCTCCTGCACGGCGTCCTCGGCCTCGGACACCGATCCGAGCATGCGGTAGGCAACCGCGCGCAGGTGGCCTCGGTGTCGCTCGAACTCCTCCGCGAGCCAGTCACGTCGCGTCACGCCGTCGCCCTGTTCGAGGTCGTCATGAGGGAAACACGAACCGGGGCCGTCGAATGTGACACCGTGGCCGACCGATCCTCGCCGTCACATCCGGCGACTCTGGTTCGTGTTCAGTTTATGAGTCAACATCTCGCGTCCCCCAAGCTCGATCTTCGGAACCGGGCGGCCGGGCGGTTTCTGCGCCTGGCCAATCCCATCGCCCGCAGGCTGATCCCGGCGGGCCTCCCGACCGGTGCCCCGAACGTGCTCCTGGCGATGCGGGGCCGGCGGTCAGGCAGGATTCGATCGGTACCGCTGGGCATCCTCGAGCTCGGCGGTCGCTCGTTCGTGCAGGCGTCATACGGCGAGACCGGCTGGGTCGCCAACCTTCGGGCGAATGGCGAGGCGACAGTCACGCATCCCGGGGGCCGGGGCGCACCGGTCCAGGCCATCGAGCTCGAGCCGGAGGAAGCTGGAGCTGTGCTGCAGCGAGCCCTCCAGCGGTTCCCGCGGTCACGCGTCGTCGGTGCACTGCTCGGGCCGCGCTTCAGGCCACCCATCGGCGTCCTTCTGACGTTGCGGATCCGCATCGATGACACGCTCGACGAGTACACCGAAGAGGCTCGACGCCACCCGCTCTTCGAGCTCCGACCGAGGGACCAGGCCGATGCGGGAGAAAGGAGATTCGCGTGACTCATGGCGGAGCGCGGTGCCAGGCTCATCGGTCACACCCTATGAACGGCACTTCCTCCACGATCGATCCGTGGCCAGCGGGAGGTGGGACTGTCGGGAACCCGACGGCTGCGCCGGAGACGCGGCTCAGCCCTCGGATCCTCCCTTCGGCTCGTGTCGCGTTCGATAGTCGGGGTCCTTGCAGATGTACTGGCGCCGCCGGCGGTCTCCGCCCTGACCAAGGTGAGCCGGCCCGCCAGCTCTTCGACCCAGCGCATCTCCGTCTGCAGCGTCACCAGCGGGCGCTCGAAGTTCAGCGCGGGCAGCGCCAGCCGCGCTCCTCGCACCGCGCGAGACGCTCTTTGAGAAACGCCTCCCTCGCCCGCATGTGAGCCATGCATCGCCGTAGTGCCGAGTTCCGCTCCTCCATGCCGAGGAACTGCAGCGCGTAGGCCCCAGGTCGAGCGCGTGATGGGGGTTCGCCGGCATCGCCAGGTGCGACATCCCCTCCGACTGGAGCAGCTCGCGTCCTCGATCGGTGATTCCGCACATCTTCCGAGCGGGGCCCTCCGCCGACTCGACGCGAGCCACGATGCATCGCCGCCGTTCCAGCAGAGTGAGCGCGCCGTAGATCGACGAGCGCCTGACGCTCGTCCAGAAACGGGAACCACGGTCGTGGACCATCCGCTGCAGCCCGTACCCGTGGACCTCCCCTCCGGCGACAAGGGCCGAGACGACCAGGGCCCAGTCCGGCAGCGGCTCCGCCGGCCCGTCATGCGCGGCTGAGGAACTGCAGTGAGAGCGTGATCACGAGGGTGCCCGTTTGACCGTTGACGGGCTCGACAGCGATCAGGGATCGCGGGTATGTCGACTGAATCCACATCTTCCAGGACCCGAGCGTAGACGCGCACCGCCGCCAAGAGCAGGCCGAGCAGCAGGCCCGCTTCCAGCGCGGGCAGACCGGCCCGCGGCTGGAGCCACAGATAGCCAATGGCGATGATGTAGACCTCGACCTGCGTTCCGAGGAACTGCGGCACCAGGTATCTCGGCCGCGAGGGCCTGCGCCTGACGGCGGCGTCCGCTCGCCGGCACGGGTGTACGGCGGTCCACCCACGGGTTGCCATGGAGGACCCCGATGGCAATGAGATGGACCACCCTGGCGAGCGTGCCCCAGACGAGCACGGACATGACAATCCGACGTATCTCTTCTCCTCGGAACGCGACGTCGACGACTGGTCCACGGTGGACCAGAGACGGCGACTAGCCCAGATCTTTCACGAGGCGTGCCCGCCTGACAGTGGCTGGGTCCCGACGGCGGATTTCATAGCGTCAGTGGACTGAGTTGGGCTATCGCGGCCATCGACAGTGCCGAAGTCGAGTTGGCCGGGGCCCGGCAGCGGC